>JBBQDW010000010.1:0-28547 GCA_038320085.1 Candidatus Humimicrobiales bacterium
GATAGACAAAAAGTCGCAAATGCCTGTTTCGGCAGATATTAAAGAAGGTGTTTTTGAAACAAATGAGTTTAAAACCGTAATGGATGAAATCGCTTTTATAAGCTCCAGGATAAAAAAACTTATTTTTTTAAAAAATATTAAGCCTGAAAAAATATGTATAATCGTCAAAGGCATGAGCTACAAGACAAGGCTTTTAGAGCACATACTTTCAAACAATAATATACCTTTTATGCGCAGAAGTTCCAGGACAATACTTGAAAACCCCTTTGTAAAGTATATATTGGATTTTTTAAAATTTATTGTTCTTCAGGACCCCGGCAGTAAAAACCGTACGTATGACGAGCTGCAGCTGCTTCAAGCTTTATTATATTCCGAACATATAGGTCTAAGCCCGGTTTTCGTAAAAAAAATATTTAGAAGAGTATATCCGGGGCTCAGGCTCGACTTTGCCGCCGAAGAAAGTACTAAAAATATAATAGCCGCTGACCGCAATCCAGTCAAACTGAATATGGCAGACATCAGTATGGCGGACATCAATACGGCAGACACCAATATAGCGGACAGCTTGGCTGACGGCAGCAGGTTATTGGAAAATTTAAGACAGTTTTTGAAAAATAGTGACAGATTTATAAAATCCGGTAATCAAAAAAAATCCAAAAAAACCGGAAAACCGGTTCCGGTGCCTGAAAATCTTTACTTAAAGGACCTGGGGAGGTTGTCCGGTTTTGTTGCTGCCCTGGAAAAATATATAGAATTAAATTTACAGGGTGCTGCAGTGGGCAAACTTATAGATAAACTGGTAAATGACCCTGATATTGGTATCTTAAAATATCTTTTACGCAGGAAAAAAAATCCGGAGTACGTAACAGTTAACACTTTATCGCTGCTGGGAGATTATTTAAGGACAGTAAATGATTTTTCAGAAAGTAATCCAATGTCAAACACGGCCCAAGATTACCTTATATTCCTGGAAGATATAATAAGTAACAATTTTCTTGAAGAAATAGAAGAAAGTACCAAGGAGTTCTTAAAACCCGGGTTCATAAACATTTTAAGCTACCACCAATGCAAGGGCCTTGAGTTTGATGCAGTTTTTACGCCTTTTATAAATGAAAATTACCTTCCTTCTGTTTTCGGAAAATCGCAGCTTTATGATATGCAGATTTTTAATTACTTTACCGAAGGCAAGAGCTATCCTGAAGAAATATTAAAGAAAAAACACCTTGCTGATGAAAGAAAGCTATTTTATACGGGCCTTTCGAGGGCAAAAGACTATGTTTTTATTACTTCAAGCAGTTCTGAACCAAAATCCCGGTTTTTTGAAGAGCTCGAGGGTATTACCGAAGATATTAAGAAAAAAAACCCATATAAAAGTTTAAAGACAGCCAAAAAGTCAGATAAAAGCAAAACGGCCCAGGCAGAAAAAACAGGCTGTAAGGATATGATCCGCCGGGAGTATAAAAACTCAAGGCTGATGTCATTGGAAAAGTGGCTCGTCAGGAAAAGAGCGGTATCCAAAATATTTAAAAATAACAGCAGGGTGCCGGCGGTAAACGATTCACTGCTTAAGGACCTTATTTATCTGAAAGAAATGTATCCTCCTCAAAGCTGGTGGGGCATAAAAAAACTTTCCTCAAACAGTAATTTACCTTCCAGGTTCATAAGTCCTGTATTTTCATATACGGCCCTAAGCAGTTACATGGAATGTCCGGTAAAATATAAGATGAATTTTTATTTTAAATTAAAACAAAAAAAAACTTTAAGTCTCCTGGTGGGAAATATTTATCATGAAGTAGTAAAGAATTTTTTTGAAAACAATAAAAATAATTTGTCCTGGCCAATTCTGGAAAAAGAAATCAGCAATGTTTTTAGGCTTGAAAAATATAGAACTTTTGAATTTTCATATCTTAAAAAAGAAGTATTTAAGAAAACCGTCGAAGACTTTAGAAACTATTACGAAAGCTTTGTAAGCGGCAATGTTTTAAATGTAGTAAGCGAGAGGGCCTTTCACTTTGACGTCGGTGGCAGCAGGATAAAAGGAAGGATAGATCAAATAAATTTTATTGATGAAGGCAGCATTGAACTTATTGATTTCAAGTCGGGCAAAAAGAACACGGCATCCATAAGTGATGAAAATGAAATACAGCTCAGGCTTTATAGGATGGCTGTAGATTTAAGCCCGGAACTGGATGACCTGAAAGGCAAAGAATATGGAATGAAATATATCTTTTTAGGCGAGAAAAAAAATCAGGAGGTCAGGCTTGATAAAGATTTTTATGATTACGGGCATTTTTATAATTTTATCAAACGTACTATAAAAGAGATAAAAAAGGAACGGTTCCACAAGGGCCCCAAAAACCCTTTTACATGTAAAAACTGTGAATACAGGATAATATGCGGTTTTTGGCAATAAGAAGAAAAATGTTTTAAAAATATATCCATTCCGCTTGGAGCCGGGAAATTTTCGCTATAACGGAACTTTGTGCAGGGAACATATACCGGAACAATAAAAGTTTGGAAAATTTTAAAAATGACGCAGGGATGATACAGCACTAATAAAGGGATAATAAACGATAGAACTGCGATAGCAAAGCAATAAAAAAGTGACAATAAAGCAATAATAAAGCGCCATTACAGTGAATAACAAAACGATGATAGAGAAGGAAAATAAAAATAAAAAAATTACACCGGAGCAAAAGCGGATACTTGACAGCAATTCAGCCGTAAGGAGGGTCATTGCCTGCGCAGGCTCAGGGAAAACTTTTGTCCTGACACAGAACATAGTCGACATTTTGCGATCCGGCATGTGTCGGCCGGAAGAGATTTTAGCAATAACCTTTACTAAAAACGCAGCAGAAAATATGCGCTCCAAAATAAAGGCAAGTCTGGCTAAAAAAATCGATTTTTCAGCCATTAATATCTATACGTTTAATTCTTTCGGAAACCTTATCATATCAGAAAACAGCTTTTTACTGGGCCTCGGAAAAGATTACAGGCTTATAAATATTTCAAAATCCTGGCAGATGATATACGAGATAGTCAAAAAGTCTGATTTTAAAAGCATCCCTGTCGGAAAAGATACGGGCAAATTCACGGAAGACGTTTTACATTATATCCGTGATTTAAAAAGCAACCTTATCCTGCCTTCGGACCTGAAAAGCTATTATTCTGAAAGGGAAAAAATCTTTACCTCTTTTTCAAGCGCCGCATTGCTTAAAGAGGAGCTGGAAATATTTAATTACCAGGCTGATCTTTGCAGTGTTTATGAAAATTATGAATATAAAAAGCACGAGAATAACCTTGTAGATTATTATGACCACATATTCCTGCCATATCTTTTGTTAAAAGATAACGATGAAATAAGGGAAAAGTATAGAAGAAGATATAAATATATATTTATCGATGAATTCCAGGATACCGATATCGCCCAGGGTTATTTTATTTCCATGCTTTACAAGCCGGATTATAACAGCCTCATGATAGTCGGCGACGATGACCAGGGCATATATTCGTTCAGGGGCGCCTGTATTGAAAACATCCTTGACTTTCATAACTGGGATGCGTTTAAGGACTATACCGTAAAAGATTACTTTCTTACAACAAATTTCAGGTCCGGTGAGGCAATTATAGAAGCAATCAATAATTTGATTAGCTTTAATGAAGGCAGGTTTGGAAAGGACCTGAAACCGGAATATAAAAATAAAAAATCTGAAGTTCTCTTTTCTGTTTTTGATTCTCCTTCTGATGAGGCTCGGCAAATTGCTCTCAATATCCGTGAGCTTAACCTTTCCGGTTTTAAGCTAAAGGATATTGCGGTCCTTGCAAGAAAAAAAAGATTTAAATATATAGTTGAGGCTCTTGAAAAGCAAGGGCTTAAATATGAAGTGGTCAGCGGCAAAGGCTTTTTCTATGAGCCGGAGGTTTTATATATTATTTCCTGGCTCATGGCAGTTGCAGATATCCAGGATGAGATACACCTTATATACCTGCTTCAATCCCAAAAGTATAAGATCTCAGACAGGGATGTTTATTTCATGAAAAATTTTGATACTGAAAACAAAAAGCTGCCGGACGCAGTCGGCAGTTTTCATATAAGCCTGTTTGATGGAATCACAGAAAGCGAAAACAACCCATACCTTAAAAAAGAGACAAAACTGCGGCTAAAAGAGTTCATCGAAGAAATGAACCATTATGTCTCACAGTCATTCAGTGTTAAATTAAATGAGCTCATCAGCATCATCTATGAATATTCAGGTCTATACTGCGAATTGAAATCAGGCTTTAATAAAACAAGGAAAAGAAAAATTAAAAACATTGAGCTGCTTATAAAAATAAGTTCCGATTTTGAATCAGAAAGTATGGAAAATAATCTTGAAGGTTTTATTGTTTATCTTAAAGATGTTGCCAAATCCGAAGAGGAGGACCCGGAGAGCATACAATTTCGGCAGTCTGATGCAGTTAAGATTATGAGTATACATGCTTCAAAAGGGCTGGAATTTGAGGCAGTATTTTTACCCATGCTTTGGAAAAATGATTACAACCCAAGAACGGCTTCAGGAAAATTTAAAATACCTGCAATGCTCAGGAAAGACAGGAAGATATACGGGCAAAAGCATTCTTTTAAAAGCAAAGAAAAGTTTGAATCAGAAATAAAAAAGCTGAATATGGAAGAAGAGAGAAGAATATTCTATGTAGCATGCAGCAGGGCCAAAAAGTTGCTTTTTCTTTCATACAGTGAACAAGACAGCGGACCGAATAGCAGTGGACCGAATAACGCCGCAGCCAGTAGCAGCGATCCGGATAAAAAGCCTAAAATCCCGCTGCCTTTTTTAGAAGATATCCTTAAAAAGAACGGGGACCGGAGTAAAATCAGGATATTAAACGAAAAGGCTTATAACTTTCTTAAAAAAATATTGCCCGAAAGCGTCCAGACAGAGCAGGCTGGCATTTGTACGGAAGATTTATCACAAATATTGTCAGATAATTACACTTTGGATGATGCTTATGACAATTCCGGAAAAGTTTTAAAAAATAGTAAAAAAGGGATATCGGGAAGCTTGTCTGACCCTGTTTGCGCAGCCGGAATCGAGAAAATACTTGCCGGTGCAGTAAATGGCTTAAAGGCTTCCGGCTATAATTCATCAGGAAGCTGCAGAGAATACAAGAAAATGATAGATTCTTTAAAATACCCGGCTGGCGCGCTTTCACGGGCAGAGCCCGCGCAAGCCAAAAAGAATTTTTCCATGACAGAGCTTCTTGGGTATTTGGAATGTCCCAGGAAATATAAGTGGAAATATATTTATAATATTCCGGAACCTTCGGGTAGGGCGATCCTTACCGGTGAAAAGGTCCATAAATTTATCCAGGTTCTGACTATGCAGAGTTTCGGGGAAATTGTGGATAAAAATTTTTTGGCCAAAGCCAAATATTCTCAGCCGGAGGATTTGCGGCCGGAACATTCAAAGCCGGGGGGTTCAAAGACTGGGGATTCGCAGCCGGAGGGTTCACAAACACAGAATTCACAAGCGCAAGTTTCGCAGCCGGAGGATTTGCAGACGGAAGATTCACAGATAAAAGTTACACAGACGGCGGATTTGCAGACGCTGAGAAGTGACGGCAGTCAGGTCGATGCTTTTTTAAACAATTATATAAAGAGCTGTTTTTACAGCGATCCGGATGTAAAAAAAATAATTTTAGAACAGCTGTTCTATTGGAATCTAAAAGGCTTTGTAATAAGCTGCAAAGTCGACAGGCTTGATTATATGTCCGATGGCAGTTTAAGGATAATAGACTATAAAACATCAGCGCTTAAGGGCAATAAACCTGCAGTAAATTATTTAAACCAGCTGAAGTCTTATACCGGGGGGATTTCTTCGCTTTTTTCAATTTTGCCGAAACAAATAAAAGCATTTCTGTTTTATCTGAAAGACGGAAAAATCTGTGAAAAAAATTATGAAGCTGCAGAGATCTCAAGATTTGAAAATAGCCTTGTAAATGCCTGCGAACGTATAAACAGCAATTTTTTCCCCAAAAAACTGCGTAGCTCATGCAGTGAAAACTGTTACTACTTTAAAATTTGCGCCAAAAATAATTTTAGCCGGGATATGGGCAATTAGTTATCGATATTATTTGTTCATTTGTAAATACGAATATCCTTTAAATACCAGGTATTTAGGACTTCCCGATATAACTTCATTATATAAATTCCCGATATCTTATTGTACTCTTGTGCACCAGTCACTGTAACCGGACATTTCGTTTTTGACTATTTTAAAATAAAGCTCTTGCAGTGTTTTGGTTATTTTACCCATCTGCCCGTTTCCGACTGTCCTTTTATCAACACTCCCGATAGGGGAAATCTGGGCGCCGGTCCCGCAGAAAAATAACTCATCAGCAGTGTAAAGCTCAGTCCTGTCTATTGATCTCTCATTCGTTTTTAAACCGAGTTCACCACAAGCTATTTTTATTACAGAGTCCCGGGTAATACCTTCAAGTATGTCGTCGACTATCGGCGGAGTCAGAAGTTCACCATTCTTAACCATGAATAGATTCATTGCGCTTCCTTCGCTTACATGCTGGCCATTTGAAGTAAGGACAATGGCTTCGTCGAAACCGTTAAGGAGCGCTTCCGACTTCTGAAGGGCTGAATTTACATAAGATCCGGAGATCTTTGCCCTCGGAGGTATGCAATTATCAGGGAGCCTCGACCAGGAAGAAACACAGACATTATTGGGCTTGTTAATATCAAGGTACTGTCCAAGCGGAATCGTATATATGAAAAGATCCTGCTCGTCACCTATCAGTTTTGGCCCGATTTTTAAACTGCTGTTATAAGCAAAGGGCCTTACGTAGGAATCCTCCAAATAATTTTCTTTTTTCAACAGTTCGAGAGTAATTCTGCAAAGCTCTTCAATAGAATATGAGATTTTTATCATCATGATGTTTGCATTATTAAATAATCTTTCAAAATGATCTTTCATCCTGAAAACATAATTTTTCTTTTCACTTTCATTCCAGTAACTTCTTATTCCTTCAAATATTGCGGTACCGTACTGGAGAGAATTTGTCCTGATATCTATTTTTGCTTCTGATATGGGTGTGATTTTGCCTTGAAAGAATGCGTATTTCGGGTGGTCCTGTTTTTCCATTGTATTCCTTTTTTAAGTTTAAACTTTATTACATTTTACTTTTTTTATATTTTTTTTCAATAAGCATGTAAAAAAATAATAACCCGCGGGCCCATAAAAAAAGAACGGCTTTTAAACCGTTCTTTTTAAAACAAAATCCAGGAAATACTAAAGTCCTGAAAAATGATCTTAAATCCCAAGAAAACAAATTTACACACAATACATATATAAACACACTGCTTCCACTACTGTTTTAAAAAAACAGGATTTCAAAAAACAGGGTTTATATATCAAAATAAAATAATCTTAAAAAATATTGCTTGTTACTTGTCTTCTTTGGATTTTATCTTGAAAACCTTAGTTCCGCATGTGGAGCAGGTCCCGCTAACCGCAGGCCTTCCATTTTTCATTGTTACATCTTTAGGGTCCTTAACCTCTGTTTTTGCCTTACATTTTACGCAGTATGCTTCCAATTTCACTCCTCCTTATATTGATAACCAATGATTTAATTTTCTTTATATGTTTATTTTAAATTAAAATACGAAATTTTAAAAATAAAATTTAAAAAAGTTTTATATTTATATAAAACTTTTTATGCTTTTATAATTTTTTATAATTTAATATCATATTGGCATGATGGAATTAATGCTAACACAAGATAAAAAGTTTTACTACAACTCTTTATTTTATGATTATATTTTTTGTTATGAGAAATTAAAACAGTATTTCTGCTATGATTTCCACGAACCTGACTGTTTTAAAAAAAGGGCAGAGGATATATCTGGGGCCTACAATAATAGTTTCCGGCTTAAGGTATCAGATATACTGATAAATATTAATAAAAGATTTGGCTGCAGCGAATCTACAATAAAGAACTGTGAAAGTTTAAAAGATCCGGATACCATGGTTGTCATAGGCGGGCAGCAGCCGGGGTTTTTGACAGGGCCGGCCTTTATAATCTATAAAATATTCTCAATAATAAAGCTTGCCGGGTATTTGTCCGGTTTTTTAAATCTAAAAGTAATACCTGTATTCTGGAATGCCTCCGATGACAGTAACTTCAGCCAGGTGAGTGATACTTTTCTTCTTGACAGGGAACTTAAAAAAGTTGATTTAAATCTTAATGCAGGCGGCAAAATTTCAGGGGATAGCAACTGGAAGAGATTTTCAGATATTCTTATACCGGAAGAACTTGCATTACAAAAAATAAATGAATTATTGGGATTTTTACCGGATACTGATTTTAAATCCGGAGTGCAGGATTTTTTTGGCGATTGTCTCGGGGGCAGGCTGCCAAAAGTTGATTTTGACGGCTCAAAGCCGGGACATGCCGGCAGTGAAGCGTCCGCATGTCTTCCGGATTACGCGACTGAGAATAATCCCGGCCGAAAAAAAGGCATAAGGCTTAATGATTTATTTTCTGCGATAATAACTGGTTTGTTTTCAAAATACGGGCTTGTATTAATTGACCCTTCAGACGCAGAACTTAAGAAATTGTCTTTGCCTGTATTGGAAAGTGATATTCGCAACCATGCCGGCATTGAGAAACTGGTAAACAAATCAGGCGCAAGGCTTGTTAAAGAAGGTTATCACAGCCAGCTCGTTGCTGATAAAGATTTTTTAAATTTTTTTATTGTTAAAGACGGAGTAAGAAAAAGGATTCGATGCGGCAAAGGTACGGGCGATAAAAATTCGGACGGCAAAGGTTTAGTCGGTAAAGACTTATGCAGTAAAGATTCATCTTATATTTTTGATAAAACAGCTTATTCCGAAGAAGGCTTAAAAAGCCTCATCTGTTCAGATTTTTCAAACATAAGCTTAAATGTTATTTCAAGGCCATTGTTTCAGGACACGGTGCTTCCTGTTTTGGCTACGGTCTGCGGGCCTGGGGAGGTAAGCTATTTTTCACAATTAAAGGAAGTCTATGATTTAGTCGGCCTTAAACAGCCTGTAATATATCCCAGGTTTTCTGCTACAATAGTTGAAAATAAAATAAAAAAAGCAATCGAAAAGACAGGGATGGGCCTTGAGCTTTTAAATCATGAAAGAAAAGATGCCTTTGGTATCACCCTGAAAAAGAATACCGGCATTGATATTGCCGATATTCTTAGAAGCCTGGAAGGAGACATCATTGCAAAAATCGCCGCGGCTAAAGGCCTAATGGATAAATCCGGCGCGGATTATGCAATCTATTTTAGAAGAGTGGAAGATAATCTAAAAAAGGAATTAAAAATCTTAAATAAAAAAATATCTTCTGAGTCTGAAAATAAAAACTTTTTGCTGGCCTCAAATATTGACAAGATATATTTAAATTTGTTCCCCTCAGGCAAGCTCCAGGAGAGGGTGATTAATATATTTTACTATATAAATAAATATGATTTTAAATTACTGGAGGACCTTTATGATATTATTGATGTTAAAAACTTGCTTCACAAGCTTATAATTATTTAATCTTATTTGAATGCATTTGCCTTGGCGGCAAATTGTGGGAGGGGGAACTAACTTGTGTATAGATGCCATAGCTTTCGGCGCCCATCCGGACGATGCTGAACTGGGATGCGGGGGCCTGCTTCTCAAATTGAAGGACCTTGGCTACAGCACAGGCATTATAGACCTTACAGAGGCGGAACTTTCTACAAATGGCGACCTGCCGACAAGACAGAAAGAAACAGAGCAGGCGTCTGCGCTATTAAAGCTTGATATCAGGAAAAACTTAAACCTTAGGGATTGCAATATCAGCAATGATATGCAGAGCAGGCTTAAAGTCATAAATGCAGTAAGGCAGTACAGGCCGTTTTTGGCTATAATACCTTATAAAATCGACAGACATCCGGACCATGAAAATTCCTACAAACTTTTAAAAGATTCTTTTTTTGCTGCGGGGCTTAAAAAATTTAAAACGGAATTTCTGGAATTCAGGCCAAAAGCTGTCATTTGCTACATGTTAAATCACCAGTTCCAGCCAAGCTTTATAGTTGATATATCTGATTACTATGAACAAAAGATGAAAGCCTGTAAAGCGTTTAAATCACAATTATACCTGCAGCCGGGTTTGGATATGCCAACTTATATAAATTCAAAGTTTTTCCAGGATTATGTTACGGGCAGGGATAAATGTTACGGGTTAAAAATAAGGGCCGAGCACGCAGAGCCCTATTATATTGAGGATGATATTAAAATAGATGATCCGGTAAAATTTTTCAAATATCTTGAATAAGCCTTAATTATTTCTTGCTGAATAATTCAATATTTCCTGGAAATTTTTAGTTTCTTAAGTAGGAATTATTTATTTTTTATACTTATGTACTTAACTCAGCAAATTCCAATAACTTGTGTGGCATAGCTCTCGTGAACCACTATGAATAGTAGTATGGTGAGCTAAGTCAATAGGCAATTATTTTTTTAAATTTTAAGGTAATTGTTCAGCAATAACTGATAAAAAACGTTAAAAAATATTTAAGAAGGAGAAAAGTGAGAATAGGAATTACATGTTATCCGACATTTGGCGGAAGCGGAGCTGTTGCAGCGGAACTTGGCATTGAACTTGCAAAACTGGGGCATAGTGTGCATTTTATAAGCTATGGACTGCCTTTCCGTTTGGACAATTCTTATAAGAACATTTACTTTCACGAAGTTGAAGTGATGTCTTACCCACTTTTCAGGTATCCTCCTTATACGCTTTCCTTAAGCGTAAAAATGTCAGAAGTCATCGAGTCTGAAAACCTGGATATCCTGCATGTACATTATGCAATGCCCCATGCAACTTCAGCATATCTTGCTCAAAAGCTGATGGGTGAAGATAAAATGAGATTTGTAACGACACTTCACGGTACCGATATAACTTTTGTAGGCAACCATCATTCTTTTTTTAAAATTACAAAGTTTAGCATAGAAAACAGCAACGGTGTCACCTGTGTCTCGGAGTATCTTAAAAAAGCCACAATCGATACTTTTGAAATAAATAAGGATTTGAGGGTCATTTATAATTTTGTTGATACGGAAAGATATAAAAGGAACTACGATAACAGGAAGGAGTATATCAGTGGGGCCTGTGAAGATGAGGCCGGGTTTATTAAGGATGATGACTTTGTAATAACCCATATTTCAAATTTCAGGCCTGTAAAAAAGGTACAAAATATAATAAAAGCTTTTTGCAAAATAAGCCGCCAGGTAAATGCCAAACTGCTGCTTGTCGGAGACGGCCCTGAAGTCTCCTGGTGTAAAATAATCGCAGAAAAACTTGGGATAACCGATAAAATATGCTTTTTGGGCCTAAGGGAAAATATTGTGCCCATTTTAAATATCAGCGATTTATATATGCTGCCCTCAGGAAATGAGAGTTTCGGGCTTTCAGCTCTTGAGGCGCTAAGCTGTTCAGTGCCTGTTGTAGGGACAAAAAACGGGGGACTTCCGGAAGTGGTGGAGAATGAAGTGAGTGGATACCTGATAGATCCCGATGATATTGAAATGATTTCCGGTTCTGCATTAAAAATTCTTTCTGACAGGAACTTAAAGGACAAAATGAGCAGCGCAGCAAGGCAAAGGGCCCTAATGTTTGACTCTAAAATCATTGTTCCCAAATATCTTGAATATTACAAAGAAGTTATCGAAAAAGGTTAGTTTTGATTATTAAAATGAAGTTACCTAAAAAGGTTAATCTTTACTATTGATTATGCTGATATTTAGGTTAAACTTTATTATTGATTATGCCGATATTTAGGTTAAACTTTATTATTGACTCTGCCGATATTTAAAATATAATCTTTATTATAAAAATGCATAAAATAATATAAACTTTAAAAGTTAACTACAAAAATAAATATATGGGAAGGGGAATTAGATGAAAAAGAACTTATTAAAGACTTTGTTAGTGGTCTTTATAATGGTGTTCTTTCTTAGCTTTGCTACGTTGATTTTTGCTGAGGAAGGCGCAACAGATCAAAAAAGTACGGGTACAGACTACCAGTTTTCGCCAGGTGATTCATGGCTGCTTGTTCAACCGGCTGTTTGTTTTATAACCAGCGTGTATAGCGGTTATGTATATGATCCCGGACTTGCTGCCTGGAGCGACAGTTATTATGTGTCTTATAGCGGAACAGGTTTCTGTGTAAATCCTGAAACAGGAACAATAGTTACTGCGGGCCATATGGTTGATGAACTTACGGCCAATTATGTACAATTTAAATGGGATATTCTTGATTCATATATATTTGACACTTATCCTGATTGGTATTATAACGCGACAGACGCTGATTGGAATTCAGTTTATGATACTTTCAAGGTAGAGGGCCTCAATAAAACTGAATGTGACAGGGAAGTATGGGTTCAATTTAATACTGCAGTAGCCAATGTTCCCGAAAACCCCGGAAATACATATACCCGGGCAGAAGTTATAAGCATGAGTGACCGCAACCAAAGAGATATAGCAGTAATAAGGGTAGCTCCTGTTACCGGAAGGGCCCTGTCATCTGTATTAATAGGCAATTCATCGTTGGTAGGTGTTGGGGACCAAATAACAATAATCGGCTATCCATGGACTTCTGATATTGGCCAGGACAATCCGTTAAATCCAACAATTACGCAGGGTTCAATCAGTGGACAGGTAATGTATCAGGGGACCGAAGTGCTCCAGATACAGGGAGATGCAAGACCCGGAAACAGCGGCGGGCCCGTTTTAGGAAAAGATGGCACTGTTGTTGGAATATTAACTATGGGTACCGACGACACTAACAATTACCTGAGACCGGCAAACGATGTAAAACTTCTGCTGGGAGTTGAAAACAAGTTGGGCCAGGTAGATAATGAGTGGCGAACCGGTATTGCAATGTTTAAACAGAATCATTTCACTGAGGCTATTATACACTTTAAAGCCGTCCAGAACCTAAGCGCCGGCCACCTTCTTGCCGGAGAATACATTGCTAAAGCTCAGGCTAACATGGGAAGTGACGTTCCGCTGGTCGCGGAAACAGTTGCGCAGGAAACTAATGCAACCAACGAAACTGTAGCGCAAGAAACCAAGGCAGCTTCAGACGAGACCTCCGCTCCTGTAAAAGCAAAAGGAGGACTGCCGATTGGGGCCCTGATAGGCATTATCGTTGGCGGGGTTGTCTTTCTTGCAATTATTATTGTGCTTATTGTGGTATTGACAAAGAAAAAAGGTCCGCAGCAGCCAGTTACACAGCAGGCAATATACACACCGCCACAGCAGCAGATAACACATCCTGCAGCAGATGAAGATACGGCTAAGGTAAAAGGCAAGGCAAAATTCTGTCCGTCCTGCGGAGGTCCTGTCCTGGAAGGTGCAGCTTTCTGCCCATCCTGCGGCAATAAACTGGGGTAGGCACAGCAGGCATTGTTCAGTGCCAAGTTAAGCATTGTATTTGTTTTATAAACAGAAGTAAATTGATACTTATAGAATAACAAAAAAACTAATAAAAAGATAATATTAGTAATATTAGAAGTGACAAGGGTTCCGGTAAAAACGGAACCCTTGTATCATACTATACTTCAATACCTGAGAACATCTTTCTATTTACTGTCCAGGATATTTTCGATCTTAACAAAAACTGATTTTGAAGTTTTTTCCTTGACTTCGTATTGTTCAATTATTTCTCTATCTTTAATTTCTTCATATAGATCCATAAGAGATCTTTTGAGCAAACTCGAAGAATCACATTCATAATATTTTTTTAATGTTTCCAGGATTTTTTCTTCCCGGGAATTAAATCTTACAGATATTACTGCCACTTTTCGTACACCTCTTCTCTTTTACCAATATAAATGATATAAAAATCATTATTTAATATATAAAAAATTGCCCTATATTTGCCTTTTCTTAATCTAAAATATTCCCTATTGTAATTACCTTTTATTTTTTTAATATCAAACAAATTCAGGTCCTTTGTTAAATCCAGGGATAAAAAAGCATTATGGAAAAGAAACATTGTCCTCTTGGGTATTTCTCCTTTTTTAAATTCTTTTTGGATTGATTTTTCATAAAATATCATGTAAACAATGTAATACAAAGAGCTGTTCCTGTCAATAAAAATTAAAATAAAAATGGAAATATTGTTTTATAATCTTTAATGTGATACCATTCTGTCTCAACATTAACTTAATTTTATAAAATGGCAGTTTACAAAAGAAATTATTCGTCAAATAATGGATTCATCTATTGTATAACCGGCAAGAATGTTGCCGGTATCCTTTCATCTGTCATTATCCTGCTGGTCCTATCTGTTATTGTCCTTATCTGATAAAGCAGGATGACCGGTTCCCGACTTTAACTTTTTCCAATCATTCTGTCTTTATCAATAAGAAAAATCTTTAGTCTTTGCTGTGTTGTATTTACAATTTATATTAAAAATATTTAATAAAATTTAAAAGATTATATAAAGCTAAAAAGTATTAAAATATTTAAAAGATTATATAAAGTCAAAAAATAATAAAATATATATAAAAATTTATAAAATTAAAAAGTTTTAAAAGGAGAGGAAAATTGAAAAGCGATGATATTAAAAAAGGGATAAATAGACTGCCGCACAGATCCCTGCTTAAAGCGCTTGGGCTTACTGACACCGAGATACAAAAGCCGCTGATAGGCGTTGTGAGCTCAGCTAATTCTATAATACCCGGTCATATGTACCTGGATAATATAGTCGACGCCGTAAAAACAGGGATTTTGATCTCTGGTGGAACACCGCAGGTATTCTCTACTATAGGTATATGTGACGGAATAGCGATGAACCATGTTGGCATGAAGTATTCTCTTGCAAGCCGTGAGATAGTTGCAGACAGCATAGAATCTGTCGCAATTGCGCATAGTTTTGACGGGCTTGTGCTTGTACCTAACTGCGATAAAATAATCCCGGGGATGATAATGGCTGCTTTAAGGTTAAATATTCCTTCAATTGTAATAAGCGGCGGCCCCATGCTGGCCGGTAGATTTAAGGGAAGGTCCATCGACTTAAGTACATGCTTTGAAGCTGTCGGAAGTTATAGCTCCGGCAAATACAGCGATGATGATATTGAAGAACTGGAGAATGAGGCTTGTCCCACATGCGGCAGCTGCGCGGGCATGTTTACTGCAAATTCAATGAACTGTCTTGCAGAGGCAGTAGGTATTGCACTTCCCGGAAACGGGACCATACCAGCGGTATATTCAAAAAGAATAAGGCTGGCAAAATCAGCAGGGATAAAAATAATGGAACTCGTCCAAAAACAGATAAAGCCGCGGGATATCATAAATAAAGAGTCAGTCAAAAATGCTCTTGCAGTTGATATGGCTGTAGGGTGTTCGACTAATACGATACTGCATCTTACTGCTATTGCAAAAGAGGCAAAAGTTGAGTTTTCACTTAATATGGTAAATCTGGCAAGCAAATCAACGCCAAACCTTTGCAGGCTGAGCCCGGCTGGCAGTGACCATATAGAAGATCTCTATCATGCAGGCGGCATAGAGGCTCTCATGAATGTGCTTTTAAAGAATGGTTTATTAAATGGCGATCAGGTAACGGTTTCAGGAAAAACCGTTAAAGAAAATATCTGCGGTTCAAAAGTCTTTAATGAGGATATTATCAGGCCGTTTTCTAACCCCTATTCCGGATATGGCGGCCTTGCCGTATTGTGGGGAAATATCGCTCCGGAAGGCTGTGTTGTAAAAAAATCTGCAGTAGATCCTGCAATGCTCAAACATGCCGGGAAGGCCAGGATATTTGAATCAGAAGAGGCTTCAGTAGAGGCTATCCTTAGCGGGAAAATAAATAAAGGGGACGTGCTGGTCATAAGATACGAGGGCCCCAAAGGCGGACCTGGAATGAGGGAGATGCTTAGCCCAACTTCAGCAATTGCAGGCGCAGGGTTAGACAAGGATGTGGCGCTTATAACTGACGGGAGATTTTCAGGGGCAACAAGAGGCGCCGCGATAGGCCATATCTCTCCGGAGGCCCAGGCCGGGGGTCCGATAGCCTTGATAGAAGAAGGTGATATTATCGAGATAGATATCGATAATAATAAGATAAACTTAAATGTCGGTGATGAGGTTCTTGCAGAAAGAAAGAAAAAATGGAGCCAGCCGGATCTTAAGGTAAAAGAAGGCTACCTTTACAGATATGCAAGAATGGTAACATCTGCGTCAAAGGGAGCTGTTCTTGAATAAAAATATGCAGGAACAGTGATGGTAGCTGCAGGGGGGGGGCCGTTCCTAAATAAAAATATGCAGCAGCAACAACGTCAGCCTAAAATGGAGTTGTTCCTAAATAAAAAGCATAATAAATTTCTTATATTTGTATAATTAACCGGGGAATTTGTTTCCGGGTAATGGTCAGAATTATAAATATTAAAAAAGAGTTTTTATTGATATAATCAAAAAAACTAAGTTGTTATAAAGTTGTTACTAATTAAATAAAGGGAGATTGCTATGGGTAAAATAACAGGTGCACAAATGCTTATGAAATGCTTGAAAGAAGAAGGCGTTGAGGTGATTTTTGGTTTTCCCGGCGGAGTGGTAATACCCATCTATGACACTATTTTTGACAGTGATATCAGGCATATCCTGGTACGTCATGAGCAGGGCGCAGTGCATGCGGCAGACGGTTATGCGAGGGCGACAGGAAAAGTCGGGGTGTGCCTTGCGACGTCCGGTCCCGGGGCCACAAACCTGATTACCGGGATTGCCAACGCATACATGGATTCAGTTCCCATTGTTGCCATAACGGGCCAGGTTTCCACACATCTTATAGGTACAGATGCTTTCCAGGAAGCTGATATTACAGGGATTACTGCGCCCATAACAAAGCATAATTATCTTATCCAGGATATAAAGGATTTACCGGTTATTATAAAGGAAGCGTTTCATATTGCTTCAACAGGAAGACCGGGGCCCGTACTTATTGACATACCTGTCGATGTCTCAAAAGGCATGATTGAAGATAACATAAAGGCCGAACTTAAGCTTGATGGTTACAAACCTACCTACACAGGCAATCCAAGGCAGATCCTTAGCGCTGCCAGGAGAATATATGAAAGTAAAAAACCGGTTATTTTTGCCGGAGGCGGGATTGTCTCATCCGGTGCCAGCGGCATATTGACTGAATTTGCGCATACTTTAAATATTCCTGTTATAACGACACTTATAGGCAAGGGCTCATTTCCGGATACAGATGAACTTTCACTTGGAATGTCCGGTATGCATGGGACCAAACCTGCAAACCTAACATTTACCGGCACTGACATGATAATCGCTGTCGGGGTACGTTTTGACGACAGAGTTACCGGAAAACTTTCAGAATTTGCCAAAAACTCAGAAGTCATACATATCGATATAGACCCTGCTGAAATCGGAAAGAATGTCAAAGTTGATATACCCATAGTAGGGGATGCAAAAAGCGTTCTTTCGGATCTTTTAGAAAAATATAAAGAGCTTGCTGCAAAACAGGGCGAGCCTGACAGGAAAGAATGGGTCGATTATGTAATGGCCCTAAAAAGACAATGCGTATTAAAACCTGATGCCGATTCAGAATCCCTTAAGCCGGGTTATATAATCCGGAAAATATGGGAAGCTACCGGAGGGGATGCTATTATCTGCACAGAGGTCGGACAGAACCAGATGTGGGCGGCGCAATATTTTAAATGTGCAAAACCGCGGCATTTTATTTCATCAGGAGGCCTGGGCACGATGGGTTTTGGTCTGCCTGCAGCTATTGGAGCCAAAGTCGGCTGTCCTGACAAGACAGTAATTGATATAGCAGGAGATGGCAGTATACAAATGATGGCGCAGGAACTTGCCACTGCGGTTTCAAATAAAATACCTGTCAAAGTAATGATACTTAATAATGGCTACCTTGGACTGGTAAGGCAGTGGCAGGAGCTTTTCTGGGATAAGAGATATTCGCATACAGATATAATAGACAGTGTTGATTTTGTAAAACTTGTTGAAGCATATGGCGGAGTTGGTTTCAGGGTTACAAAGAAATCAGAAGTTGAGGAAACGATTAAAAAAGCCCTGGAAATCGATAATGTTGTAATGGTGGATTTCCGGATTGAAAGGGAGGAAAATGTTTACCCTATGGTTCCGGCAGGTTCCCCGATAGACCAGATGATAGAATGTGAATAAATAATGGTAATTGTGTGAATAAGCATACATGGCAAATAGCGGTCGAAGTTAACTACTATTTCAGGCCATATTATTCTAGGGTCTTGCATGCTATTACCGATCATGTAAAAAATTACGGTTATAAATGTTTTTGAACTAATGATTTTAAATAATTAACTTTTAAAAAGAAAAGGTGAGACAAATGAGTGTTAACCATATAATCTCTGTTTTGGTTGAAAATAAATCCGGTGTGCTTGCAAAGATTTCCGGACTTTTCAGCAGGAGGGGTTTCAACATAGAAAGCCTGGCGGTCGGGCCGACTGAAGATGAAAAAATATCCAGGATAACTATGGTTGTAAATGCCGAGACACACAGCATTGAACAGGTGGTAAAGCAGCTTTACAAATTGATTAACGTAATAAAGATACAGGAACTTGATCCTACAAATATTGTGGAGAGGGAACTGGTCCTTATTAAGGTAAATGCTGATAATTCTACAAGAGCCGAAATACTGGAGATAGTGGATATATTCAGGGCAAATATTGTAGATGTGGCAAAAAAATCACTTGCTATAGAGATAACCGGAAGCAGCAGGAAAATACAGGGTATTGAAGAGCTGCTGCAGCCTTACGGGATATTGGAACTGGTAAGAACCGGAAAGATAGCAATCAGCAGGGGCAGTAAAAAGTAGCATATATAATTTTGGCTTAATAGTTTTAGCTTAATAATTTTAGCTTAAGAATTAAGTTTAAAAATTAAAAATAAAGCTTAATTATTTTAGCTTAAAAATTAAGTTTAAAAATTTAATTATCACTATTTTTGTGTAATTTGTTATTTTTAATAATTAAAGTGTTAAGAGGAGGAGAAAGTTGAAAAAAAACTATATTATGACCCCGGGGCCCGTCCCAATATCCAATGAGGTCCTGATAGAGCACGGCAGGCCGCTGATGCATCACAGGTCCCCGGAGTTTTCAAAGGTTTTTACTGAAGTCACTGATAAACTTAAAAAATTCATGCAGACTTCAGGCGATGTTTTTGTTTTAACGTCTTCCGGGACAGGAGCCATGGAAGCTGCTGTTACCAATGCATTTTGTGTTGGGGATAAAGTGCTTGTTGTAAACACCGGTAATTTTGGGGAGAGGTTTAAAAAAATAAGCAATATTTTCGGACTGGTTGTAATGGCCCTTGACTATGAATGGGGCGAAGCTGCAAATCCTGCGGATATAAAGAAATTACTAGATGAAAATCCTGACATAAAAGGGGTTATGATACAGCAGAGCGAGACTTCAACAGGTGTTTTAAATGATATTGAAGCTGTAAGCAAAATAATGAAGAACCATCCTGCGCTGCTTATTGTAGACGCAATCAGCGGAATAGGTGCTTCGGACCTTAAGGTGGAAAGCTGGGGACTTGATATAGTGTGCGGCGGTTCACAGAAGGCCCTTAGCGCTCCTACAGGGGCAGCATTTATAAGCGTCAGTCAGAGGGCATGGCAGCAGATTGAAAAATCCAACATTCCAAAGTTTTATTTTGACCTTGTTGCAGCAAAAAAATATGTTGATAAAAACCCGCCCCAGACCCCCTGGACACCGGGTATTTCCATAATAGTTGCCATGAACAAGGCACTGGATATGTTTTTTGAAGAAGGCATGGAAGCTGTACATGAGAGGCACAGAGTAAATGCACTGGCGGTACAGAAAGCCTGTGAAAAACTGGGGCTCGAATGCCTGGTCAAAAATCCTGCAAGCCGCGGGGTATCTGTTACTTCATTAAAAGTGCCTGAAGGTATTGACGGAAAAATCCTCACCAAGACTATGAGGGTAAAATACGGGGTCACAATAGCAGGGGGCCAGGGTAAGCTTACGGGCCTTATATTCAGGATAGGCCACCTCGGATATGTCGGGATATTTGATGTCCTTATTGCAATAACAGCGCTTGAATTTGCCTTAAAAGAACAGGACTGGAAATTTGAGCTGGGCGCCGGTGTCGTTGAGGCACAGAAGACATTTTGGGAAAATAATTATATGAGCCAGAAACTTTAGGAGGCAAAAAAATGAAGAAAAAAATAATAGTTACAGACGGTATTTCTGAAAATGCAAAAAAAATGCTTGAGGGCAAATACATTGTTGATTTGAAAAAAGGGCTGCCGCCGGAAGACCTAAAAAAAGAGATAAAAAATTACAGCGCCATAATTATCAGGAGCGCCACAAAGATGACTTCTGAGATAATAGAAGCCTCCGAAAACCTTGAAGTCATTGGCAGGGCAGGCGTGGGAGTGGATAATGTAGATGTAAAAGCTGCAACAAAAAAAGGCATTGTTGTTGTTAATGCTCCCGGGAGCAACAGCGTATCTGTAGCAGAACATGCAATCGGGCTCATGCTTTCACTTGCAAGAAAAATCACAGTGGCAGACTATTCGACAAAAGCCGGGAAATGGGAAAAATCAAAGTTTAAAGGAATGGAAATTGAAGGCAAGACCCTTGGTGTAGTGGGCTTTGGAAAAATTGGCTACCTTGTAGCAAAAAAAGCGATAGGGCTTGGAATGAGGGTAATAGCTTTTGACCCTTTCACGGCAGACGAGAAGTTTGCATCGCTTGGAATTGAAAGGGCAAATAAGATAGAAGATGTTTATAAAGTTGCAGATTTTATTACCATACATCTTCCAAAAAACAAGGACACGCTTGGACTTTTCAATAAAAAAGAATTTGCCAAAATGAAAAAAGGGGTAATCATAATCAATTCCGCGAGAGGCGGCATAATAAATGAAAACGATCTTGCAGAAGCCATAAAATCGGGACTGGTCGGCGGCGCAGCTCTTGATGTATTTGAAAGCGAACCATGCCAGGCATCGCCGCTTTTTGAACTCGACAATGTAGTCTGCACCCCTCATCTTGGGGCATCAACTGATGAGGCCCAGGACAGGGCAGGCGTGATGATTGCAGAGCAGGTCGATGCAGTTTTATCCGGAAAATCTGCAACTTTTGCAGTTAATTTTCCTGCTGCAAGCACAGAACTTATGGAGGCTATCACACCATTCTATGAGCTTTGCGAGGATATGGGAACCCTTTTTGCAGGAGCTTTTGAAGGAAACCTTGAAAGCATAGAAGTCGGCTATTTTGGCAAAGTTGCGGAATATGATACAAGGATACTTACCAGTATGATGCTGGTAAAAATACTGGGCAAATATTCCAGCGAGAGCATAAACCTTATAAATGTCGGGCTTGTTGCAGAGGAAAAAGGCCTTAAGGTCGTGGAAACAAAAAGCAGCGCCTCCCAGGATTACGTAAACCTTATAACTCTGACAGGCAAAGGCAAAGACAGCGAATTTTCAATTTCAGGAACAGTTTCAGGGATAAAGAACCAGCCAAGGTTTATTGCAATGGATAAGTTCGCAATAGACATGGTACCTTCAAAGTTTATGGTTTTCATACGCTACGAAGATGTGCCCGGCCAGATAGGCAGGATAGGAACGGCTTTTGGAAAATTAAACATTAATATTGCAGCAATGCACGTGGGCCGTAAAAAGGTAAGCGGCGAGGCAGTGATGGGCCTTAATATTGATACTGAACTAACACCTGAAATGATGAACGAATACAGGAAAATATCAGGTTTTGAAAACATCAAGGTAGTCAATTTGTAAAGGGAAGGCTAATAAAATGGCAAGAAAAATTCATATTTTTGATACAACTTTAAGGGACGGGGAGCAGGCTCCCGGAATACATTTGAGCGTCCGCGAAAAACTGGAGATTGCAGAGCAGCTTGATAAATTAAATGTTGATACCATAGAAGCCGGTTTTCCGATTTCATCCCATAGTGATTTTAATGCAGTGCTGGAAATCTCAAAAAAAATTAAAAATAAAAATATTGCAGTACTTGCCAGGGCGGTACAGAAAGATATTGATGTTGCAGGAGAAGCTCTTCAATATGCGGCAAATCCTGTAATACATACTTTTATTTCTTCTTCTGATATTCATCTTAAGTATCAGTTCAAGAAAACAAAAGAAGAGGCCATAGAGCTTGCAAGAGATGCAGTAAAAAGAGCCAGGAAATATACAGACAGGGTCGAGTTTTCCGCAATGGATGCAACCAGGAGCGACCGGGATTACCTCTGCAGGATGTATGAAGAAGTGATAAAAGCAGGCGCCAAAATTTTAAATGTGCCTGACACGGTCGGTTATGCCCTTCCGGAGGAGTACTCGGGCCTGATTGCCTATTTGCTGGCCAATGTAAAAGGGATAGAGGATGTCATTATAAGTACACACTGCCACAATGACTTAGGGCTTGCAGTTGCAAATTCGATACTTGCGGCCCAGCACGGTGCCGGGCAAATAGAAGTAGCAGTCAACGGTATTGGAGAGAGAGCCGGAAATGCTGCCCTTGAAGAAATTGCAATGATAATAGATACAAGGAAAAGTGACCTTGGCCTTTATACGGATATTAATTTAAAGGAGATAATAAGGACCAGCACACTGGTAAGGCACCTTACAGGTTATACTGTTGCGCCTAATAAGGCTATAGTGGGAAAACATGTCTTTACCCACGAGGCCGGGATACATCAGGACGGCATGCTGAAAAACAGGATGACATATGAAATAATGAAACCTGAAGATATCGGCTCCCAGTCTTCAAAACTTATGCTCGGAAAGCATTCCGGAAGGCATGCTTTTGTAAAAAGGATCGAAGAGCTCGGCTTTGATTTAAAAGAAGAGGATATCGAAAAAGCATTTGACAGGTTTAAGGACCTGGCTGAAAAGAAGGGCGAGATAAGCGACAATGATCTCAAGGCCATATTAAACAGTGAAATAAGGGAAGTCGAGGAATACTACAAACTTAAATATTACCAGGTGCTTAACGGTTCAAGCATAAAAGCCACAGCAACAATAGGAATTGAATCGGAAGGCAAACTACTTGAAAGCGCTTCCTTTGGTGACGGGCCCGTAGATGCTTCATTTAAAGCAATAGACGCTCTAACATCAATGAAAGTACAGCTTGTCGATTATGCAATAGAAGCAGTTACTGAGGGAAAAGATGCAATAGGCGCAGTCAGGGTAATTGTCCGGGGCAACGATATTGAAGCGATGGGTAGGGGACTTAGCACCGATGTAATCGAGGCAAGCATTAAGGCTTACCTTGATGCTCTTAACAGGATTGTAATATTTAAATCGGAATAATATTGATGGGCAAAGACAGATAAATGCAGTGGAAGGAGAATATTAAAAATGGCTGAAAAGGAAGAAAATATAAAACCCATGACAATGGCGCAAAAGATACTCGCATGGCATTGCGGCGTAGAGTACCTTAATACCGGCGAACTTGTGAATGCGAACGTGGATCTTGTGCTTGGAAACGACATCACCATGCCGCTTGCTATTGAAGAATTTAAAAAAATAGGTGTGGATAAGGTTTTTGACAGGGAAAAGATAGCCATTGTTCCTGATCATTTTACGCCAAACAAAGATATCAAATCTGCAGAGCAATGCAAATATATAAGGGACTTTGCAAGGCAGCAGGACATATCAAATTATTTTGAGATAGGCAAAATGGGAATAGAGCACGCTCTGCTTCCTGAACAGGGTATAGTATTACCGGGGGACCTCATAATTGGCGCAGATTCTCATACATGTACTTATGGCGCACTTGGAGCCGCATCTACAGGAATGGGAAGTACGGACGCAGCAGTCGCAATGGCTACAGGTACTGCCTGGTTTATGGTACCCGAGACTATAAAGTTTGTCTACGGCGGCAAACTTAAAAAATGGGTCACAGGAAAGGACCTCATTCTTTACACGATAGGCCTTACGGGTGTTGACGGGGCATTGTATATGTCTATGGAATTTACGGGCCCGGCAATTACAGCTCTTTCAATGGATTCAAGGTTTGCAATGTGCAATATGGCAATAGAAGCCGGGGGAAAGTTTGGCATCATAGAATTTGATGATACCACAAAAAAATACCTTGAGGGAAGGCACACGAGACCTTACAAGGTTTTTCATGCAGACGCTGACGCAAAGTATTTTAAAACATATGAAATAAACTGTGAAGATACAGAGCTTCAGGTAAGTCTGCCGCACTTGCCGTCAAACGCTGTAAATGCAAAGGACCTGGGTAATATAGTCATCGACCAGGTTGTTATAGGCTCATGCACAAACGGCAGGATGGAGGACCTTGCAATTGCCGCAGAGATAATAAAAGGAAAAAAAGTAAACGGCAGGATAAGGACAATAATAATACCGGCAACCCAGCAAATATATATGGACGCAATGGAGAAAGGGTATCTTAAGACTTTTGTAGAGGCAGGGTGTGCCGTGAGCACGCCGACATGCGGCCCATGCCTTGGCGGCCACATGGGGATACTTGCCGAAGGCGAGAGGTCGATTGCCACGACAAACAGGAATTTTGTAGGCAGGATGGGCCATCCCAAAAGTGAAGTATATTTAAGCGGACCTGCGGTAGCAGCCGCTTCAGCAATTGCAGGCAGGATAGCGGTTCCGGAGGAGGTAATATAGCAATGATAATAAAAGACAAAGTAATTAAATATGGAAGCAATGTTGATACGGATGTAATAATTCCCGCAAGATATTTAAACACAACAAAAGAGGAAGAACTTGCAGCGCATTGTTTTGAGGACCTTGATGTGGATTTCAAAAATAAGGCCAAATCCGGCAGGATAATAGTTGCTGATGATAATTTTGGATGCGGTTCTTCAAGGGAGCACGCCCCGATTGCAATAAAGGCAAGCGGAATAAAGCTTATAATTGCCAAGACTTTTGCAAGGATATTTTTCAGGAATTCAATAAACATCGGGCTTCCTGTTATAGCAAGTCCCGAAGCAGTGGAAAACACGAGCCAGGGAGATGAACTTGAAGTGGATCTTGACAGGGGAATTATCAAAAACATAACTACCGGGGAAGTTTTTAAGGTAAACCCGGTTCCCGGTTTTATCCGGGAGATTATTTCCTCAGGCGGATATATTAATTATACAAAAAAGAAACTTTAGAAAAGTGTGACATTTTGGCCGTGTGATCTCTAATATTTGGATCATGGGCCACAATTTATGTGCTGCGGTTTAAATGTGAAAGATAAACAGGCAAAAGTCAGCAGAAAGATATAAACAGACAGAAGGTATTATGGACAGATTAATGGTATTTCCGGGCGATGGCATTGGCCCGGAAATTATGGATGTAACACTTAATATACTTGATTACATCATTAGTAAAAAGAATTTAAAACTTGAATATGAAATTGGGATAATAGGCGGCCGGTCCATTGATAAATATGGAGTAGCGCTTACGGATTCTGTCCTTGACAGGTGTGTTAAGTCAAAAGCGATCCTTCTGGGTGCCGTAGGAGGGCCCAAATGGGCGAGCACTGATCCGGAAAGTCCCAGGCCGGAGGATGCTCTTTTAAAGCTCCGAAAGGAACTTGGGCTTTACGCAAACTTAAGGCCCATAAAAGTATTTGATGCGCTGATTTCCACTTCTACAATAAAGGAATCTGTAATAAGGGGTGTAGATATACTTTTTTTAAGGGAACTTACCGGAGACGTATATTTTGGCAAGAAGGAAAGGATTGTTAAGGACGGAGTTGTAATTGCCTACGACACAATGATATACAGGGATTATGAGATCGAAAGGGTGGCCCTTATGGCTTTTGAAATTGCCAGGACAAGGGGTAAAAAAGTTACTTCAGTTGAAAAATCAAATGTTGTTGAAAGCTCAAGACTCTGGCGAGAGATTACCATTAAGGCGCATAAGAATTATCAGGATATCGAGCTTATACATATGTATGTTGACAATGCAGCAATGCAGCTTGTGAGAAATCCCGGCCAGTTTGATGTCATTGTAACGTCAAATATGTTTGGAGATATTTTAAGCGATGAGGCTGCAATGATATCCGGGTCCATAGGGCTCATTCCTTCGGCCTCCCTGAGGGATGACAGCTTTGGACTTTATGAACCCATCCATGGCAGCGCGCCGGATATTGCGGGCCTGGACAAAGCAAACCCCCTGGGCACCATCCTTTCGATGGCGCTGATGTTTAGGTATTCATTCAGGCAGGAAGAAATTGCGAAAATTATTGAAAAAGCGGTAGGCACTGTTCTTGCAAATGGTTTAAGAACGGTTGATATTATCGACCCGGAAGCAGTTAATCCAGACATTGTAAGCACTAAAAAAATGGGAGAGGCTGTAATAGAAGAGATTAAGATCTAAAAAGGTCATGCTGAATAATTATACTAAAATTCAAAAAATAAGTAATTCGGGCTTAAGAAAATAAAAATTTTCAGAAAATATTGAATTATTCAGCAATACCTAAATAAACAAATATAATTAAATAACTTAAAAAACTTTCAGCCATAGCTTCGGTCTGTTAATATAGCCGGGAAATTGTAAGTTATATTTTTTTGTTAATGTTTATGACATTAATTACATGCTAAACATTATTTTTATTTTTTATACAAACGACACATGAAAGGTTTAAATGATGCAAAATGCCGGCAGCGAAAAAATATTCGTATTTGACACCACTTTAAGGGACGGGGCGCAGAGCGCAGATATCTCATTTTCAGTAAGGGATAAACTTCGTATTGTAGAAAGATTTGATGATGCGGGAATCGACTACATAGAGGTAGGTTTTCCTGCATCCAACCCCAAAGATGAAGAAATGTTCGAAGAGCTTAAAAAGATAAAATGCAAATACTCAAAAATAGTGGCTTTCGGAAGGACCAAGTATAAAAATACTCCTGCAGACAAAGATGAAAACCTTAGAGTACTTATTGATTCAGGAGCTGACACGATGTGTATTTTTGGAAAAGCATCCCTTCTTCATGTCGAAAGAATAATTGAGACTTCACCTGAAAATAATCTAGAGATGATTTTTGATTCAGTTGAGTATCTTAAAAAACACAGTCCGGAAGTGATATACGACGCTGAACATTTTTTTGACGGATATAAGCTTGATCCCGTATATGCTGTAAGGACCTTAAAGGCTGCGCAGGATGCAAAAGCAGACTTTATTGTTTTATGTGATACAAACGGGGGCTGTCTTCCGTGGGAAACTTTAAGCATTGTTGAAGATGTTGCAAGGCAGATAAATGTACCGCTCGGTATGCACTGCCATAACGACAGCGGCTGCGCAGTTGCAAATACAGTCATCCCGTTCGAGAGAATTCCGCAGATGAAAATGGCGCAGGGCACAATAAACGGCTACGGGGAGAGATGCGGTAATGCGGATTTATGCCAGGTCATACCAAATCTGGAAATCAAACTCGGTAAAAGGTGCCTGCCTGAAGGTAATCTTAAACATCTGACCAGTCTTTCAAGATTTATAAATGAGGTCGCAAACCAGGCATCCCCGGCAAGCCAGCCGTTTGTCGGAAGGAACGCATTCACACATAAAGCAGGCATGCATGTGCATGGGGTAAGTAAGGTCCCGGAAGCTTTTGAGCATTTGAAACCGGAGCTTGTAGGCAACACAAGGGATATATTAATATCTGAACTATCGGGCAAGCAGTCGATTATAGTTAAAGCTAAAGAATTTGGAATTAATCTTGAAAAGGACAATGAAAGTGTACATAAGATTTTAAATATGATCCAGAACCTGGAATATAAGGGTTATCAGTTTGAGGCCGCTGACGGCAGCTTTGAGCTTATGGTAAAACAGGTTGCAGGAGAAAAAAAGAAATTCTTTACACTTGAAAGTTTCAGGGTCCTAAATGAGAAAAGAATTGACGGCACCATGGTCTCAGAAGCAACAGTTAAAATCTATATTAATGATAACAGAATCATTGAAACTGCTGAAGGAGACGGTCCTATACATGCATTGGACTGCGCCATAAGAAAGGCCCTTAATAATTTCTATCCGCTGCTTGAACAAATAAAGCTTTCTGACTTTAAGGTCAGGGTCCTGGATGAGAAGCAGGGAACAGGAGCCGTTGTCAGGGTCCTCATAGAATCAACAGACGGTGTAAAAAGCTGGGGCACAATAGGCGTTTCGGAAAATATTATTGAAGCCAGCTGGCAGGCTCTTGAAGACAGCATAGTATATGGGCTCATGCACATATCAAAGAAAGGTGTATGAATTGGCGTTTTAATTATTTTTTCTTTATCTCATAATACTAATGCATGGCAGTAATAATCACTCCATATTAAATCAGCGCATGTTTATCCTGCTGATATCATTAGGCAAGCCTTTGATTATTGTAAGTCCTCATTTACTTAATCACCCAATAATAATGGATTGCAGTGGTTTTTCAGAGACGCCAGGGTAGCTCTTTTATAAGTTCGAATCCTCTCTGCCCAGCCAATTTTAAAACAAGCACTAAACTGTAT
>JBBQDW010000011.1:0-28372 GCA_038320085.1 Candidatus Humimicrobiales bacterium
AAGTATTTTAGAAATGGAAAAAGAAGTATTTTAGAAATTAAGAATTATTTATTTTATTAAATAATTGCTGTGGTACTTTTAACAAAATAACTAAAGAAGTTTATTATGAAGATTAAATTAAAAATATTAAGACGCTGCCCTCAGAAAAATAAGGAATATGGAAAATAATCCGGATAAAGACAATATTTTAAAAGTTGAAAATATAAATTTTGCCTATGACGGAAAACCTGTCCTTAATGACTTAAGCTTTACGGCTTCGGAAGGCAGCTTTATTTCAATTCTTGGCCCTAACGGTTCAGGAAAAAGCACGCTTATAAACCTTTTAAGCAAGGTACTTAAAGGGTACACCGGAAGGATAGAAGTCTTTGGCCAGGATATCAAAAACTTAAATCCGCGAAGCATATCCAAACTTATTTCAGTAGTTCCGCAATATTCAAATCCCGGATTTGATTTCACTGTGGAGGAGATGGTACTGATGGGCCGGTTTCCATATGTTTCAAGATTTGGCAGGGAAAAACATTCAGATTTTTTAATTGCCGCAAAAGTAATGGAAAAAACAGGGACCGCAAGCCTTGCGGGCAAAAAATTCAACGAGCTCTCCGGTGGTGAAAAACAGAGAGTCGTCATTGCACAGACCCTAGTGCAGGACACGCCGATTGTGCTCCTTGATGAACCGACGTCCCACCTTGATATAAATTTCCAGATAGAAATGATGGAACTGTTTTACAATCTTAATCGGGATGAGGGGAAGACTGTAATTGGGGTATTTCATGATATAAACCTTGCATCCAATTACAGCAGGACAGCTATTTTTTTAAGGCAGGGCAGAATTTATGCGTCCGGTGATATTGGTTCAGTCGTTACGCGTGAAAATATCAGGAATGTTTTTAAGAGCGATGTCTACGTCGCAAAAAATCCTTTTACCGGCAAACTATATGTGAGCCCTACATTTGCAGCAGGGATGTCAGAGCATGATGATGGCCGGAAAGAAAAAAATATAAATATAAAAATCCATGTTATTGGCGGCGGGGGAGCAGCATCTCCAATTCTTAACCTGCTATATAATAAAGGCTACATGCTTACTTGCGGGGTTGTAAATAATTTTGATACGGACCTTGACACTGCAGACATGCTTGGTATTTTCTATGTAAGCGAGGCCCCTTTTTCACCAATTAGCCTTTATTCGCAGAATAAAAATATCGAGCTCATAAAGGCAAGCGATATTGTCATCCTGCCTGCGATAGCATTTGGCCACGGGAATTTTTCAAATCTTGTCTCTGTCAGTGAAGCTGTTGATATGGGTAAAAAAGTCATAGTGGTTGCAGGGGAAAGTATTGCCAAAAGAGATTATACTGATGGAAAATCACAAAAGCTTTATGAAAAAATACTGGGGAAAGGTGTCCTTGTAGTCGATAATATCCAGGAAATACCCGGATTGCTTTAAAAACCCATACTTTTTTGTAAGATTAAACAGCTTGTGGTATATTAAAAATAGTTATATTTGGGGTTTTAGGGATAACAGTTATATTCCCTTTTAAATACCAATAATTATCTTTTTTTAGACACCAATGATCATCTTTTTTTAGACACAAATGATTTTCTTTTTTTAGACACTAATGATTATCTTTTTTTTGATGCCAGCAATTATAACCATAGCAGCGATGAAGGTGTCCGTAAAAGGAGATGGTTTATGAATGAATTTGACTTATTAAAATTTATAAATTCCGGCAAATTTGGCAAATCAAGTCTTCCCTCGATTATTGGCGCTATATATTATATATGGCCCGCAGAAACAAATGCCGTTAAGGCAGATTTAAATGGAGATACATTCAGCACCAGGACAAGTTTAAACAGAAATGCAAGTCCAGGCAGCAAGCCAAAATTTGATACCAATACAAATGTAAAAACTGATAATCCAGGGACACCTGTCTTTTTTCTTTCAAATAGTGAGAAAAGCTTTGATTTATTTATAGATTTTTTAAAAAATAAGTTTCCAGGCCGCCCCATAATTGATAAAGCTTCCCCGGAAATTGATAAGGAACTATCAGGGTATCTAAAAGGCAGAATCAGGGAAATGAGACTGGAGCCTGTCTGCCTGCGCGGTACGGATTTCGAAAAAAAGATATGGGAAACTGCAAGAAAAATCCCTTACGGGGAGGTGGCAAGTTACAAGGAGCTTGCAGAGAATGCGGGCCACCCAAATGCATTCAGGGCCGCAGGCACCGCTTTAGGCAATAATTCTTTAATGCTTATTGTTCCGTGCCACAGGGTAATAAGGTCAAATGGAGAAATAGGGTTTTTTGGAGGCGGGGAGGAAATAAAACTTAGGCTGCTTGACCTCGAGCAGCCCCAGTTCGCAGAATAACAACTCGCAGAATGACAACCGGGAGCAGGCGCAATGGTCAAAGATTTAAAAAGGACTGAGTCCAGAAACAAGATTTTGGCTATAGCTCAGGAGTATTTTGCCAAAAACGGGATAACTGATACTGATATAGCTGAAATATGCAGGCAGGCGGGGCTGACAAGAAGCGCTTTCTATTACCACTTTCCGACAAAGCAGCAGTTTCTGCTTGAATTGCTGGACAAATGGGTGCTTAATATGGCCAGTCAGCTCGGTGGTGCAAATCTTCAATCAAAAGACTGCTTAGAAGTATTTTATAAAATCATAGATGAAATGCAGCCTGTTTTTGAAAATGCGGGCAAACAGATCCCTATTTTTATGGAATTATACATAAAAGCAGTCAATGACCCCGTATTAAAAGTATATGTATCTGCTTCTTATAATAATTTCCTGGATTTTTTCAGAAGTATATTAGAAGAAAAAGTAACAGATAAGTCAATGACAGCCAAGGACGCAGAAGATGTAGCAAAAATACTTGTTGCGGTTACATTTGGACTGCTTATCCAGGGTATTGTGAATACGGGAAGTACCGACTGGATAAAACTTGCAAAAAAAAGCGTTGACTTGCTTTTAAAGTAAATATTTAGCTTGCAAATTCATAATACAAACATTATGATTGTTTAAAGTTTGTTATTTATAATAAATAGCGGAATTAAAAGGGGTATCCTGTGTTTATCCTGTATTACCAGTATTTTATTGTTTTTATGCTCGCAGTGATATTAGTCAATTTTATAGTAAATAATATCCTTTTTAAAAATATAAAAAACTTCAAGCTTCCGGATAGAATATTGAGCTTTCCACCTCTTGTCTCGGTCCTTATACCTGCCAGAAATGAGGAAGGCAATATAAGAAGAATACTTAATTCGATGATAAAACAGGACTACCCCAATCTTGAAATACTTGTCCTGGATGACAATTCTACGGATGATACAGGCAGCATTGTTGAAGAATTTGTAAAAAAAGACAGCAGAATAAAGCTTTTTAAAGGCGCGCCCCTGCCGGCCGGGTGGAAGGGAAAATGCTTTGCGTGCCATCAGCTGTCAAAAATTGCAAAAGGCAAATACTTTGTATTTACTGATGCAGACACATTGCATTACCCTAATTCTATTTCAGGCTCGCTTGCGGCACTTCTTAAAAATAATCTTGATGTTACATCAGTTTATCCAAGACAGATAGCGGTCACTTTTTCAGAGAGGATGTCGGTCCGATTCATTAATTTTATGATACTTTCTTTCATGCCCCTGGCACTTGTTAGGCACACAAAAGGACCGTTTTTCAGCACGGCAATAGGGCAGTATTTCCTGTTTACAAGGGAAGCTTATGAAAAAACAGGTGGGTTTGAGTCTGTTAAAAATGAGATACTTGAGGATATCAACATGTCAAAACAAGTTAAAAGATGTGGTTTAAAAATAATGGTTTATGATGGCAGTGACAGCATCTTCTGCAGGATGTTTACAAATATGGCGGATGTTATAAAGGGTTTTTCACGGTTTATATATGCGGCTTTTGACTGTAACTTTTTAATTGAATTTATTGCAGTATCCTCAATTGCACTGATATTTATGGTTCCCTTTATTCTTCTGCCGGCCGGGGTTTTTATTTTTAACTGGCCCGCAAAAATAATATCCCTAAACATCATCCAGATATTTTTGATATTTGCCATAAAATTTATTTTGGCAATCAGGTTTAAGGAACGTATCCTGGATGTTTTTTTCACCCCTGTTGCGGTGGCATTTATTTGGTTTATTGCAATGAATTCATATTTACAATCAAAATTCGGCAGAGGCATAGTTTGGAAAGACAGGATTTACGGTGCTAATGAAGATGAAGTTCTTGATGCAGCTGATAAGTTAAGGATTTAGTCGGGAGTAATTATCAAAAAACTGCTATACTTTGCCTATGAAAATACTTCTGATAAGCGATAAAGTCGTAGAGCACCTATATAGCGCATCAATTGCTGAGAGATTTAACGACATAGACTTTATAATATCATGCGGAGATCTGCCCAATTATTATCTGGAATTTATCGTGTCGATGCTAAACAAGCCGCTGTTTTTTGTCATGGGAAACCACAATACTCCCTCAATGTATTCAGAATCCGGTATAGTAAGCGGTTACCCGGAAGGATGCATAAATTTAAATGACAGAATAATCGTATATAAAAATATCATAATGGCAGGTCTTGAAGGCTCAATGAAATACAGCGGAGGCGCTTTCCAGTATACTGACAGTCAGATGACCTGGAAAATCATCAGGCGTACACCCCGGCTCCTTCTAAACAAACTGTTTAAAAAAAAATATCTTGATATTCTTGTAACGCACGCGCCTCCGTATAAAATCCATGACGCTGAGGATGTGTGCCACAGAGGTTTTAAAAGCTTCAATAAATTTATGGAGAAATACAAGCCGCGGTTCCTTTTGCATGGACACATACATCTTTACGGAAGTTCAAAGGCTCAGTCAACAGATGTAGAAAGCACAAAAGTCATAAATGCATATGGTTACAGGATTTTAGAAATATAGGATTTTTTTAGATTTATGAATAAAGATATTGACTTTAACAGCGCCAATATAAACAGCTCGATTACCAATTCGATCCAGGAATTTGAGAATGCCAGATTTGTTTCCCTGCTTAAAAACTTAAAATATCTGCTGGTGGGCCGCAATAACGAACTCCTGTCTTTTGAAAAGGTAAAAAAAGGGTTTGGATTATACAAGCAGAACAATCTTGGTGTAAGGCCCATATCGCTAGACGACATTATTGGAAGCATTGACCGCTACAGTGATTTTGACAGGTATTTTTTGCCTAAAAAGGACCATTTGCAGAGAAGATGGGCGCAAATCCATAATCTTCTGCTTCGGGATGTTATTCTTCCGCCTGTTAAGCTCTACAAAGTAGGCAGGGTCTATTTTGTCTTAGACGGAAATCACAGGGTAAGCGTATCAAAAAAAATGGGGGTAAAATATATTGATGCTGAAGTAATAGAGTTTATTACTGATGTCGAGATTACCCCGGATATGGACCCTAAGGAAATATTTATACTTATTGAGAGGGAAAATTTCTTAAATCTGACAGGACTAAAAATAAACAGGCCGGATATAAAGACAAGGGTTACAGCTCCAGGCCAGTACGATATTTTATTAATGCAGATAAACAAGCTTTTAGTACAGCTTAATGAAAACAGGAAAGAGAATGAAAAACTTCTTACATTTGAAGAAGCGTCTCTTATATGGTATGAAAGTATTTATCTGCCGGCAATCGATATGATAAAGAATTACGGGATACTGGAAAAATTCCCTAATCGTACAAAGACTGACCTTTATATCTGGATAAATGAACACAAAAGGTATCTAAGCTTAAAGTACGGCAGGGAAGTGATTATAAAATTTGCAGCAAAGGATATAATACTAAGATACAATAAGAATCCTTTCAGGAGGCTCTCATTAAGTCTAATCAATTTAAAATACCGCTTAATCAAGCGGTTTATTAAGTGATTTCCTCGATTTTAAATAAAAAACCAGGTTAAAAACAAGCACCAGCAATATCACAACCCACCCTGAAACAGCCAGCGTTACGCCGATTCTGTTGGCAGGAGTCATTCCATAATAGAGTGTTACTTTGTTTTGTGTAGGAATTAACATCATGAGGGAAGGGGAAACCAGGTATGGCCCTTTGGCCCCTGTAACTTTCCAGTTTGGAAAGTAGGATACTTTTACAAGATGCGGCTTTCCGATGGCGGTGGTGTAGAATTCAATTTTTTCCCTTTCAACTTTTTCAAATATGATCTCGCCGTTGCCGGCGGCAGGATTCTCCGGGACTTTTTTTAATGATTCCTTGTCAATTGAAACAAAATCAGACATATTTGCGCTTCCGTCATCATAAATAACCGGGTTATCTACATTATCGGCATTTAAGTACCAGTCCCGCATGTCGTTTAACCAGTCTTGGGTCTTATACCTGTAAGGGTTGTTAGACATTATCTCGACATAATTATGCTCTCCTCTTATTTCATAAAAATACCAGGGGTCTATCTTATTTAAAAATTCAACACTGCTGTCGCTGTCCAAATCCGCAATCACTTCTTCTGAGCATGCCATTATATAGGATATATTCATGTATTGAAGATGTTTTATTGCATCTTCATAATTGCGGCCGGGCACGCTCCATCCGGCTACGGTGCCTCTTGGCTTGAGCGAAAGTTCAGCCTGGTTTATATAATGCCAGGGCGCAGTAAGCGAGCTTTCCACGAGCAAACCCTCCATACCGGGCTGCTTTGTCCAGAAAGGTATAAGTTCAAAGGAACGCGGGGTTCCATATTTTTGTATTATTTCCTTATTGAACTCAAACATAACCCGCCCATACGGGAGGTTGTCGAGATATTTCATAAGGGCATCGTAAGTTTTCCAATCAGGTTTTTCTTCAAACCCTGTATAGTTATGACGCGCCCAGGCCGGGCCCAAAGGATTACCGAGCCATATGCCTGCCCCGGCAATGACGGCTATTATCGGTACAAATGCTATAACTATAAATTTATAAAAGCCTTTTCTAAATCTTGGAAACTTAATTTTTGTAATTATACAAAATATTTTTTCTTTAAAACCCGGCCAGCGGTCTGTTCTTAAGTTTGCCCTGCAGACAGAAAATTTTCGGGTTTTACCGCTGCCGATATCTATTTCTTCGAAACCCTCCGGCAACACCTCGATAAAAAAATTATCCATGGGTGTTTTTTGCCGTAACTCTTCGTCTTGAAGCGGCGGCCATTCAGCTTGTTCGTGCCCCAAATCGGTACTTTGTTCGGGATAAAGCTCGTTTACAATTTCCGGGTTTTTTACAGGTTCAGTCACAGGTTCAGCCACAAGTTCAGCCACAGGTTCAGCCGCGGCTCCCTTTTTCCTTTTTATGGGAAATACCGTCACAAACAGCCAGTACATATGAGCTGCTCCGTATGCGGCAAGCAGATAAATGAAAATAAAAATAAAGGGTAAAAATCTTGCATTGTAGAGCCGGCCGCCGCTCCAGGTAAAAAATAATGACATAAACACAATGATTGTCCAGGTTATCGGCACCACTCTTTTGTCTCTTTTGAGTGTTGAAAAAAACAGGCCCACAGCGCCCAGGACAAGTGCAGGTATTATCTCTAGGGGAAACAGGCTTTTAATTGTTTTTAGGTTTGACCAGGTCATTGTAGGGGTCCACTTTACAAGCATCACAAAAGGCAGGGACCAAAATGCGGAAAGGAAAAACCCTATGATAAACACTACTATTATATATCTTGCGCATTTCCAGGTACGGTTTATCAGAAAAAGGCTGGGGGCTATAACAATTACCGCTATAAGAGTTATAAGGTGGGAGATGACAATACCCCCCAGAAGGATACAGTTTATTGCAAAAAGCCAGTCAAACTTTCCGTCTTCAGAGCCTCTGTAGAGTGTGGCAAGGAAAATAAATACAAGTGCAAAGCTTATCGAGTAACTGAATTCACCTGCAAATGTACCAAGGAAATTGCCGCCATAGATACTAAAGCTTTTCATATACAAAAAAGCCATTGCCCCTACTGCAGCAAGCAGAGGATAAGGGAATTTAAACCGAAATAACCTGCCAAAAAGATAAAGTGCCGCCGGCAGCATCAGGCTTCCCAGCACTGTCACCAGTTTGAAAGCTATGTTAAATACGAATACTTTTGACAGCAGCGCTATAAACAAAAAGGGAAGTGGGAAATAAAATGTCAGCATAGGCATCCCGGCAAACCAGCCCATATCCCATCCGGACATCCTGAAATTAGGCAGGAGGTTGTCTATAAAAAATTTGGCTGCATAGTTATGGGCCCCCATATCTCCGCCGTTTGTAGTGGTGTCTTTAAATATCACGTTAGGCGGAAAGCATAGAAAGAGCATCAGATAAATAAACAGGAACACAAAAACAAATGAAATTATAAAAAACAGGCGCCTCTTTGAAAAAGCGGCTATCCTTTCTTCTGCGACCGTGTTGTACGAGCCAGTGATTTTAACAAGCAAGTCAAGCTTATTTTTGGAAACGGTGAACCCTTTGCGGAATTTATCACTTGCATTTTTATAAAAACCTGAAAACTTGTCCCTGCAGTTATCTTTTTGTTTTTTGCAGAAACAAGCAAATTTATCCTTATATTTTATTTTTTCTTCGCTGATTCCCATTTAAACGTTTCTGCCCTAAGCCGGGGCATTAATTACCGGCTGTATAAGTTAATATTTTTATCTGCAGTGGTTTTTACCTGCAACGATTTTCTTTTGACTTTGAAAAAAGATTATAGTTTAAGGATGATATTTTTTAAATGAGCTGTTACTTATATTTTATGTCTTCGATTCAATACCTGATAACATTAGCATTCTTCTTTATTTATTTGCTTATGAATAAATCCAGGTAATTTTTATACCAGAATTGACGCCTGTATTCTATTTTTTTATCTATCTGTTTTAATATTTTCAGTTCAACCATTTTTTTTGTAAGTTCATTTGCCTGGGGGCGGGACAATCCTGTCCATTCCTCTATTTTTTTTACATTGACAATTGGTAAATTATATAGTTTTTCAAGAACAAGAATTGCTTTTTTTGCCCTTTTACCAAGTGTTTGAATTTTTAATAAATCATTTATCCTTAAAGAATTTATTCTCTTTGAAATATCAATTGCTTCTTCTGCTATTACAGCCACACCATCAAGAAAAAAATTCAGCCAGGAATTGATGTCGCATTTTTCACTGTGATATCCTGCCAGACTTACTTTTGGCGTTTTTGCATAGTAGTGTATTAAACATGTAAAAATTGCAGTCACACACTATATGCTGTATTTAAAAGAATGAAGTGCATACCCCAATTTTTGATATTGTAAGCTCAAAAATAGTTTTAACTTCAAAGTATTTTTGGCATATTTTAACCCCAAAATATCCTGGCAGCGGTCTTGATTGCGTCAGGATTAAACCTGTATGCAAGCGATATCTCACAATGTACAGCAAAACCGCAATCCCTGCAAACCACCTTGTCTGTCTTGTTTTTTAAATAACAGCCTTGGCTTAACCTGCCGTCCTGCTCAATATTTGCAAGAAGAAAATCGTCGCACTTCCAGGTGTTATTTATCATCATCTTCATACAGGCTGTGGAATCCAGAAGCTTTATTCCTTTTCTTTTTAAGTTTATGAGGTTTTTTAGCACCTCTTCCTTTTCTTTATTACCAAGTTTTAAATCACTGACACCTTCATACGGGTAAAAAAACTGGATTGTTATACCATAAACTTTATCATTTAAAAATTTTACAAGCTCCTCGATTTCAACAACATTTTCCGAAGAAATACAGATGTTTGCAATTATTTTCTTTTGAGATCGGTTATTTTCTATATTTCTCATTATACTGTCAAAACTTTTGCCCCTTAACCTGTCGTGTGTTTGCTTAAGGCCGTCAATGCTTATAAAGAAAATATCGGGATTGAATCTTTCAATACCGATTGTCCCATTTGTCGTAATACCTGTAAAAAAGAAAAGCCCTTTTGAATATTCTATTACATCATTTATATCTTTTCCGCATTGCCGGTCCTTCCATAAAAGCGGCTCTCCGCCTTCAAAAATCACAATCCTTACCCCTTCACTATAAAGAGTGCCAAGGATTTGTTTGACCTTTTCAAAGCCCAGTGATTTTTTTGGCGCATCTCTCCAGAAAGGACAATGCAGGCATTTTAAGTTACAATTGCCGGTTATTTTAAAACTGCACAATAATGGTTTCTTATATGCTTCTCTTATCCTGCTTTTTAACGCAAACTTTGCAAGATAGAAAGCCTGACCTAATTTGTTTTTCATACTAAGCATTCTGCTGTATTATGGATTTATACCTTAGAATAAAGACTTGCTATTAACTATCTCAGCCATTGTATCGGGCATTAACTATCACGGCTCTGTATTGGACATTAATTATCGCAGCACTGTATCTGACATTAATTATCACAGCCATTGTACCTGACGGTAATCATCATAGCATTGTACAATATTTTTAAAATTTATTTTTATAAATTGTTTATTATATGTTTAACAAGTAACACAAAATTTGATAGAATAATACATCAAATGGGTGGATTTTTAAACAATTTAAAGAATTTTTTTACGGCTCCTGTTCAATCAGCGGGACAGCAGGGCACTGTGCGGTTTGTGCTGCGATGTAACAGGTGCAGTGAGGAAATCACGGTTAAAATAAGGACCGCAAGCGATATGTCAAGGGTATATGAAGAGGACGGCGGGCCCGCTGCAGCTGCATTTTATGTGAGAAAAGAAATTCTTGGAAGCAAATGCAATAATCTTATTTATCTGACTGCTTATTTTAATGAGAATCTTAGGTTAATTTCGAGCGATGTGACGGGTGGTAAAATTATTGAGTAACGAAAACAAAAACCTCAGCGCCATAGTGCTTGCAGCGGGTTTGGGCAAGAGGATGAATTCAGAAATACCGAAAGTCCTTCACCAGATTTGTTTTAAGCCTATCCTTTATTATATTTTAAAATCTGTATCATCATTAAACCCTAAAAATATTTTTGTCGTAGTGGGATATAAAGGGGAGCTTGTCAGGCAGTTTTTAAGCATTGATTTTCCGGAAGTCAGGGTTGTCTGCCAGGAAGAACAACTCGGTACGGCACATGCCGTAGGAGTAGTAAAAAAATATTATAACGAACTTTCTGATAATTGCCTTATTGTACCCGGGGATATCCCAATGATTTTACCCGAAACAATGGGCGCTGTTATCAGCAGCACAGTCGGGCAAGACAATGAAAACCAAAACTCTGCGTCGCTTTTGACTTGTGTTGTTGGCGACCCGTTTGGATATGGAAGAATAATAAGGGGCCCCGGCGGCAATATTTTAAAAATCGTTGAAGAAAAAGATGCGTCTGATAAAGACAAACTAATTAATGAGATAAATACTTCGGTGTACTGTTTTGAAAAGAAGATGTTATTTGAGTATCTGGAAAACATCAGCCCGGCTAATTCGCAAAAAGAGTTTTACCTGACAGATATCGTCGAAAATCTTGTTAAAAGCGGCCGGCAAGTGTCGGGTTGTATTGCCAAAGACAGCATGGAAGCCGAAGGTGTCAACGACAGACTGCAGCTTGCAGCGCTAGAAAAAGGTATGCAGGAAAGAATAAACAGGGGACTTATGCTCTGCGGTGTTACATTTAAGGATCCCGGTACGTCCTTTATCGGCCCCGAAGCTATAATCGGCAAAGATACGATAATAGAACCATCCTGCCTTATTAAAGGAAATACAAAGATAGGGCAAAACTGTGTTATTGGGCCCTTTACACAGATTGAAGACTCAGTGGTAGGGGATGGGACCAAAATAAACAAGTCTGTCATACAGGGCGCAGCAATAGGCAGCTTTAATATTATCGGTCCTACAAGTTATATAAGACCAGGTACAGTAACCGGCGATAATGTAAAAATCGGCGCATGCTGCGAGATTAAGAAGTCAAGGATTTCAAATAACAGCAAAGTACCGCATTTAAGTTATATAGGTGATGCCCAAATCGGCAGCGGCGTAAATATAGGGGCCGGAACCATCACCTGCAATTACGACGGGTTTCTTAAAAACAAGACAATAATTGAAGACGGGGTCTTTATCGGTTCTGATACCATGCTAATCGCTCCTGTTAAAATCGGAAAAGGCGCTATTACAGCTGCAGGTTCCGCAATAGTCGAGGATGTCCCTGACGACTGCCTTGCCATAGAAAGAAGCAGGCAGGCAAATATTGAAAATGGGGCCGTAAAATTCAGGGAAAAAAAAGAAAAACAAAAAAAGGGAGAATATTAATGACGGATTACTCAGGCAAAAAAAGATTGCTTCTATTTTCAGGCTCTTCCAATCTTGAACTTTCGGAAAAAATTGCGGGATATCTGGGTATTAAACTTGGCGCGGTGACCCGGACAAAGTTTAAGAATGGTGAAATATACATAAGGTTTGACGAGAGCGTAAGAGGAGCTGATGTTTTTTTGCTTCAATCCTGCGGTGAGCCGGTAAATGATAACCTTATGGAACTTTTGATTATGATAGATGCTTTAAAGCGCGCCTCTGCCGGAATAATCAATTGCGTGATTCCTCATTTTCCATATGCAAGGCAGGACAAGAAAGCCGAGGGAAGGGAACCCATAACGGCTAAACTTGTTGCAGATCTTTTAACTGTTGCAGGAATTGACAGAATGATTGTCGCAGATCTCCATACCGCGACAATACAGGGGTTTTTTAACATACCCGTGGACCACATAACTGCCATTCCGATTATTGCCAATTATTTTAAATTAAAAAACATTAAAGACGGTGTTGTCGTAAGCCCTGATGTGGGGGGCGTAAAAAGGGCAAGCATATTTGCAAACCAGCTTCATTTTCCGCTTGCAATACTTGACAAGATAAGGCCGGGCCCGAATATGGCAAAAATAGACCATCTTGTAGGGGATGTTGAAGGCAAGGACGCTATTATTTTTGATGACATGATAGATACGGGCGGAACAATTTGTGAGGCCATCGATATGCTTCTTAAATTTAATGCAAAAAGAGTATTTATCGGCGCAACACACGCTATTTTCAGCGGTAAGGCAATAGAGACTTTGCAGACTTCCCGCGCTGCAGAGATCGTAGTGGCGGATACTCTTCCAATAAACAAGCCTTTTGACAAGTCGAGGATCAAGGTTGTTTCAATTGCCAGCCTGCTTGCAAAAACAATTAAAAAGGTTTATGATTGCAAATCTGTCAGCGAGTTATTCAAGGGTGAAAATCTTGTATAAAATATATTTTATAATAAGTTTGTTAATTAATTAGCGTGTTAATTAGAGTATCAATTAGATAAACGGGAAATTAAAGGTGGTTTTTAAATGAGCAATGTAGTAATTATGACTGAGAAAAGAAGTAATGATGAATTAAAGAAGAATGCCGTCAGGAGGCTTAGAGCTTCAGGTTATATTCCCGGAACAATCTATGGAAAGGCGCAAGAGCCTATAAACATTAAATTTAAACGTACAGAATTCAAGGAAGTCATAAAAGGTAAAAGTATTACAAGTCTTATCCTTGATATGCACGTAAAGACAGACGGGAAAGAAAAAAAGGAAACTACTCTTATTAAAGAGATCCAGCAACATCCGATAAGCCTGGATTATGTGCATATAGATTTTGTCCGTATTGAAATGAAAACAGAAGTCGAGTCTTCTGTTCATATAGCACTTCTAAATGAAGAAGAATCTGTAGGTGTTAAGGAAGAGGTCGGAGTAGTGCAGCATGGCATAAAAGAGCTCCACATTCTGTGCCTGCCTTCAGATATACCTGACAGAATTGAATATGACATTAAAGATCTTCATATAGGCCATATTATAAGAGTAGCGGACCTTGTTATAAAAGATGGAATCAAAGTACTAAACAACCCTGATGAAGTAATTGTCTCTATAGTACATGCTATCCATGCTGAAGTCGAAGAGAAAGAGGCCACAACAGAAGAAGTAGAAGCTGAGGACGTACCTGTAGTGGCATCCGGTAAAAAAGCTGCCGAAAAAGAGAGATAATCCGGCTAGTTAATATACCAAGCTCGCAGTTATTTTAGGGCTTTGCGGATTGTTGTATCCTGAAAGCTTTGTGTAATAAGAAACAGGCAAAACTATAACCAAAGAAGAAAAAATATGATATTTATTGTTGGGCTGGGAAATCCCGGCAAAGAATATCAGGATACAAGGCATAATGCCGGATTTATGGTTCTTGACAGGCTTCTGGAAGATTTGGGTAATCCAAAACCGCTATCCAAGTTTAACGGTTTGATCTATAGACAAAAAACTCCTGATAAAGAAATCCTTTACATAAAACCAAAGACTTTCATGAACCTAAGCGGTGTTACTGTTGCTGCTGCAGTGAGGCATTATGAGGACGGCCCGGAAAAAATCCTCGTCATCCATGATGATATAGATATCGAATTTGGAAGGGTAAGATTGAAAAGCGGTGGGGGCACCGGGGGGCATAATGGCCTTGAGTCAATCGTAAAAAGTCTCGGAAATGCTGATTTTGACAGGCTTCGTATCGGAGCAGGAAGGCCGCCCGGCAAAATGGATCCGGCAGATTTTGTACTGTCAAAGTTTAAAAAAAGTGAGACAAAAGCACTTGATTTGATGGTCAGCCTTTCCGCTGACGCTGTCCGGGATTATATAGCTTACGACATTGGTTATGTGATGAATAAATATAATCAGCCCAAAACATCCGTATAATATTACCGACAAGCCTTACAGAAATTTAAAAATCCGTAAGTTAAAAGCTATATATTTAATAAATATTATCAATCCTAAAAGAATTAAGTAAGATTTGATATAAAAACCAAAAACCACTAAATAATCAGCTAATTAGCTGGTAAAAAAATAATTTCCGCAATATAGGTGACTTAATGCTTTTTATAAATAAATTTGCCGAGGAGAGAAACTGGCAAAAATTCATAAAAGATTATACTGGGGCCATGTCTTGCTGCGCCCGGGACGAAAGCGGGCGATACGGCATTGTAGGCGATGAGGATATCTGGCCCTTTATAATATCAGCTTTTTTTAAGTATTTTAATGTTCCTGTAATAGTACTTACAGCTACAGGTGACCGGGCAGGAGAGCTTGGAAGAGAAATAAAATCCCTTGATAGCGGTATGGCCGTCTATCAGTATCCGGGAATGGGCACAAATATTTTTTCAAAAAAAAAGTCAATTTCTTCAGACAATATTTCTTCACGCCTTGAGGCTTACAAGGCAGTCAGGGATTATAAAACCTCAGGTTCCCCCTTTATTATGATTGCAACGAGCAATTCAGTCCTGGATATGCTGCCGGTTGAAAGGATTTTAAAAGAAGAGGGCCTGATAATAAAGCTAAAAAATGGTTATAAAAGGGAGGAGCTCATTTCGGGTCTTGCAAAGTCAGGATATGAAAGAGTAAATAAAGTATATGACAGGGGGGAATTTGCATTTAAAGGTGATGTCTTAGAAGTTTTTGATATCACAGCCTCAAATCCGGTAAGGATAGATTTCTTTAATGATACCGTGGAAAAGATTTTTATTTATGATACCCGGGGGCAAAAACTATCCGGATATTTGCCGGAGGTCTCGATTTTCCCTAATACAGATATACTTGGCGAAGATTCAGGCTCCGAAGACCCGGAGGATGGCGGTATTTATGATTTTGAAAAAGGGAAAACTCCAAAAGAAAATAGTGCCGCAGAAAAATTAAGCCTTCCGGCATTTATCAGTATGTGTATTGATAAATATGCGCTTATCGTGTGCGATCCTGAAGAGGCAAGGCTTAAGATAAAAAGTGATATTGACATAATATATAAATCCATGGAAGTAGAATATAAACCCCGGTCAGCATCAGCTTCTGCGGCAGAATCAGCCCCATCATCAAAATCTGTCCTATCTTCGGCCCACTCAGCAACCTCTGCACTAAAATCGGCCCGCACATCGGCACTAAAAACAGGCCACGCAGCAGCTTCTGCCTCAGCCTCGGCCCGTGCTTCAGCACTAAAATCGGCCCAAGCCTCGGCACTAAAATCGGCAGGAAGAAATACCTTAATTGCCAGACAGCAGGAAGAGTTATACATAAAAAAGAATTTTATAGGTGATGACTTTTTGGAGAGTAGTGATGTTAAAAATGTAAAATACAGGATTGACCTGATTTCCCTAAAGATTGACACCGGCGGGGCAAATATTTATTTTTTTGATGAGATATCAAAACAAAAAAAAAGTTTTGGAAATTCTGAGATTTTTATACAAAATCTTAAAAAAGATATTAAGAATAAAAGAATTCCTGTTATCTCATTAAAAAATCATAAAAGGCTTGAAAAAATTTCAGAAATACTACTCGATAATAGTATTTCCTTTACGAATTTTTTCGATAGAGTCCCAGATGCTGTGGTATTGCAGGGTAAAAAAACATCCGAAGGGGGAGTTGAATTTTATCCCGGCAGGGTAAATATATTTGATATTGGCCTGCTTGGCGGGTACCAGTCAAAAAGCATTTCACTTTACGGAGAACTTGACATATACGAGCAGCTTGAATATGGAGTCGAGCAAAACCGCCAAATCGAGAAAAGAGGAGAGGAATTTGAACAGGGAGATTATGTTGTCCATAAAACTCACGGAATCGGAAAATATCTGGAAATTAAATCCGAACAGGTAAACGGAAACAAGAGGGAATATTTTCTGATAGAATATTCAAACAATGACAAGCTCTATGTTCCTACATGGCAGGCAGACAGGATACACAAATATATTGGCGACAAATCCCCGGTTGTATCGACTTTAAATTCGAAACAGTGGGATAACCTTAAGAAAAAGGTAAGGTCATCAGTACAAAAACTTGCAGTCGATCTTGCAGCACTTTATGCACAGCGAAATGCAGCCAAAGGTTTTGCTTTTGATCGTGACAGTATCTGGCAGAAGGAAATGGAGGATCTTTTTCCATTTACAGAAACGGCCGACCAGGCAAAAGCAATAGACTATGTCAAAGAGCTTATGGAAAACTTAAAACCGATGGATGTGCTGGTATGCGGGGATGTGGGATTTGGTAAAACTGAAGTGGCTCTAAGGGCAGCATTCAAGGCGATTGAAAACTCAAAACAAGTATTGCTGCTTGTACCTACGACAATACTTGCTGACCAGCATTACAGGACCTTTAGCGAGCGATACAAGAATTTCCCTGTTTTGGTAGATGTAATCAGCAGGTTTAGGACCGTCAAACAGCAAAAAAAAATAGTGGAAGATTTCGGGGATGGAAAAATTGATATGCTTATCGGAACACACAGATTGTTGTCAAAAGACGTCAAACCAAAAGACCTGGGACTCATTATCGTTGATGAGGAGCAGAGGTTCGGTGTAAACACAAAGGAAAAAATCAAGCTTCTTAAAAAGGAAGTAGATGTGCTTACCCTGTCGGCTACTCCTATCCCAAGGACGCTTTACATGTCGCTTACCGGAATAAGGGATATAGTTCTAATTGAGACATATCCTTCAGGGAGATTTCCCATAGAGACTTTTGTAGGGGAAAAAAGTGACTATGTTATCAAAATGGCCATTGAGAGGGAAAAAGCAAGAGGGGGCCAGATTTATTATGTCCACAACAGGATAAGGGATATCCAGGAAAAACAATACAGGCTGAAAATCCTTGTCCCTGATGCCAGGATTGCTTTAACCCATGGCCGGATGGAAGGCAGGGAAATTGAAAAAATAATGGGAGACTTCCTTGATAAAAAATACGACATACTTCTTACGACTTCAATAATAGAATCGGGGATGGATATAAGCAATGTAAATACATTGATTGTCGAAGATTCTCACCGGTTCGGCCTGTCACAGCTTTACCAAATCAGGGGAAGAGTCGGACGCTCTTCTGAAAAAGCATACGCTTATCTATTTTATCCGGACAGGAAATTCTTAAATCTTGCCGCATTCCAGAGGCTTAAAACGCTGGCCGAATATACTGAGCTGGGTTCCGGCTACAGGATAGCAATGAAGGACCTTGAACTGAGGGGTGCCGGTGAATTGCTTGGAGCCAAACAGAGCGGACATATAAACAGTGTCGGATATGATATGTATTGCCAGATAATAAAAGAAGAAGTAGACAGGCTCAAAGGCGAGGCGATCCCCGAAGACATATCCGTACAAATAGAGCTGCCTTTCAGCGCATATATCCCAAAGAATTACATAAGAAGCGAAAAAGAGAGAATAAATATCTATAAGGCTCTTGGCAATTTAAATGCAGAGACCCAAGCAAGTGAAATCGAAAGCAAAATTGAAGAAAGATATGGCAGTATACCTGAGGTACTTTTAAACCTTATAAAGATCTCTAAACTAAAGCAGATTGCAAAAAAGGCGCAAATCGAACAGGTCGTTTTTTCAAAATACAAAGGAATAATTTTCAGGAGATTAAACTACACTCCTGAGATGGCCAGGTCACTTGCTTTAAAGAATCCGAGGTTTGTATATATATATAAGAACAGGGAAGTGATTGTAAAAAATTCCGATAAGGATATAAGCCTTGATTTGGTACTTAACTGCCTCAATGAATTAATCAGTATGTCGTAGGGGCTGCCATAACAATAATCAGGCTGCTATGGGGGTTGTCTTATCTAAATAATTGGGCCGCCAAAGAAAGAATAGTTTGTCAAAAATATCAGATATATTTGCAAAAGATGCCAATAAAAATTAAAATCTTTTAAATATAATTACTGTAGCCGTTAAAAATTACTGTAATCGTTAAAATATACTGTGATTATTTAAAATTACTGTAATAGTTAAAAATTAATGTAATCGTTAAAAATTTTGATATAACATATCAATCTTAAAATTATTAAAAGGAAAGGGTAGTTTTGGAAGAAAAAGACAATCAAAAAGAAATTAAGGATACCTATCATTGGGATGATGACGCCTCCGGCAAAGAAGAGCCTGAGGCAAAAGTCAAAAGAAGCAAGAAAGTTGAGAAAAGACAGATAAAAGAACTTGAAAAGAATAGGAAACAGAAGGCTTTAAAAGAATATCAAAAATCCAGGATCACCAAAAAAGGAAAGATAGGCCTTATTGCGGCAGCTGCTGTATTTGGAGCAGGAATTATAGCCGCCGTTTTATGGACGATATTTGGATATTTCGGCCTGGGATTTGATATGACAAAAACACTTGTCAAATTTGACGGCGGGAAAGTAACACAGAAGGAAATGGACAAATATCTGGTTTTTTTAAAAAATCAGGATCCTGCTTCTGTACCTGCAGAAACCGATCCCCAATATGTTGTTTTGCAGCAAAATATAGCCGATTCTCTTGTAGTCTTAAAACTTTTAGAGGGTTATGGAGCTAAAAATGGTTTCACTGTAACAGACACTGAACTTAGCGCCGAATACGACAAGCTGATACAAAGTTATCCTTCAAAAGCAGATTTTGAGAAGGATCTGATAGACAGGAAAATCGACAAGTCATTTCTGGATGAGCAGATGAATAGTCAGATTTTAAGGGATAAGATTTATGCAAAGGTCACAGAAAAAGTTTCAATTTCGGATGCTGAATCCCAAAAATACTACGATGACAATAAAGAAACTTTATTTAAGGTACCTGACCAGGTAAAGGTGAGCCATATACTTATTAAATTTAATACTCCGGCGGGTGAGCAGGTGACAGACGCAATAAAAGCAGAAGCGAAAAAGAAAATCGACGATGTGGCGAGCCAGTTAAACAATGGCGCTGATTTTGCAGAGCTCGCTATAAAATATTCTGAAGATACTGCAAGTGCAGTCAATGGCGGCGATATCGGTTTTGTAAGCCAGGGCCAGACGGTCCCTGAGTTCGAAAGTGTTGCTTTTGCGCAGGATATTGGCAAGGTAAGCGATGTAGTTGAGACTACTTACGGATATCACATTTTAAAGGTTACTGAGAAAAAAGCTTCATATGTGCAAACATTTGATGAAGTCAGGGACACTATCAAATCTTATCTTTTAAGCAATAAACAGATGGAAGAGTGGCAAAAGTTTGTTTACTCCCTGGTGGATGCCAGTAAAATAGTTTATACAACCACACTTAAAGGTACATTGCTTGACAGGCAGGCGCAGGGAACAGACACGTCCGAAACGACTGCACAGCCTGCCGAAACGACAACAGGTTCATAATATTATACTGACATAAGGGTAGTACAGGCTTAATAATTGAAGCAAGATAAAAATCATACAGATATATTTGAGAGCATAGGCAGAGTAGACAAGATTGATGATTCCGGAGAATTGTTTGAGATTCTAATCCGGGTTATGTCAGTACTTCGCTCGGAGGACGGCTGCGTGTGGGACCGCGAACAGACGCATGACACAATAAAGAGAAATATTGTAGAAGAAGCTTATGAAGCCGTAGAATCTATTGAAGAAAAAGACACCCAGGGTTTAAAAGAAGAACTCGGTGATATTCTTTTACAGGCTGTATTTCACAGCCAGATCGCAGTTGAGAATAATGAGTTTAATATAAATGATGTATTAAAAACAATCATTCAAAAGCTTGTCAGGCGGCACCCGCACGTTTTTGGAGACAAATCTGTCTTAAGCAGCAGGGAGGTCCTTGAAAATTGGGAAGATATAAAAAAACAAGAGAGAAAAAACAAGCTTTCTGATAATTTTTCAATCTTTGCCAATATCCCAAACCTTTTGCCTTCGCTTCATTACGCATACGAGATCCAGACCAGGGCAGCAAGGTATGGATTCGACTGGGAAAATACGGAAGATGTTATAGGTAAAATAAAAGAAGAAGTTGCTGAGCTTGAAAAAGAATTGACTTCAGGAGAAAAATCAGGGATTTCTGATGAATCCGGTGATTTGCTATTTAGTATTGTAAATTTTACCAGACATATAAACATAGACAGCGAACAGGCACTTAAGGGTACATGCAAAAAGTTCATTAAAAGGTTTGATTTAATGGAAAAATATGCAGCTGAAAAAGGGCTTGACTTAAAAAATCTCCCGCTTGTAGAGAAAGACAAGCTTTGGGAAATTGCAAAGCAGGATTTGCAGGATAATGAAGGATAATGAAGGTAATAGCGGATAATCACAATAATCACAGAAATTTTGCAATTTTTTTATTTGTGGTATACTTTTATATATAAATATTTGAATGTTTGAGCTTAAAATCAGGAAATAAAAATTAAACTAAAATGGTTATGATATGGGAGACAAGTGCCGGTTTTAGCAAGAAATAAAAAATTACCGGGTTCCATGATTATTTTGTAGTAAGATTAAGGCAATTATAAAGTCGGTTAAATGTTTAAAACTGTTGGTTTTTATATAAATTATTTTACCGGCTTATAAAAACACAGCAAGGCAGATATGGAAAAAAACGTTAAAGAAATTGGCGGTCTTTCCAGGAAAACAAAGATTAATATTTTTATTACCGTATTTATTGTTTTTCTACTTGTAATGGTGTTCTCTTCAGTCAATCAGACAACAAACATCATAAAGAGCCGGGCAAAATTATTTGAACTTGAACAGAAACTTAACTGGGACAGGCTGAGTAATATAAAGCTGCTTGCTGAAGAGAAAAGTCTTTACGGGAAAGAAGCTATTGAGTCAGAAGCCAGAAAGCAGTTTAACATGACCAAAGGCTTTGAGACCAATTATTTTGTAGAAATTGTCAATGATATAAAAAATGGAGCTGACGTTTCCGGCGGTGGAATGCAAAACCCTGAAAGTATGGCTTCGGGAGAAAATTTGCCAAATAAGACATACAGCAATTCCGGCCTATGGGAAAATATCAAGATATTTTATGATAGTGAGATAAGACAAAATTAAAATTGTTTGTTAAGTTTTTTATTTAAAAATCCAAATAATAACACCTCGTCAACAACTGTTTGTTGTAAAAAATAATAATTATCCGTTAAACTTTTTATTCTGCAGGATTTATTAAATCAAAATATTGCCTCTTTTTTATCTTTATTGTTATGAAATATGCCGCGATAGACATTGGAACAAATTCAACAAGGCTTTTAGTAACACTGGCAGAAAAAAATGCTGAAGGCAGCATTATGGCTGTGCCGATTTTCAGGGAAATGAAAATTACAAGGCTTGGAAAGAACCTCTCTCAAACAAAGAAAATCAACAGTGTAAATGCTTTTTCTACTGTTGAAGTTTTAAAAGAGTATCAAAAATTACTAAAATCTTATAATGTCGCAAAATATAGGGCGGTCGGGACAAGGGTTTTGAGGCTTGCAGAAGATTCAGATGAATTTATTCATAGGGTTTTTAATGAAACCGGCTTAAATGTGGAGATTATTTCAGGCAAAAAAGAGGCTGCTTTGAGCTTTTACGGCGCAGTAAGGGGGCTGGGGCATGGTAACTTTTCTAAAATATCCCGGAAACCTGCAGCAGGTCAGCAAAAAAGCAAAAATATACTGGTGGTCGATATTGGAGGCGGCAGTACAGAATTTATTCTGGGAAAACCGGCAGAGGGGAAAATCAATTATCTTGACAGTGTAGATATCGGTTCTGTTGCATTATCGGAGAAATTCTTATCGGATGCCAAACCTGATAATTCTTCTATTGTTGATTTGCTGCACTTTATAGAAGATAAATTGAAAAATACTCTTGAGAAGATATCTCGGACAGGGTTTGATTTTATGGTGGGACTTGCAGGGACAGTATCAAGCCTGGCAGCAATAGATCTGAAAATAAAAAAGTATAACAGGGAGAAAATCCATACTTATGTATTGCACCGGAAGAAGGTCGTGGATATTTTTAACAGACTCTGTTTAACAGACCTGGAAACAAGAAAGAAAATAACAGGGCTCGAACCGGCGAGAGCAGACATCATCATTGGTGGAACTGCCATACTCTTAAAAATCCTTGAAATGCTTGATATAGAAAGTTTTATAGTCAGCGAGAATGACATATTGGATGGAATTATAAATGGGCTGCTTTAGTTTCCCAACAGATGAAATTAAAAAATTTTTAAGGTAAAAATTTAAGGTAAAAAATATTTACAGTAAAAGCTAATTTTGTTAAAATTATGCAGTTAACCATGTTAGCTGCCCGAGTGGCGGAATTGGTAGACGCAACGGACTTAAAATCCGTTGAGGTTTATCCTCGTGCCGGTTCGATTCCGGCCTCGGGCACCAGCCTTAATGCTTATATTAAAAATTATATATAAATATTTATAATATTTTTTAACACCGTTTTTAATTATTTGCTTCATTTGATATTTCATTATACAATTTATCAAATTTGGGTGATGGAGTTCACCTGTAACCGCTCATAGAGAGCTGATAACTCCTACTAAAACTAAAATTTAGATAGGAGTTTTTTTATGGCTATAAGACTTTTATATGTGGCGCTTGGCGGTGGACTTGGCGCTATGCTTCGATACCTGCTCTCAGGCATCATTCAAAAACAATCCGTAAGTCTGTTTCCCTACGGAACACTTATTGTAAATATTGTAGGTGCAGCAGCAATTGGTTTTTTATGGGAGCTGTTTCAAACTATAACTGTTTCCACAAATACAAGAGTCCTAATTTTTATGGGTATTCTTGGTGCATTTACAACATTTTCTACATTTAGCCTTGAGACATTTAATTTTTTAAAAGATAAGCAGTATATAACTGCACTTATAAATGTTATTGTAAACAATGTATTTTGTATTATATTGGTTTTTGCAGGATCATTTACTGCAAGATTTTTATTAAAGTTAATACATAAAGGCAATATATGAAAGAATCAAAAACAGGATATCTGCTTCGTATTTTAATTGGTGAGGATGACACATATAAAGGAAGACCTTTATATGAGCAGATTGTCTTAAAAGCAAGAGAACTTAAATTATCCGGTGCGACTGTATTTAAAGGTTGGCTTTAATAACTGATTGCCTGGAATTAACTAAGATACTGAGTTTAAATAAAAATTTAGCAAAAAAATTGCTGCTCTTCTTCAGTAATCAATAAAAACAGACTTTCCTGGCTTTGGCTGATTCCTTATCAAACTTTTGACTTAATTCCTGCGGAGCTGTTATTGTATTAATGTTACCGTCGCTGAAATACCTACGATCGGGATATTTTTTTAAATAATCAAGCCAGTCATATATACCCATGTTTTCTACCATAGTCTCACTTGCTCTTATTCTGGGAATACTTAAATAGTCAAAATCAGAGCTGAAGGGAGAAGGGGCCGGATTGCTACCTACAAGAAGGACTGCTTCATTTATATAACTGTAATCCATGTAACTACCCTGAACTAATAGATCTTTGTCCTTGGGATATTGGCCGTAAGGCAGAGCAAGACTTCTGACCTTATAGCCCGGAAGGATTTCACTTGTTTTTCCAGAATGAAGCGCAAGTTCCATTATGACATCCGAATCGCTGATTTTTGATAGATCGACATGGTCGTAAGTATGGTTTCCGATCTCATAACCGTTCCGGATTAGAAACTCAAGCTTAGTATTTATATACTGCTCCTGTCGGAATGGATTGGGATAATATATATAAAATGTCACAGCATTACCGAAGTCTGGATGTTTACTACAAAAATCCTCAAGGATTGCAACTGCGCAATCTGGATCAAGTTTTACACCTTCATTGGTTTCGATATAATTGAACTGACTTCGTGTGGCGTCGTCAAAAGTTATTACAACAGGACTTTTTCCAGCATCTATGTCCATATTACCATTTATATAATCCAAAAGGCTGATAAGCCTGTAGTCATTTTCATAAAGTTTTAAAAGATCCCTTTTAAAATTTTGAGGTGTTCTCATCCATTCAGTTTCAGTATCTCCTATCTGGTGATACATAAGTATCATAACAGAACCGAGCTCATTGGCCTTATATTTTAAAAGCTCTTCTTCTGCCAATATGCTATCTTGGCACTGATTGTCATATATTGCTTCGCTCTTGTTCTTTTCTTCTTTATTTATTGATGCCTTTTCTTTATCAAGTGTTTCATAAATATGAGATTCTTCTGCATAATTTGAAGGAATAATCTCTTGTAGTTCGCTTTTTGCACAGCCTGTAAAAACAACCATAAAAACAATAAACAAAAATAAACTAAATATTCTAATTGAGTTTTTTAAAAAATATCTTTTTAATAAATTCATTTTTTTAAAAACTTAAAATTTTTTCGGGTTAACATAATCTATTTTAATACTGTCGGGTCAACTCTTCGATAAATTGTGAAGACGGTTTTATTTTCCATATATTGTTTTCCATGTATACTTCAAAACTCTCTTTTTTAAGGAAAATCTCGTTGTTTCCTTTTTTTAATATAATATCTGCCTTATAGATAATATTAGATTCAAAATAATTGGCCGAGATTGAGCTGAATTCTAATTCATCAAATGTCCACCTGCTCGCCCAATCTCCAAACTGTTTAAAATCCATCTCAAAATCAGTCGCCTGATAAGGGAATGACTGTCTCCAGTTTTTTTTGCTGACATTCTCAAGGTATTTTTCAAAAGTCATTAAAGCAGTCCTTCCCAGATAGTCAAAACCCATCTTTAGCTGGTAATCTCTTGCCTGACCCTGCCTTTTTAAAGCTTCTTCCTCTTTTAGAAATGAATCGGCGCTATACTGATTTGTTGCGTTCCAGACAAAAAATTCTTCTATACCCCGTTCAAGGGCAGCATCAATCTGCTCTCTGATCTGTTTTGGGCCGTATTTTATATTGCCCTTTACCCATGTAGCCGTAAAACCCTGTAGCCATGGTCTTATATCGGCAGGATTTTTAACAGTTGCATTCCTTTCAATCGCATCCTGTATTGATGCCAGTATAGTTTGCTTTGGGTTAGCATCAGGGACGTTTAAGCCGAAAAATCCCGAGTTGTAATGGCTCGGGTAGACCATTGGACAAATGTAGTCTACTGCAGGCGTTATCTTTTCCCAGTTCTGGCCTATATTGTCCTTATCTATTAAGTAAGTAGCGATTACCCCGAAAACATCTGCGGAAAGATATACATTGTAACCTTTTAACTGCTCTGCGGCATAGATGAGAAAATCTCTTATAATCTCATCTTTGGCAATTCCTTTTTCACTTGTAAAAGAAACCTGGGCATCGAAATTTTTGGCGTCTTCGGGAAAGCGTACATAGTCAAACTGTATCTCTTTAAAACCCATAAGCGCCGCTTCCTTTGCTATTGCTATGTTATAATCCCATACTTTTTTCTCATAAGGATTGATCCATGCAAATTCTTTTGTGTCTCTCCAGACTCCGCCGTCTTTTTTTTGTATTGCCAATTCTGGATAAAATTCCGGAAGATACGGGTCTCTGAAAACAACGATTCGTGCTATAGGATAGATATTTTTTTCTTCCAGCCTTGATATTAATTCTCTAATATCCCTGACTGGCTCAAAGTAACCTTTCATGATTTCTTTAACCATCTCGATTTCGCTGGGATATGTCATAAGCCCGCGGTCATTTTTAACATCAATTACCATTGAGTTTAATTCCGTTTCATCTATTAAGTCAAGAAAGCCCTGGAATCGCTGCTCAAACCCTGCAGAGTTGCCGGTCACATAGATACCTTTTGCTTTTACTTTTGGGTTTGGTTTTTTTTCAAGCGGTGCGAGAGGGACAAATAATGGACCAAGCTCCTCCTTCATTGTCTCTTCAAGAAGTGCCCTTTCCTGTATTCTTATTTCATCTTCTGATAATTGCTCTTCTTCTTTAGATGTATCTTCTTCATATAAAGGTTTTTCTGTTTGATTTGTTTCTACGGTCTGGAAAGTAGAAGTATCTGTTATTTGAATTGTAGATGTATTGCAACCGAAAAAAATAAAGACGATGGTGAGTGATAGAATTAAAATAGTAAGAGCTGTTTTCTTAGGAAAATTTTGCTTTAATCTATTGACCACTGTTGTCCCTTTGTTCTTTTGCAATAAAATCCTCATATTTTACTTTAAATACCTTCTTCTCAGATTTTTCTACAATTTGATATATTCTTTTCTTGATTTCAAAATACATTTCTACTTTAAAATTAATTTAATACTAAATTGAACTATCTAAGAGTTGTGTTTACAATTCGATTGTAAATATTTCTTTGAAAAATATATAAAATATGGATAAAACTAAATAGATTATACACTACCTGGGACAGCCAATAAATAGTGAGTGGCACGATAGGGTAAATATCTTAAATACTTAATTCAGGTATAAAAATAATCTTGTCTGAACTTACAATTGCAGTTCTAACTTCGTTCGCTATTGCCAGTAATAGGTTATGTCGTGCATTATTATCTATAATCAGAAACATTTTTAGTATTATATACGTCTCAATAATATACGTCTTAATATAGAAAATTATTTTAAAAAGCTAAAGTACTTCAAAGTAAGAAAGGAAAAATCATGAGGTTTATTTTAATCATCGCAGCTATTGTCTTGGCTATAGTGGGAATTTTAGGTCTTTTCCCTTCAATTGGCTGGGCTCATGTTCAATTGTGGCGTGCAATACTGGAAATAGTTGTAGGTGGCCTTGTGTTAATAATAGGTGTAAGAACACGTTAAAGTTTTTGATATTTATGTCTTGATTTAAAGATTAAATAAGAAGGGAATATTATGAGTAAGGTTATATTAATTATTGTCGGAGTAATTATAGCTATCATGGGAATTCTTACACTTTTTCCAATGATGACCCTGGGTTTGTGGTTATCCATAGTTTTAATAGGAATGGGAATTGTAAGCATAATTTTAGGCTTTCTTGATAAAAGAAAAGATGTAATAAAAGTAGAAGTAAAAGAGATCAAACAAGAAGAACAAGCAGAAAACAAAGCAGAGTAATTAATTAAAGATTTAGATTTGATAAGTCTTTTAAAAAAATAATAAAAATATTAAAGGAGGCACTCAAATGAGCCGTTCATCAGGCCCATCAGCACCAAAAAATATAACTTGGTGGATAGCATTAGTCCTTGCAGTTTTGGGAATTATTGGTTATTTTGCGAATGTTCCGTTCTTATCTCAATATTCCTTCTGGTTCGTATTAGCATCGGCAGTTTTACTTCTCCTTGCTACAAGAATTAAAGGACTCTGATAATAAAACTCTTTAATCATTTAATGTTATTAAAAATTGGTTTAAAATTTTGTGGGTTATTTTTGGTATTTACGCAGCTGTCGCTTCTGCAAAAAGTTTCAATGGGAAAATATTTAAATATGCAATAATTGGTAGGATTATTGAAAGAAAGGTATATGCAGAAAATTAATATGATCATAAATCAATACACCGCCAATACCTATTTATAATTTTTTCTAATATTTAAAAACAAATCAGATGTTTAAATTATGTCTTCTTTTACTTTTCCTGTTGGTTATGTAAAAATGCACAAGGTAAAAATCATACAGGTGAGTTTATCCATGCTACAAGATTTGCCATAGCCAACTCACACTCAGTGTTGGGACATAAAGGTGCCAAGAATATTCTTTTAAGTTATGAGGAATTAAAAAGAGAAATTATTGAAAATCAGGTTAGGATTGTTAAA
>JBBQDW010000012.1:0-27583 GCA_038320085.1 Candidatus Humimicrobiales bacterium
AGGAAAATAGATTTTATGAATTTATACAGGGTAACAGCTAAAGGCGACACTTTTTTGCTTTTCAGCGATATAAAAAAAGCAGACTCATTTTTCAGGAAACTGTTCGGGCTCATATTTTCAGCGCCACAGAAAGAAGGTGAAGGACTCCTGATAGAAAACTGCAGCAGTATTCATACATTCTGGAAGAGGTATCCAATTGATGTTTTGTTCCTGGACTTTGAAAACAACGTCATAAGAACTTTTGTTGAGTTAAAACCTTTCAGGATGACACCATTTATCAGGGGTGCAGCAAAGACTATTGAGCTAAAATCCGGTACTGTGAAAGCATTCTCCATTAAGACTGGTGACTGCCTAAAGTTACTTTGTTAAATTTTTTCTTCTTTAGCAGCAGGATTCTGTTCACTAATTTTTTTTCTTTTAGATTTTATATATTCAAGAAATACCGGGATTGCCGATACGACTATTATTATAAAAACTATAAGAAGAAGGTACTTGTCTACACCGTCCTGGTATTTTTGCGGAAGCAATTTTATTAAATAATAGCCTATAAGCGGAACAGAAAGTGACCACAGAGCGCCGCCGATAATATTATAAACAATAAAGGTCCTGTACTTCATCTTTCCTACTCCTGCAACAATTGGGGCAAAGGTCCTGATGATAGGGATAAACCTCGCAAGCACTATTGTCTTTGAGCCATGCCTTTCGTAGAAACTTTCAGCTTTTAAGAGGTTTTCTTTTTTAAAAATCCTTGAATTCTTCCTTTTAAAGAGCCTCCGCCCGACTTTATGGCCAAAAGCATAACCCACACTGTCTCCGGTAACTGCGCCAACAAAGGTTATTGCAACAAGTATCCAGATATTCATGACCCCCCGGCTTGCAAGAAGCCCTGCAGAAAAAAGCAGGCTGTCACCTGGGAAAAAAACGCCAATAAGCAAGCCTGATTCTGAAAAAATTATAGCGAAAATGATAATATAGCCTATTCCGGCGATTTCGAAAATCTTTGTCAGTATGGCCATTAAGTCAAGGTGTAAGATTGCTTCCATTTGTATCCTTTTTTGCTTTCTCTTTTATTTATTAAAAAAGATTCTTCTTGTAAAGAAGAATCATTGCGCTGCCGGACACGAGCAGCGCCAAGCCTATAATACCCACAAAGGCCCATCTGAAATCCCCCCAGGGCATCGGTACATTCATACCAAAAAATGACCCTATTATCGTAGGTATGGCCATTACAATAGTAATTGAAGTCAATATTTTCATCACCATATTAAGATTATTGTTTATAAGTGAGGCAAATGCATCCATGGTTCCTGAAAGGATATTGCTGTATATGTTTGTCATTTCAATAGCCTGGTTATTTTCAATCAGGACATCTTCAAGAAGGTCCTGGTCCTCAGGATATTTTTTCATCATTTTAAGCTTCATCATTTTTTCCAGCGTCCCCTGGTTAGACTTTAGGGATGTAGAGAAAAATACGAGGCTTTTTTCAAGTGACAGCATATCGATAAGTTCCTTGTTCCTCATTGATTTGTGCATCAGTTGTTCGATTATTTTACTGGCCTTGTCGATTTGCTTTAAAAAGCTTAAATAGTATTTGTCAACCCGCAGAAGTATTTGTAATATAAACCTTGATTTTTTATATGTATAAAAAGTCTTTATCTTTTGTTCTATGAAGTCACCTATGATGTTATTTTCCTCCGATGAAACAGTTACGATATACTCCTCGTTTAAGACTATTCCCAAAGGCACGGTACTATAGCTTGCAACTGTTCCAACGACTTCCATTATCGGTATGTCAAGAATAACAAGTATCTGCTCATCTTCTATTTCCAGCCGGGAACTCTCTTCCTTATCAAGGGCAGCTTTTAAGTAATCCTTTTCAAGCCCTGTAAGTCCTGAAACCATTTCAATCTCATCAGAGTCAGGATCGTACAAATGCACCCAGCTTCCTCTCTCGATTGTGTCGATTTCATAAGTCTGATTTTCTTCATTTGTTTTAAAAATCTTTATCATGTTCCCTCCTTTCGGCCATTAAGACAGGTCCTTAAATGAAAAAATTGTATTCTTCAAACAAGAAAAATGCTAATAAATATGCAGGCTGTAAACTAAAATAAGCATATATATTAGCTTTAAATACTCTAAGTGATAAAAACACAAAAATTAAATAATTGCAACAATAAGAGCATCCAGCGTAAAAGCACCACGTGTAATAGCACCCGGTGTGAGAGCACCCGGCGTAAGATCGCCTTTTGTAAAAGCACCCTGTGAAAAAACATCCCGTTTAAAATTACCCAGAGTAAACGCACCACGCTTGAGGCCACCCAGCCACTTAAGCATTAAGTACAATTTAAAGTTGTTTTTTCAATTTTACGATTTTTCCTTTATTGTGTCTGTAGTTTTAAACACAAGCGAGTCAAGGATTCCAGTATAAACCGATGATGCCATATCCCCGTAAATAGCTTTATTAATGGCGATGTTCAAAATATACACATTGCCATTGTTCTCTATAAAATTGTAGGCGATTATATACTGTTCTTCGGCCCCGTCCTTATAAAGATACATTATTTCCATTGCCGGGGTACCATTTTTTATATTATAATCCCTTGATGTAGAATCGACCAGTGTCCATTTACTTTTTAAGGCAAAACTTTCGGCATCTTTTTTGGCAAAATCAACAAATGGCTTATAGGGTTCCGCGGCTGTTGCAATAAATCCAAAAGCGGCATCCATAATTTTGGCAGGCTTTAAAGTCAGGAGTATTATACTGCTGTCAGGCTTCTCCTCGTATGTCCAGCCATCCGGGATTGCAATAGTAAATCCGAAAGCTTCGTTGGTATAAGTGGCGCCTTTTTTAAAAGTTGCAGGGTCCTCTTTTACCACTTCAAAGTCCAGTGTCCTGTCAATCTTATTATCAAGATATATCTCAACTCTGTATTTTCCGGGCGCAACCGGATTTTCGCCATTTTGGCCCTTTGAAAGTTCAAACTTAAACCCTATATATGATGCCTCGTAATAATTATCTTTTATATCCACGGACTCCTCTTTTATCAAAGAGTCATCGCTTTTTTTCCAGGCTGCCTTAAGGCTGTGGCCCGCTATCAGGTAGTCTGTCTTTACGCTTGCATAAACGATATCGGTATTTTTAAACTGCAGCATTGGGCCTAGCGGCGCTCCTTTTTCATCTACCTCGTTAGAAGTAACCGCTTCAATTATTTTCATTTGCGGTTCATTTACAATAAATTCCGTAGATTTTTTCAGTTCTCCATTATAATAAAACTCCACTCTATACTTTCCGGCAGGTATTATTTTTGTATCATCTGTTATGTAAATATTGGATGCTATTATTCCCTGGAAGTATCCGTCGGGCTGAGCTTCGTTGTATTTTTTACCGTCATCTAAAATTATCTCGCCTGTCTTTACATATATCCATTTGAATCTCCAGCTGTCGGCGCCAGTCACCCCCGTATATTTAATAGTGGCAAATATCTGTTTTGCCTTCATGTCGAATTCAGATTTAGGGTTAATGGGCTCATTGGTATTTTTTTGCGCATCTTCTGAAATCACCAGTTCTACAAAACCGAGTTTCGGCGAACTGCAGGCAGCAAGATATACGGGTATCGATAATGCAAATACCAGGATTAAGGAAACGAAAATATTTCTTAATTTATTTAAAGCATACATCGATTGCTCCCCTGACTTTTTAGTCTTTTAAAAAGACCGCTATCGTATAATAACAATAATAACAACAATAACAATATCGTCAGTTTTAAGTATAATACTAATAAATATTATACAATTATTTGCAATATCACCATACGGAGTTATATATTATTAATTATCGGACCCTGAATACAAAGATTTTCAATTTTTTATTTATTAAATCCAAGGGGTATAGGGCCGTCAGTTAAAAAGTTCGGCAGGGATATCAGGCTCATTTGCATTTAAAATATCTCCACTTTCTATATAAAATCGCATTAATTGTCAGTTTTAAAAAAATTTGAAATAGAAAGAGAAATTAAACAGCCATGAGCTTAAAACCCTTCAAATTAGAACAATATTTTGCCAAATACGAGTTTTTTGTTAAATATTTGCTTTCAAGTTCGGATTGTGACGGACTATCGCAAAATGAGCTTTTAAAATTGGCTGATGATGAAACCCGTCATCTTTGGAATAACCTGACGCTTGGTTATACAAATTCCCTTGGGCACCCATTATTAAGGGAGGAAATCTCAAGGCTGTATCAAGGTATAAATGCTAATGATTGTCTGGTGGTAGTTCCGGAAGAAGGTATTTATATTGCTTTAAACAGCATTTTGCAAAAAGGTGACCATGTTATCTGTACATTCCCGGGCTATCAATCCTTATATGAAATTGCCGAAGGTTTGGGCTGTGAAGTTACGAAATGGAGGCCACAAGAAGAAAACGGATGGCGGTTTGATCCCAATTTTCTCAAACAGCAAATAAAGCCCGATACGAAACTTATAATCGTAAACTTCCCTCATAATCCGACTGGTTATTTACCAATAAAAGAGGACTATCAAAAAATTATTGATATAGCTCGCAATCATAATACCTATCTCTTTTCCGATGAGATGTACCGCTACCTGGAATACAGTTTAGATGACAGGCTTCCTTCGGCGTGCGAGGTTTACAAAAAGGCGGTTTCTTTATTTGGAATGTCAAAGACATTTGGGATGGCAGGCGCAAGAATCGGGTGGGTTATAACCAGGGACAGGGATTTGTATACAAAGATGGCACAATTCAAAGACTACACGACTATTTGCGGCAGTGCCCCGGGTGAAATACTTTCAATTATCGCCTTGAGGGCAAAAGAAGAAATAATTGCCAGCCATTTATCGAGAATTAAAAGGAACTTAAATCTTCTGGATGGTTTTTTTATTGATTACAAAGATATGTTTGAGTGGGTAAGACCCAAAGCCGGAACTATTGGTTTTCCCAAATTGAAAGCAGGGACCGGTACCTTGGAGTTTTGTCAAAAAGTAGTTAAGGAAGCAAATATAATGTTACTGCCCTCGACAGTATATGATTACGGCAATAAGCATTTTAGGTTAGGGTTTGGCCGGGAGAATATGCCGGAAGCCCTGGAGAGATTTAGGGAATACTTAAAACATTAAATTAAGCTGCATAATCACCCGGTAGGAATACATGGCAATATTTGTTGACATGCATCCAAATAGTCTTTCCAAACCAGATTTATATTTATAAATTATTAAATTTTTATTATCTTTTCTATTCATAATAAATATAAGAAATAAATGATTTAATAATTGATAATAAATGATTTTGAATTATTAATTGTGGCAAGATTAGTAGTATAATAAAGAAAGTTTTAAAGAAAACTTTTGACTTATTAATTGTTAATATTAGAGGTTTAAATGAGTGTAATTGCAGAACTTATAGGCAGGCTTCACATAGTGGTCAAACTTTAATTCATACTGGATCAGGGCATGTTTTAGTTTCAAGTGTTTTTTGTGTTTTAAAAAATATTCCAAAGGAAATAACGTGGAAGCAATTCTAATTATAAATCCAATGTCTGGGAAAGCAAAAAGAAAAATGCCGCCCATATTAAAATGGACCTTTAAAAAATTGCAAAAGAGAGCAGTAGAGGTTTTTGAGCCGAAAACAACCGCTGAAGAAATTATAAAAGAAGTTAAAGAAAGCTGTGTTAAAGAAAATATAAAATTAGATATTGAATTTACAAAACATCCAAAACATGCAATGGAACTGGCAAAGGGCGCAAAAAATAAGTATGATATGGTTATTGTGGCTGGTGGAGACGGAACAGTAAACGAAGTCATAAATGGTATCAGCGGCTCAAAAATAACACTTGTAATCATACCTTTTGGCAGTACAAATGTTCTTGCTTTAGAGTTAGGAATACCATTTAATACGAAAAAAGCTTCAGAATTAATCGCACACGGCAAGAGACTAAAGATTGACCTGGGTTATGTAAAAACAAATAAGGAAACCAGATATTTTTCTATGATGCTCGATATCGGATTTATTCCAAAGTTAATAGAAGGAATCAATCCAAAAGTCAAGAAAGGATGGGGAAACCTGGCGTATCTGCTTTCTGGAATTCAGCAACTTTTAACATATAAATGGCATAAGATTCATATTGAACATAAATCTCACTCCGTAGGCTATTTCGTAACAATTTCAAATTCTAAAGACTATGCCGGGGAATATCAAATAGCAGACCGGGCCAGCATAACAGACGGCCTTCTTGACCTGGTTGTCATTAATAGGAAAAGTTGGTGGCAAATAATAAAATTGATCTCCTCAGTATCAAGAGGGGAATCAAACACATTCTTTAAAGGAGAATATTATCATATCAAGGAAGCGCATATTTATTCCAAACACAAAGTGTTGGTTCAGGTAGATGGAGAATTGATAGGTACAGCGCCAATAGACGTCAAAGTTGCTCCAAAAGCACTAACTGTAATGGTTAAGAGATAATTGTTTTTTTGCCTATTTTTATTAGTCCAAATTTATCGTCTATTTTTAAAAAAATAATAATTATTGTTATCATTACTGTTCCGGATGCCAGGCTTGCAAAAACATCGCTTGGCCAGTGGACACCTAAATAAATTCTTGAAAAACTAATTAATATTACGATGGCAAACCCTATAAAAATTGATAATATCTTTACAAATCTGCTCTTTGCAAAATCAAAAATGAAAAAAAATATTAAGCCATAAAAAGCTATTGAAATAAAGCTGTGACCACTGGGAAAACTGAAATCCTTCTCTAGAAAAATAAGATATCTAAGTGGCGGACCTTGTCTTTTTAGTATATTTTTTGCCGCATAAACAAATATTTCACCAAATACGGAAGAGACAGCAAGGGCTATAATAAATTTCCATTTTTTTAAAATTGAAAAAATAAGAATAACGATAATTGATACTGCCAGGATAGCTTGCCAATTCCCCAAATATGTCACTAAAAGCATAAATTTATTTAGAAAGGGCGTTCTTAAATCCTGAATTCTGTTAAGCAGATTGAGATCAAAAATTGCAAGTGTTTCATTACTACCAAACAAATCTTTAATAAGGCTGAAGAAAACATAAGTAAAAAAAGATACCAATATAAATCCTATAGTTAAATAAAGCCCATTTTTAGAATTAATATTAAATCTATTTTTTAGAAAATTTATAAATTTTAATTGGTATTTATCCATATAAAACTTGATCAAGATTATAAAGAGTAATCCTTTTTGCCATTGCCGGGTGGTTATTGCAATAACTGGTGAAATTGCCAGGTTAAAGCTAGCCATAATGCCCCTGAAATACTATAAACCTCACCGTTATTATTCTTGTGCTGTTCTATTATAATAAAGTAAAAAAAGATTTCAAATTAGAATTTAGCTTTTCTGGCGAAAATATTATCATTTAAAAATTAATTAAAAATAAAAAAAGGAGAGATAAAAGTGAATGTATTCAACAGAATAATAATGGCAATAGCGATGTTAGCTCTAATAGTATTTTCAATAGTTGCTATAATTAATGTCTTTGTAGGCTTTTTTATGTGGTCCGCAGTGGCAAATAGCGTTATAAACTATACCACAAATCTAAATCCATATATTTTAACAGGTGTTCTATTTTTAGTTTTTATTATTGCTCTAATAATATTTATCTCTGAATTTTCCGGAAGAAAAATAAAACTTGCCAATATATCTACTGACCCTTCAGGGAAAGCTATGGTTACTCTAAAAAATTCAGCAATGCAAATTAGAGAAAGACTAACCAGTATCCAAGACGTAATAGACCCACAGGTAAAAGTTGTCCCCCGGCAAAATGGAATAATCATTGACATTTTTTCAAAACTTTTTTCAGGTATAAGCGTAGTAGATAAAACAAAAGAGATTAGGGATGCTGCAACTAATTTTGCTATAAGCAACTTAGGATTTAAGGTGCTGCAAACAAACTATACAGCAACCGCTTTTGTTACTAAAAAAGTTCAAGAGGTAAAGGTAATAAAAGAGGAAGCGCCAAAAGTGGTGGTTAAGGAAATAGTAGAAGAGCCAAAAGAGATTAATCAGGAAGAACAGGTAGAAAATAAAATAGAGTACTGATTTAGAGTAAATTATCTTATTACAGGTTAAACATATATTTTAAATATTTTTTTACTTATAACTCTGGCTTAAAAATTCTATTTATTTATAATAGCGGAAACTTTAAAAATAGATGATCGAATGGACAGACCAGCATAAGTAACATTAAATTTTAAAATATGGAACTTGAAAAATTAAACGCAATTATTAAATCTGAGGAGCCTTACCGGATAAAACAGATACAGAAAGCGCTTTACTCTGACTTTGTCTCATCCTGGTCCGAAGTGACTGTATTACCCCTGCCCCTAAGAAAAAAGCTGCAGGATGAAGTGCCGATAAGGTTTGACTTTGATTTTGTGCAGTCTTTGGAGAAAAGCACCTTTAAGGCAATACTTAAGATGCATGACGGGCTCAATATAGAAACCGTGCTTTTAATGCATAAGGGCACAAGAAATACAGTTTGCGTGTCTTCCCAGGCAGGCTGCCCAATGAACTGCATTTTCTGCAGGACAGCCAAAACAGGCTTTAAGAGAAACCTTGAAACATACGAGATAGCAGAGCAGGTCATGTTTTTCTCTTATTACCTTAAAAAAATGGAGCAAAAGGTCACTAATGTCGTGTTTATGGGCATGGGGGAGCCATTCTTAAATTACGATAATGTTATAGGCGCCGTAAGGCTGTTAAATGACAAATCCCTGTTTAACATCGGCGCAAGGAAAATATCAGTATCCACGTGCGGCATTCCCGCAATGATTGACAAGTTTTCGGGTGAAGACCTCCAGGTAAACCTGGCCGTTTCCTTAAATGCCCCAAATAATACACTCAGGGCTCGGCTGATGCCTTCCTGCAGCAAATATCCCCTTGAAAAAATAATCAGCGCAGTCAAAAAATATACTGATAAGACGGGCCGCAGGGTGATGTTTGAATATGTGATGATTGGGGGCCTAAATGACAGCGGGCATCTCGCCACAGAGCTTGCAGTCCTTTTAAAAGGGATGCTGTGCTTTGTAAACCTCATACCGTTTAACGGTAAATTGAAAATGAAACCCCCGTCACCTAAAAAGATAAATGATTTTAAACTGGCGCTTGAAAAGGAACATATAGCTGTGACCGAAAGGTACAGCTTTGGAAATGACATAAATGCCGCATGCGGCCAGCTTGTCTACAGCAGCGGGCAGGGGGGATTATAAAGAGCTTTTTCTTTCAAAGTTTTTATGTCTTTCCACTTGAATTCATAAGCTGATATATCCCCAGCTTCCTATTCGACAAAATCAATCTCTTCTTTCTTGTGAGTTCTCCAAATAGGTATTTTTTATGGCTGTCCCGGCGTGTAAAATTCTGAAACGATTTTGCAGGGATCATAAAGATTTAATTGCATTCATTATCCCAGCCCTAACATCATTTTTAAAAAACCTCCAAAAAAAACTTTTATTTTTTTAGAACCGCAAAAAACTTTTATTTTTTTATATTATATATTTGCATAAATAAATAAATATGCTATTATGTAAAATATTAAAAATACAAACCATCCGGCCAGAGGAAAAATGAACAGAATAAACCTTATAATCAGGCAGAAGATCTTTATTATAGCCATAATACTTATGCTTATATTTGCAGGATTTCTAATCTACTGGTATCTGAGCAGCTCTAGAAGTGACAAGCAAAATATCACCGGCAATATTGATATCTATACATCCAGGGTTGAAATAAAAGCCGGCACTCAGATAACAAAAGACATGGTGGAGAAAAAAGGCATACCGGAAAATATTTTCAATCAAAAATTCATAACGGATGTCGGCGAAATAACCGGGAAGATCACAGCGCAGGATATAGTGAAGGGAGAAATCATTTCAAGCGATAAAATCCAGGGTGTGGAAAATATAAAAGACTCAAATTATCTTGCATTTTCTTCCTATATTCCGTCAGGTTTTAGGGCAGTGTCAATACCGGTAAATTACTACGGCGAGAAATCACTTTTAAACATTGGTGATAAGGTTGACCTGATATCGACAATATATGAAAAAACCACAGATTCACTTATGAGCCAGACTATACTGTGGGAAAAAGAAATAATTCTTATAGACGGCAAAAATTCAAGTAATGTTACGGAGAATATCACCGGCCGGCAGGAAAACAATGGTATGGCAAATGAGTTGCCGGCACTTGACAGTATTCTTCAGACAGGTGCAAACGCCGGTTCAAAATCCGACAATTGTATTCTGACTATATATTTAAAACCACAGGAAGTGGAAAAGGTCTTTCTGGCGCTTCAGACAGGGACAATAAACCTTTCTATATGCCCGAAAAACATCTCCGACGGTTATAAAGATCAGTAAAGAAATAAAGAAGAAAAAGGGTAAACATTCAACAAATATAGTGTGAAATAAGATTTAATAAAAATTTTTTCACTAAACACAGAGGGGAAACTAAAAATGATTGAAAAAGATTTACTTTTAAGAGAAAAGTTTGGTAAAGAGGGGCATGCATACAGGAATCATGACGATAATGATGCGGTTGATAACGAAACTGAAAATTTACCCCGGGAAGAGGCCCTGTGCATATCTGCGCCAAAAAAGGATTCAAAAATACTGTTTTTTTCCGGCAGCAAGGGCGGCTGCGGCTGCAGCTTTATTTCCAATACTGTTGCTGCTTATTTTGCCAGAAATAAAAACAAGAATGTCCTGCTTGTTGACCTTAATTGCGGTAAAAAAGATTCAAGGCTTATTTTCAATCTTTCCCTTAAGAGTAATTTAAGGGATATAGGAGACATTGAATTTGATTTCAAAGAGATTGACTTTAATACATTAAGGCGCCTTGTAATAAATCTTGACGACAGCCTTCATCTTATACTTCCGCCTTTAAAATTTGAGAAAACCTGTTTGATGGCGGGGGAAAATCTAAATATTTTATTTAATTCACTCTCCGGAATATTTGACCTGATAATTGTTGATACGCCATTTTATCTTCTGCAGGACAAAAACATTGACTTTTTGGAGTATGCAGACATGTTTGTATTTGTAACTCAGGCGGAATTAATATCAATTAACAACCTGGAAGTCATTATCAGCAATTTATGTCTTGAAAATATGCCGACCAGGTTTGAGATTGTAATAAATAAGTTTAACGCAAGGCCCGTTATTTCTCCGTCTAAGATTATGAGTCTTCTTAAATTTCCCATAAGTATTTTTATACCATATGACAGGGACATCGAGCTCTTATACCTGACGAGGGGTCCCGGTCCAATGTTTGATTACAACTTAAGGATAACCAAGGCAATAAGCGATTTTGCCAACATCCTGTTTGAAAAATTATTTTGACAGGCATTATTTTTTAAAGAGGCTGTTAAAGTTGTCTATTGGCTGAAATTTTGAATGTTTATTAATTAGTTCTTGCTGAATAATTCAATATTTTCTTGGAATTTTCAGTCTTTCGAGCACGGATTATTTAGTTTTTTTGAATTTAGATTTAAGTGCATTATTAAAAAAATTATTAAAAAATGAATGATTTGAATAAGAATATGGATAATGAAAAAAACCAAAATAATACTCCTGAAAATAATAATTATGGCGACAGGGTCTCTGATTATGTAGCTAAGAAAATTATCCAGACTGTTGATATAAATGAGATGATGGGCATGCCTGACGGCAGAAAATTTGAATATATAAATACGGCTGTTAAAAAAATATCTGAAGAAGACAACCTTATTATAAATGATAAAAGAATTTCAAACATTGTAAGAAAAATATATGAAGACGCTTTTGAGTTTGGGCCGGCTAGCTGCCTTATGAAGGATGACAGGATAACAGAGATAATGATAAACGACTGGAACGAGGTCTTTGTGGAGTTTGAAGGTATCGTGGAAAAAACAGGTGTTTTATTCAGGGACCGGCAGCATGTAAGAAATATTTTTGAAAAAATAATCAGCTCTCTCGGTCTCAGGATAGATGAAAGCTGCCCTATGGTCGATGCAAGGCTCAAAGACGGCTCAAGATTAAATATAGTGATATCTCCCGCTTCTGTAAAAGATATTGTTGTCACGATAAGAAAATTCAAAAAAAACCTCCTGAACATGGATGATCTGATAGGGGCCAATACATTAACCGGTGAAATCTCGGATTTTTTGAAAGAATGCGTGGAAAGAAGATTCAATATAATAATATCAGGGGCGACCTCAACAGGGAAAACTACTTTCTTGAATGTACTCTCTAATTTTATTGGGGCAGGCGAAAGGATTATCACTATTGAGGAAACCCAGGAGCTTAATTTAAGTGCAGACAATCTTGTCAGCCTTGAAGGCAGACCTCCTAATATTGAAGGAAGGGGAGAGATTACATTAAGGAGCCTTGTCAGAAATTCGCTGCGAATGCGGCCGGACAGGATCATGGTTGGTGAAATAAGGGGAAACGAAGCCATTGACGTGCTTTCGGCCATGAATACCGGCCATGAGGGCTCCATGACAACCCTTCATGCAAATTCACCCTTTGACCTTGTTTCAAGGCTGGAGACCCTGCTTTTAATATCAGCGGTAAATTTAAGCCCTGTGTCAGCAAGGCGGATAATTGCCTCTGCAATTGATTTAATAATACATCTTGAAAAAAAAGCAAATGGCTGCAGGACCTTAGCTAAAATATGCAGCATTTCAGCGCTAAAAAACAAGCTTGGAAACAGCGCCACACTGGAAGTGAAGGATATCTTCTCAAGGACCGGAATGGAAAATATCTATGATTTTATCCCTGAAGGCAAAATTGCAGATTTTTTAAATAAAAAAGGATAAAAGGAATAAACACATTGATTATAAAGACAATTGATTATTTAAACACCATAAATAATAAAAGCAAAAGAATTTTAGCAGCAGTAATGTTTATACTCCTGGATATATTTTTTTACATAGTCTTTAATAATTATATCTTCAGTATCTTTATATCCATTTGCATATTCCTTGTTTTTTCAGAAATATTCTATTTTTTAAAAAATAAAAAGAAGGACCTTCTTAACAGCCAGCTCGTAGAATTTCTTTCCAGCGCCATTATCATGCTTCGGGCAGGAAGATCTATAAGAAACATTATCAGTGAATACTGTGTCTGGGCAAAAGAACCTTTAAAGTCATATCTTAAGGCTTTGTCTGATGAGCTGGAAATGAATATTTCTTTTGATGAAGCAGTAGATAATTTTGCCGCAAAATGTTCAAACAGGGAATCACTGATTTTCAGTACTGCACTAAAACTCAATAATAAAATCGGGGGCGACCTTATCTTTATTATTGAAAAAATAATAGAAACTTTAAATGAAAACAGAAAATTGGTGTCAAATGCAAAAATACTGACACTCCAGAGCAGGTATTCAGGAAATATTATCAGCTTTATGCCGGTAGCAGTACTTGTGATGATGTTTATTTTTATGAATGCTTCAATAACTGCGTTTTTTTCGGGCACATTCGGCAATATTTGCCTGATAACCGGCTGCCTGCTTGAAATCACAGGTATTCTTATTATCAGAAAGGTGCTTGGTTTTAATGACTGACAAAAAGAATCTTTTTAGAGCAAAAAATGTAAATATCCTTAACAGAATTGCTGAAAAAACCGGCGCAGGCTTAAAAGTATTTTTAAACGACCGGGCCTTAAAAAAATACCGGATTCTCGCGGGCCATGCATTTTCGCACGATGGTTCCAAAGAGGACTTAAATATCCTGATAGGCTATAAGTTTCTGGCATCTTTTTTGGCGGCTGTTTTTTCAATGTTTTTTAGCAGAAACATTTTTTTTGCGGCTTTGGCAGGCTTAATATCTGCGACGGCCGGATTTTTTATACCTGATCTTATATTAAATTATATAAGTAAAAGCAGGGCCAAAGAATTCAACAGGGACCTGCCTTACATAATAGACCTTCTATATATTGCCACACTTTCCGGCCAGAATATTTACAACTCAATTAAAATTGTATCGGAAAAATATAACGGAAGCATTTGCGTGGCCCTGAAAAAATTTTTAAAGGAAATAGATTTTGGTGTAAGCAGGGTGGATGCTTTTAAAAATTCGGTTAATTTAAATGACCCCGGCAACTTCAGGAATCTTCTTTTTCTACTGATACAGGCCGAAAGATTCGGTTCGTCGATAAGTGATTTATTAAATCTGCAGTCAAGACATATCAGGTTTGAGGTGACACAAAAATACGAGACTGCATCTAGAAGAAGCTCTATAATACTGCTTTTTCCGCTTGTCTTTTTAATACTCCCTGCCTTTATATTACTTGTGGGCGGTCCGCTTATTTTTTCAATTGCAGGCAGTTTTTTAAGCTTTGGTTAGTTTGTGCGATTAAGTTTTTATTTGTTACAGGATAAAAAGGAGGTGATGCGGGGCGGTTAGGTTTAAAAAAAATAAGGTGAGCCTGGGTTGGTTAGATTTACAAAAAGGAGGTGATTTGCGGCAGATTAAATTTGCGAAATAAAGGTGAGCCGGGCGGTTGGGTTTAAAAAAAATAAGGTGAGCCTGGGTTGGTTAGATTTACAAAAAGGAGGTGAGTTGCTGATGAATAGATTTAAAAAAAAGGAGGTGAGTAAGATAAATACAATAATTTCAAAAATAAACCAAAAACTTAAACTGTCAAGTGAATGGGGTCAGTCAACAATAGAATATGCATTGGTGCTTGTAATCGCCGGTATAATCAGTGCAGTGCTTGTTGCAGTAGGGAAGCCAATGATAATCGATCTGATTTCAAAGGTTTTCAGTAAAATATCCGGGCTGGTCTAAAAAATTATGGCGTGCAGCAAATACCGGAATTTATCCGGATGATTATTGCACTACAGCTGGTAAATCAATATTTATAACATCAATATTTATAACATCACTATTTACAACATCATTATTCATAACATCACTATTTACAACATCACTATTTATATTAAAAATCATTACAGGCCTTACTCATTAATATTTAAGTCCTGTCAAATCTAATTAATTATTTATATTAAATTTTATAAACCTTAATTCAATGACATTAACAACAAGAAAGTTAATAAAATATTTCAAGAGCTTCAAAGAAAAAGCTGCCGGAAGGCGCAGTGCGCTTTACTGTGGGCAGGCATCTGTTGAGTTTGTGCTGCTGCTGCCGGTTCTTATAATGATTGCACTTGCAGTATCACAGTTAGGCTACTGCGCCTATCTTAAGAATGTCCTTGAACATGCAGCCTCAGAAGCTGCAAGGGTTGTTGCGACAACGAATTCAGAAAGCCTAGCCGGCGGGCAGGTTTACGAGATATGTTCCGGTCTTAACACTGATAATCTTGATATCAGGATAAGCCCTTCATCGGGAGCCGAAAGGAGTACCGGGGATTTTTTCACAGTGAAAATCAGCTATAAAAATGCCGGCATTTTTGATTTTATCAGTAAAGCTTTAAAAAAAGATCTTCTAATTGAAAGCGTCTGCGTAATGAGGATGGAATGCAAAAAGTAAGCTGTAATTGTAACTTATCATTTAAGAGTCAGGGAGGCAACATAACAATTCTGGCATTGGTATTGGTTGTGCTTTTTGCTTTTGTCTTTTTACTGCTTGGTGATTTTTGCAGGATTTTTATAGCCAGGTCAGTGACAAAAACAGCTGCAGATGCAGCGGCCCTTGCAGTATCACAAAACCTGCTTTTATTTGACATGGATTCAGCAGAAGCCGTTGCAAAAAACATTGTTGAAATAAACAGCTGCAGCCTGGCAAGCGTTTATATCGGTTATGACGAAACAATTGTTTTTGCAAAAAAAGAAGTTGAATTTATTTTCTTAAAGTTTGCTGGTTTTAAAAGTTGTGAAATCACTTCCTGCTCAAAAGCAGCGATAATATATCCCTGGGATGAGTCCCTGGGATTATGCAAATCATACAGGTTTGGGTATTGATATTAAAAAAAATATACGTTATGCAAAGGAGGAGAAATTGGCTAATTTAAATCAAATTTATTTACTTGGAAATCTGACAAGGGATCCGGAACTGAGATATACAAATGAGGGAATGGCTATAACCGAGATGGGGATGGCCGTTAATAAAAGGTGGAAGGATGCGAACGGAGACGAGTCAAGTGTTGTGGATTTTTTTAACATTACCGTGTGGAATCATCTTGCGGAAAATTGTGCAGGTTCTTTAAAAAAAGGTGACCGGATAATGATAGGCGGGCATTTGAATTTAAGGAGCTGGGAAAACAAGGATGGGAAAAAATTCAATATTGTCAACATCACTGCCGACGTAGCTGCATTAAGCCTTGAGTTTAGTAAAGCTAACAACCATGAAAGCCGGCCGGCAATAGAAAACAATCATGAAAGCAGGACGGAAAAAGTTAGCAGCAGTGCAAATGGGCCGGAAACAATAAAAGACCATTATGGCAGGCCGGAAAAAATAAATGGCAGTGAAAACAGGGCGGATGCAGTAAACGGCAGTGAAAACAGGGCGGAAACAATAAAAAACCATGAAAGTGTGCCGGAAAAAGATAACAATAGTGAAAGCGGGCCGGACGGAATAAACGGCGATGGAAACAGGGCGGACAAATCAGACAGCGGCAGGGACAAGCCGGATGGAAAAATTAAAAAGAAGAACCAGGAAAAAAAGCAAGACAGCATATCTTCTGCCCGGGATTTAGCTGCAGATTATGCATTGGAAGTCGTAAGCACTTAAGCAGCATACAAAATTAGGGCTTGCCTGCTAAAAATGACTATTTGGTCCTGTTCTGCCAAGAGTAAGTGCTTTAGCCGTAATTGATTAATAATTATCAAATAAATTATTTAAAAATTTCTTCAGTTACTGTTGCATTTTGTTTTTTTTAGAATTAATATTTCACCTAGAATTATAAATTGACTTTTAAAGGAGGTTTAGATGGCTGGCAAAAAGAAAGAAAAAGTAAAAGATAAAGCAAAAGGTGGAAAGAAGAAATAGTTTCTTACATAAATCAAAGTCCTGTATGAAAGTGCAGGACTTTTTAGTTTCATGAATAGTTTTTTTATTTTTAGTTTTTTCATATTTTAATGACTTCCACATAACTCTTATTTTCTTTTAAAAAATGCAGGTTTTTTAAAGTAAGGCCTATTTAAGAACAAGAGTAATTCTGGTCAAAAGCAGGATTTTAATAAATAAAAGAATTTCAGTGTAATGAAAATCTCAATAAAAGGGGAGTTTTCAGAATAAGCAGGATTTTATTACAAGGAGAATAATTGATAAAGCAATCGGATTATGAAAATTATGACTACAGGCAATTTTGGCAGGATGACAAAAGGCTTTATGAAGACAGCGCAGAGCGGATAGTTATAAAGAAATTTATAGGGCCGCTTGAGAAGAATGGCAGGGTTTTTGTTGATCTGGGATGCGGCTTTGGAAGGCTTTTTACTGAATACAAAGATTTCGAAAGAATCATCCTTGTGGATTATTCGGTCAATAATTTAAAAAATGCAAAAGGGGCAGTAGCAGAATATTTAAATCATGATGAAGCTTTGTTAAAAAAAGTTGATTTTGTGGCAGCTGACGTAACAAGCCTTCCTTTTAAATCAAATTTTGCCGATGTTGCAATGACAGTCAGGGTCATTCACCATCTTGATAATGTAGGGAAATTTTTTAATGAAGCTTCCAGGATCTTAAAACCGGGCGGATATTTTCTTCTCGAATTTGCAAACAAGAGGAATATAAAAAATATTTTAAAGTTTTTGTCCGGCAGATTAAAGTTGTCGCCGTTTGACAGCCGGCCGCTGCAGATAGGGGCCACCATTCTTGATAATCATCCAAAATATATAAAAGCAATTTTAAAACAAAACGGGTTTAAGATACTTAAGCAGGTAAGTGCCTCAAATTACAGGCTTGGCTTTTTAAAAAGGCACATCAATTTAAAAGTCTTGCTTTTTTTCGAGAAAGTTTACCAGGATTTTTTTTCATTTATTGATACCGGCCCAAGTATTTTTCTAAAAACTGTAAATGCCGGGTCGGTAAAGGCAAGCCAGGAAAATTTAAGATCACTACAAATAAATCTGAAAAATGCAGATTTAACGGATAGTGGCCGTGCAAACGCAAAACAGGGATTTGCTGTATCTGCAGAGGAAGCCTTAAGCGTTGCCGGCCACGAGGCGGCTGGCTTGCATGTAACAGGCCCGGTTTCTGCAGAAGCGGGCTTAGCAGGTGCGAGCTCGGCAGGAGCAGGCTTAGCAGGTGCGAGCCAGGCAGGAGCTGAGACTGCCCGGAAGGCAGAATCTGCAAGGGGCGGCACAGCTTCAGCAGGAGCGGTCCTCAGAAAAACAATCGCAAATTTTGAGGATTTTAAAGCGCTTTTGTGCTGCCCGGTGTGCAGACAAGGAAACTTAAAAATCGATTCCGACGGGAAAATTTTGTGTGTTTCATGCAAACGCGCATATCATATAGATGATGGAATCTATGTTTTTAAATAATGTTTATATAATTAATTCTTGTAGTTAATACACCGGCCGGGTATGTGAAGTTAGAACCTGAAATTTATACCCTTGGTTTCCTGGCCAGTCTCGTTATGTTGGCGCTCCCAATGATAAAGACAATCCCGAGTATGACTGCAATGACAGCCCAAATAACCAGGTCGATCGCCCAGATTTTCAAACCACTATACGCTCCCAGACTGACAAACCCAATCAGCGCAGCAACCAAGGAATTAAAGATTTCAATTGATCAATACTAAATTTACCAAAAATATTTAGTTGATGAAAACGGGAACTACGCTTAAAATAGAGTTTTAAAAAGGTTGGTGGGCTGACACCATTAAGAATCCGAAAGATTTCTTCTTTATTTTTTTTATGGTTAGGTAATTCTTATGAAAACTACACAATTCAAAGAAAAATACGGGCAGTACGCGCTTGTCGCCGGAGGCTCTGACGGATTAGGCTCCGCTTTTGCAGAGGCGATTGCGCGGCGGGGGTTGAACTTGGTTTTAATTGCGCGTCAAGAAGTTCGGCTGAAAGCGGCGGCGGCCCGGCTTAAAGAAATATATGAAATCGATGTAATTTCTATTGCAGCGGATATGGCAGATTACGAAAATGTGAAAAAATTGATTAGCGCTCTTAAAGTTTCAATTGGTTTACTTGTTTATAATGCTGCATTTGCTCCAATTGGTTTATTCGAAAATACGAGCGAAGATCATTTGGCCCTTGCCACAGCTGTAAATGTAAAAGCGCCGCTGCTACTCACAAAACTTTTATCTGCGTCGATGATACAGCAAAAACGAGGAGGCATTGTGCTGATGTCATCTCTTGTTGGGGCGCAAGGCTGCCCGAACCTTGCGGCTTATGCGGCAACAAAATCATTTAACGCCATTTTAGCCGAAGGTCTTTGGAAAGAACTAAAGCCGCACGGAATCGATGTACTTGCCTGCTGTGCCGGTGCAATTCTCACTCCCGGCTATCAGCAAGCTGAGAAAACCAAACCAGCGCTTGGAACGCTGGAAGCCAATGAAGTCGCTGAACAAACATTGAATGCTTTAGGAAGAGGTCCGATTATAATTCCCGGAGTAATAAATAAAATCGGCCATTTTATACTTACGCGGTTATTGAGCAGAAAAGCCGCAATTGATATAATGTCGAAAAACACCGGAGGTTTGTCATGAAGTTGTTTTTAGGTTTGATCACTCCATTAGTCGCATACGTAGTTATCACTCTTTTACACATCATCATCCCGGTTAAAAGAATTAAGGGATATGTAAAAAATGAAAGAACAGGCGAATTAATGAATTACAGGACCAATGGAAAATATGTTCTTATGACAAGTATTCTCATTTGGTTTCTGCTTGGGTATTTTAATATAGTTCCATACGTATGGTTGTATGAAACCCGAAGTTTAGGTTTTATTGGGGCGGCTGTTATCGGATTAGTATATTCTTTTTACATTGTTTTAAAATATCCATCTACCGGTAAATCTTTCTTTGCTGATTTTTGGTTTGGCAGAGTAAAAGATTCGCAGTTCAAAGACGGCCTTATGGATGCAAAAATGTGGCTTTATCTAATTGGCGCTGTTATGCTTCAATTGAATGTTCTTTCTTATGCGGCGTATCATATAATGAATGTCGAAAATATAAACTATGGTTTTCTTCTCGGCTGCGCAATGTTAACATGGTTTTGCTTTGAGTATCTGATATTCGAAAAAATCCATTTATGGACATACGATTTTATTGCTGAACGCGTTGGATTCAAATTAGGATTTGGCTGTCTTGCGTTCTACCCTTATTTCTATACTGTCTCACTTTGGTTTACCGCTCATCTTCCCAATCCCGGTCATCCCGTATGGCTTACAATCCTCTCTGGGGTACTCTTTCTCTGCGGCTGGGTGCTTACACGCGGCGCAAATATGCAGAAGTATTTCTATAAAATTACGCCTGGCAGAAAATTCCTTTGGATAAAACCTGAAGTACTTAGCGACGGTAAACTCAGCCTGCTTGCTAATGGATTCTGGGGCGCAAGCCGTCACATCAACTATCTTGGAGAAATTATACAGGCTATAGCCGTAGCACTTGCCCTAGGCTACTTTGGGATTTGGATGGTGTGGCTGTACCCGGCTTACTATATAGGTCTTATGCTAACCCGCCAAGCCGATGACGACAAAGTTTGCAAGGCAAAATACGGAGAGCTTTGGGATCAATACACCAAGAAAGTGAAATACAAGATTATTCCTTTTATATATTGAGTGTGGGTGTAGTAGTTTATACTGGCGCCAAGGACTTGAATCTCAACAAATGCTCAGAGTCTTCAAGCAGTGAACTGATGCGCGTTTCCAATGATGTCCAGATGGTTGGCCAGAGTGGATTCTAACCATAGCAAAATGTTGTTTTATGCTTATTAATGACACTATTTTCCTGTTAGCCTGTTTTTGGTTTTTGTGATCAGCAATAACCATACATTTAGTGTAGGGAAGCCAACGATAATCAATCTTATATTAAAGATTTTAATTAAAATATCAGGGTTGATCTAAAATAGGCCAACTGCAAATATGGAGACCTGCTTAGGACATTTCGACTACTTTTTAAATAAACCAATTTCAGGTATTGTCAAAATAATCCATATTTGTTACAATTTTGCTACAAAGTATATTTTTACAAACCAGGGGTGATTTTTTCCATGGAAACAAAGATTCATTCTGAAGGCATAATATTAAGGCTTTCACAGTATTTGAAATATGTAGTAAACCTTAAGGATTCAGGTAAAAGGACGGTCACATCCAGGGATATCTCGGGCCATACCAAGATAAACAGCGCAGAAATAAGGCGGGACCTTATTTATTTTGGGCTCAAAGGTAAAAGAGGCGTCGGATTTAATGTGGATGACCTTATCAGTTCTTTTAATAAAATACTCGGCCATAACGGAAAGGCTAATATTGCATTAGTCGGAGCGGGCAATCTTGGAAAAGCGCTTTTAAACTATAAGATGCTCAGTAAATTTGGTTTTAAAATTGAAAATGTCTTTGATAATGATTCTGAAATCATCGGCAAATCAATTTTTGGCAGGAAAGTAAAAGATATCTCTGAAATTAAAGACATTGCATATGAGAATTTAATAGATATTGCAATACTGGCTGTTCCGGAAGATTCGGCCCAGAGAGTTACGGATCTTTTGGTTATATCGGGTATCAAGGTTATTGTAAATTATACTTCTGCACCCATTAAGGTTCCAAAGCACGTAAGTGTCCAGACAAATGACCCTATAGAAAAGCTTCTGCATACCCTTTATTATTTGTCAAATATATCCCATAAGGGACTTAATAAATCATGAGTAAAGCCAGGGGATGTTTCATAGCTTTTATTTTGGTTTTTATAATAGGTTTAGTCATTGTCCTTTTGTTCCTAATTCCCTCTATTAATAGTCCTTCCACAGGAAGCAATTCTTCTGAAGCTGCGGCAGCCGGAAGCGAAGGCAGCGATACCGGCGTCAGGGAGCAGTCGGGTATAACACTAGATTTGGGTTCAAAAAATTATCTTTTTTTAGGTGTTGACGCGAGGGGCGATGTTAAGAATTTTAAGGGCCGTACAGACACGATAATGATTTTGCATATAGCTCCCTGGGGGAAAAAGGACCTTTTGATTTCCATTCCAAGGGACACCAGGGTCAGCCTCCCGGATCACGGAAACAACAAGATAAATGCCGCATATGTCTATGGCGGGGAAGAAATGCTGATAAATGAGATCTATGAACTTACCGGTATTTCCATAACAAAGACAATGCTTGTTAATTTTGAAGGATTTAAAAGCGTTGTCGATGCCCTTGGGGGAGTATATATCACCGTAGATGAACCCATGCACGATCCACTTTCAGGCGCAGACTTCGAACCGGGAACGCACTTGATGGATGGCGGGCAGGCTCTTGCTTTTGCAAGGGACCGAAAATCAGCCAATGGTGATTTTGACAGGGTCGACAGGCAGAAATACCTTATAAATGAGATATTTAAACAAAAGTTTAATATTTCAATCATTGGCAAGGCGCCCCAACTGTTAAACATTTTAAGCCAGGAGACAAAATCTGATTTTTCAACTTTAGATTATATAAATCTCGGGACCATCCTGCTTTTTTCAAATAAGGATTTTGAAAGGATAACCATACCCGGGAAAACTGCCACTATTGAAGGTATTTCGTATGTAGTCGTAGATGCGGCCAAGGTAAAGGAGTTTTTAAGGGGTTACCTTGAGTAAAAGATTATCCTGGATGACATATTATTCTTAGTAAAAGATTATCCTGAATGAAAGATTACCTTTAGTAAAAGATTACCCTGAATGAAAGATATGCTATAATCATACCATGCTTTGCCAATATTATTTTTTAGGCCCCCTTTTTGGCTTTTGCATGTTCTTTTGCAATAAAATTTGTAGCAATTATTTTTGTTTTATGGTTAAATTTTTTATAGTAACACAGAAATAGTTACTGTGTTTATAAACTAACAAGGATTTTTTATTTGGACCAGAGGTAAACCCATGACTAAAGAATTAGACTTTAGCATTGCAAATCTTTCATACCTTTTTGAAGATGAGAATTTTCTGCTGCAGGTATCACGCAAATCTGATAGGTTAAGCGAATTTATCAAGAGCAGTATACCCGGTACAGAAAAAGCCTGGCTGTCAGATTTTAAGAGCTGGGAGTTAAAAAACAGCTGGCTTAAAAGTATAGGCGATATATGCGTTGAAGAGTATGACCAGGTTTTTTTTGATATGGGCGAAGATCTTTTTGACTTGAAAGACTCAAAAAATTATAAAGAGTACAAGAAAAAAGTTTTGAACAAGCTGGACAGTGGCAGTCTGGAGCCTTAATGATACCGCGTTATACCAACCCCGAGATGGGGAAGATCTGGGAGGAAAATTCCAAATTTGCATACTGGCTTAAAGTAGAAAAAGCCGTCAGTCTGGCTCAGGCTGAATTGGGGATCATTCCTGCTCAAGCGAGCAGGGACATTGTTGAGCTTTCCCGTTTTGATGTGGCCAGGATAGAAGAAATCGAAGCCGCGACCCACCACGATGTCATTGCATTCCTTACAGAAGTCTCTTCTTATATCGGTGACTCTTCGAAGTATCTTCATTACGGCCTGACTTCTTCAGACGTGGGCGATACGGCACTCAGCCTGCAGATGACAGATTCAGTCAATATAATACTGGAAAAAGTAAAAAAGCTTACAGAAGTACTCATAGCACAGGCAAAAAAATACCGGGATACGGTCATGGTCGGAAGGACACACGGAATACATGCTGAACCTGTCACGCTTGGACTTAAGATCGCAGTCTGGGCATTTGAGATGAAGAGAAATCTTGAAAGGTTAGAGGAGGCAAAGGAGACCATAGGTTACGGCAAGATTTCAGGCGCGGTCGGCACTTATGCAAATACTTCCCCGGAAGTTGAAGATAAAGTCTGTGCGCAGCTTGGTTTAAAAGCTTCACCGGCATCGACGCAGATATTGCAGAGGGACAGGCATGCGCAAATGTCCTGCGTAATAGCGATTTGCGGCGCCACGCTGGAAAAGATAGCCCTTGAGGTCAGGGGCCTGCAAAAAACTGACATAAAAGAAATAGAAGAACCTTTTGTCAAAGGGCAAAAAGGATCCTCTGCTATGCCGCACAAACGAAATCCTATCATATGTGAAAGGATTTGCGGGCTTGCAAGAGTATTGAGATCAAACTCGGTTGCTGCGCTGGAAAACATAGCGCTGTGGCACGAAAGGGATATCTCGCACTCTTCTTCTGAGAGAATAATCATTCCTGACAGTTTTATAATTTTAGATTATATCCTTGACAAGACTATCTTTGTGGTTGAAAACTTAAATGTCATTCCGGCAAACATGCAGCGAAATCTCATGAAATACGGCGGAATTATTTTTTCCCAGCGGGTATTGCTTGAGCTGATAAATAAGGGCCTTCTCAGAGAGGATGCTTACAGTCTTGTGCAGTCGGCTGCCCTTAAGGCATGGGAGGAAGAAGGAAGCTTCAAGGATAATATTTTGCAGGATAACAGGATAACCGGGTATCTTGGCGCTGATGAACTTGAAAGTCTTTTTGATGTCAGGTATCACTTAAGCCATATAAATACTATAATAGACAGGCTGGATGAAATAAACATCTGATTATTTTAGCCGCATTTTTGCAATCAGCAGAATTAAAACTAAATATTACACCGGTAAATATTTAACATTAAAATAATTGTTAAATGCAATAAGCCAGGCGCTAAGTTAACCTGTAATAATCCCGGCGGCACATATTACCGGATTTATATTTTTTAATCTTAGAAGGCTGCCTCTCTTGGATTTATTTGGGAAATGAACTATTAAAAAAGAAAGGAAAGCTGTTTTGCTGCACTTTTATCGACTTACCGATAATAGTTTTGAATATTGCTATAATATTGAAACGACCTGCGTATTAGATAAATCAGATATCAAAACACTTCAGTGGCTGCTTTCCGAAACTTTTGAACCCGGAAACTTCAACAGCCAGTCATTGCTAACCGCCGGTGGATTGCAAAAAAACTCAAGTATTATAGAAATAGGCCCAAGACTAAATTTCGAAACTGCTTTTTCAACAAATGCTGTGGCAATCTGCCATGCGTGCGGTATCAGCAGTATAATGCGGCTTGAACGCTCCAGAAGATATCTGCATGATGAATCGCCTGATAATATAAAATTTACAGGTGAAAATCACGACAGGATGACAGAATTTGTGTATAAGGAGGGCCTTAAAACTTTCAAAACCGGGATGAAACCTGAAGAAGTCTACAATATACCTCTTCTTTCGAATGGGCCGGAGGCTTTAAACGTGATAAATAAAAAATACGGCATGGGTTTTGATGACTGGGATATTGATTTTTATTACAGGCTATTTACACAAGACTTCAAAAGAAATCCTACAAATGTAGAATGTTTCCAGCTAAGCCAGGCAAACAGCGAGCATTCCCGCCACTGGTTTTTTAAAGGGCGGCTTATAATAGACGGTGTTGTAATGCCCATGACGCTTATGCAAATTATAAAGTCCACCCTTTCGGCCAACCCTTCTAACAGCCTTATAGCATTCAGCGATAATTCCAGCGCCATAAAAGGCTACGATATTTCAACAATAATACCGGAAAAGCCCGGAACCGGTTGCGCTTTTAACACTGTAAACTGCAGGCGGCATATAATATTTACTGCTGAGACCCATAATTTCCCGAGCGGAGTCGCACCCTTTCCCGGGGCAGAGACAGGCGCCGGTGGAAGGATAAGGGATGTGCAGGGGACAGGAAGGGGCGGACATGTGATTGCCGCAACGGCAGGGTATGCTACCGGGAACTTAAATATAATCGGTTACCCTATCGGCGGGGAAAATGACAGATTTATTTATCCGTCAAACCTTGCATCACCCTTGAGAATAATGATTGAAGAAAGCAACGGAGCCTCTGATTACGGCAATAAGTTTGGTGAACCTTTAATACAGGGCTTTACAAGGACATTTGGATTATGCCTTCCTAACGGGGAGAGGAAAGAGTGGATAAAACCCATAATGTTTACCGGGGGCGTGGGCCAGATAGATGATTGTAATATTGAGAAATTCAAACCGTCTGAAGGTATGCTTATTATCCAGGTCGGAGGGCCGGCATACAGGATAGGACTGGGCGGAGGCTCTGCTTCAAGCCTTATTCAGGGTGAAAACAGGCTGGATTTGGATTTTAACGCAGTACAGCGCGGTAATGCGGAAATGGAGCAAAAGTTAAACAGGGTCGTCAGGGCCTGCATTGAAATGGGGGAAGACAACCCGGTACTTTCCATTCATGACCAGGGTGCCGGAGGGCCATGCAATGTCCTTACCGAGATAGTGGACCCGGCGGGAGGAATAATTGAAATACGCAATATTGCAGTAGGCGACAGGACAATGTCTGTTCTTGAGATATGGGTGGCCGAATACCAGGAAAGGAACGCATTCCTCATCCTGCCGGAAAATCTTAAAAAATTCCAGCAAATATGCCTGCGGGAAAAAGTCAATTGTGAAGTTCTTGGAGAAATAACAAATGATGGTAAAATAGTCGTCCACGACAGCCTTGACGGCACTTATCCTGTTGACCTTGACCTTTCAAAAATATTAAGCAATATTCCTCAAAAAGATTTTGAACTTAAAAGAATCGCCGCAGTATTGGAAACTTTAATAATCCCAAAAGATTTAAAAATAAACCAAGCAATAAAAAATGTTTTTAAGCTGCCCTCTGTAGGCTCAAAGGGTTTTCTTGTAAGGAAAGTGGACAGGAGCGTTACGGGGCTTGTGGCAAGACAGCAATGCTGCGGTGGGCTCCAGCTTCCTGTTTCGGATGTCGCAGTAGTTGCACAAAGTCATTTTGGCGTTACGGGCGCGGCAATGTCTGTGGGAGAGCAGCCGATAAAAATACTGATAAATCCTAAGGCTGGCGCAAGGATGTCTGTCGCAGAGGCTCTGACAAATATAGTATGGGCAAAAGTAAGCAATTTGTCTGATATAAAGTGCTCGGTAAACTGGATGTGGCCCGCAAAGCTGCCGGGCGAAGGCGCAGCATTTTGGGATTGCGCGCAAGCTCTTGCAGAATTTATGAAATATATGGGTATTGCTGCAGATGGAGGAAAAGACAGCGTATCGATGGCTGCCAGGGTTGAAAATGATATGGTCAAGTCACCGGGGCAGGTTGTTGTTTCCGCTTATGTGAGTGTTGATGACATAAACAAGGTTGTTACACCTGACATTAAATGTCCCGGCATGAGCCGGCTTATTTTTATCGATATTTCGCAGGGGAAAAACAGGTTGGGAGGTTCGGCATTTGCGCAGGTATTGGGCCAGGCCGGAGACGAAAGCCCGGATGCTGATGACCCCGGACTTTTGAAAAATGCTTTTTATGCCATCCAGGAAATGATAGGGAAGGGCTTGATTTTATCCGGCCATGACAGAAGTGACGGGGGTCTTGTAACTGCCGTTTCAGAAATGATAATGTCAGGCAATTGCGGTGCCGAGATTGATTTGGCAGCTGACGGCTGTGGCGACATGGCGAATGCCCGTAAAGACGGTGGCAAAAAAGGCTCCGGCAGC
>JBBQDW010000013.1:0-26385 GCA_038320085.1 Candidatus Humimicrobiales bacterium
TTTAAGAAACAGCCTTAAGGTTTCAGTAAAACTAAAAGATAACATCTACTGGCAGGATGGTGAACCTATAACTGCTGATGATGTCGTTGCTACAATAAATGCTATAATGTCTGATACAGCATTTACTTTTACAGATATTAATTACGGGATAATCAAATCAATAGAAACAACAGGCGAAAAAGTTTTTCTTGTAACATTCAATGAGTTTGATGGTAATTGGAAGCAGCTTTTTAATTATATATTTCCCGCTAAATTACTGCAGGATAATACAATCAGCAATATATTCAGTGAAGATATTTTTGGCAGCGGACCCTATAAGCTTAAGGAGTGGAAAAAAGGGGAACACATACTTCTTGAAAAAAACAGTTACTACTCCGGTGAAAAGCCCGTTATAGATGAGATAAAATACCTTTTTAATTCGGACATAAACTATCTTGTCGAGATGTTAAAGGCAGGAAATATCGATATTTTAAGCATCCCTGCGGACCTGGGGCTCATGAAATCAATTGAGGAAGACAAAAATTTAATCCTTAAAGTCGAGCCCGGGTTTCTATTTGAGCATCTGGCAATATGCCTCAAGTCAAAATGATGATTTTAAGCAGGCAAAAATAAATTTAAATACTGATTGACATAATATTACATTATTTTTAGAATAATAAGCAATTTAAACAGTATGAGAAGCTGCGTTGATTTGCGCTGAATATGAAGGTAATTATAAATGCTCATACTGACTTAAGTTTCCATTTAATTGTCGGAATGGCGGAATTGGTAGACGCGCAAGGTTGAGGGCCTTGTGAACCGTATAGTTCATGGGGGTTCAAGTCCCCCTTCCGACACCATTATTAACTTTTCATATACCGGCACCGGTTTTTAAATTATAAATATATAATGATTAGCTCTGGTCGTTAGAGGAGATTATTAGATGGCAGGATTTTTGGTTAAGCGCGTGCTGTCCTCAATTGCGACACTTTTTGTTATAATTACAGCTACATTTTTTTTAATGCACGCAGTACCCGGCGGGCCATTTGCCACAAATGAAAAATTGGGCCAGGGTATTATAAAAGCGATGGAGGTCAAATACGGCCTTAACAAACCCATTATTCAGCAATACGGTATTTATCTGGGTAATCTTGTAAGGGGGGACCTTGGAATGTCCATTGCATCCAAAGAAGGCAAAACGGTAAACTATATTATCAGCCAGAAGTTTCCTGTATCTGCCAGACTTGGAGGTTTGGCAGTCCTTTTAGCTTTAATACTTGGATTATTCATGGGGTGTTATGCCGCCCTGAGGCATGAAAAATTTGCTGACAGACTGGTAATGTTTATTTCCACGTTGGGAATTGCCGTACCGGGTTTTATTATGGGTATGCTGCTTTTGCTGTTATTTGGTGTAGCTTTAAGGTGGCTGAAATTCATTGGCTTAAATTCTCCGTCAGATTATATATTACCCACATTCACCCTGGCTTTCTATCCGGCGTGCTTTATTGCAAGACTTATACGCTCTGCGCTGCTGGATGTGTTGGGACAGGATTATATACGTACAGCCCGAGCCAAAGGGCTCCCGGCTTATTCAATTCTTATAAAGCATGCAATGCGAAATGCCATACTCCCGGTTGTAACTTACCTTGGACCTTTGCTTGCTTATGTTTTAGTGGGCAGTTTTGTCGTAGAGCGGATATTCTCTATACCGGGACTGGGTTTGTTTTTTGTACAAAGTATAACATCGCGTGACTACCCGCTGATTATGGGAACAACGATTTTCCTGGCGGCATTGGTAATTTTTATGAATCTGGTCGTAGACATTATATACGGGTTTATAGATCCGCGTATAAAGCTCAGGTAAAAAGGAAGAAAACTAAAAAAATGGCAAGAAACCCATTTACGCTTCATATTGACCCTTCAATGTTTGAGCCTGCAAACCCGGAGGAGAAAAAGGGTCTCATCATACAAAGGCACAGCCTTTCTTTCTGGAAGGATGCATGGCGGCGTCTAAAGAAAAATCCGACAGCAATGGTCGGTCTCGCGCTGATAATAATTCTGCTCCTTTTTGCATTTGCGGGACCATTTATTGTTCCATATAAATATGATGAGCAGATCCGCGGGTTTGAAAACCTGTCCCCGATGCAGACGCCCAGGGAACGTGCAGATATAAAAGAAGCGATACCTAAAGTTAAAAACAGAAGCGATGAATTTGCATATGATTTTAAAACATCCAAGAGTACTGAGACGACCGAACAGGTGACGGAAACACCGGAAAACAAAGAGGCTGATTTCCCTCATGTTCTTGGGACGGACAGCCTTGGACGGGATAACCTGGTACGTCTTATGTATGGTTCCCGGATATCGCTTACGGTTGGTATTGTTGCAAGCATCATCATACTTATCATAGGTTCAACCTACGGCGCATTCAGCGGATTTATAGGCGGCAGGACCGATAATGTAATGATGAGGATAGTTGAGCTTTTGTATGCAATCCCTGACATTCTTATAGTAATCCTTTTGTCTATCGTTTTGAAGGAGCCGATGTCACAGTTGTTTGCCAGAAGTGCTGTAATGAGCAGGATAACAGGTATTGGGCCCGGTCTGCTTTCTATGTTTATTACTTTTGCCCTGCTCTATTGGGTAGGAATGGCTCGAATTGTAAGGGGCCAGGTACTGCAGCTGAAAGAACAGGAATTCATATTAGCGGCCCAGGCATTGGGGGCCAATAATAATCGTGTGATATTCAGGCATCTTATACCAAACTGTGTCGGACCCATTATTGTCACTACGATGTTCCAGATTCCGTCTGCAATCTTTGTAGAATCTTTCTTAAGCTTCATAGGCCTGGGTATATCGGCTCCAATGGCTTCCCTCGGGTCACTGGCTAATGATGCGATGGGTGGTGTACAGACATATCCATATATGCTGGCAGAACCCGCAATAATGATTGCCTTAATCATACTGGCATTTAATATGCTTGGAGACGGGCTGCGGGATGCGCTGGATCCCCGCATGAAGAAATGAGTTTGTAAATATGGATGTAAATATGGAAAATAACATTGGAGCAAAAAATCTTGTAGAGATAAAAGACTTGAGAGTCTCTTTCTTCACGCCTGCCGGGGAAGTAAAGGCAGTGCGGGGAGTGTCCTGGAGCTTAAAAGAGGGCGAGGCTCTTGGTATAGTCGGTGAATCCGGCAGCGGCAAGAGCGTCTCCGCCTATGCGTTGATGGGTATATTACAGAATCCTGGGAAAGTTATTGGAGGCACCGTAAGTTTTAATAATATAAACATGTTAAAACTTAAGGAAAGCCAGTGGCGAAAGATACGCGGAAAAGATATGTCCATGATATTCCAGGACCCGATGACATCGTTAAATCCCGTTTACACTGTCGGTAACCAGATAGCTGAAACATTGATGGCGCATACAAATATTTCATCAAAGAAAGCTAATAATGCTGCAGTATCCAGCCTGGTATCAGTACATATTCCCAACCCGGATAAAAGGGCAAAACAGTATCCATTTGAATTTTCCGGAGGGATGCGGCAGCGGGCAATGATAGCAATGTCCCTGTGCTGTGAACCCAAACTTCTGATTGCCGATGAACCTACCACAGCGTTAGACGTTACTATACAGGCTCAGATAATTGACCTGCTGAGGGAATTAAAGGAAAACACAAACATGGGCATTATCCTAATTACACATGATATGGGAGTCATTACAGATATATGCGAAAATGTCATTATAATGTACGGCGGACAGATAATGGAATCAGCCTCAGTCAAAGAATTGTATAAAAATCCTTCGCATCCTTATACAAATGGCCTGCTGGAGTGCCTGCCGAGGCTGGCCAGTGATACAGAAGAACCGCTCAAGCCGATTGAAGGCTCACCTGTGGATCTTCTTAATCCACCGCCCGGGTGCCCTTTTGCTCCACGGTGCGGTAAATGCATGAAAGTATGCCTAAAGGAGCAACCACCGCAATTCGAAGTCGGCCCGGAGCATTATTCGGCATGCTGGCTGCATACGCTGGACACACCAGGCAAGCAGGGAGGCATTATCAATGAGTGAGAGGTTGATAGAAGTAAAAAACCTGACAAAGCATTTTTTAATCAAAGGCGGGTTTAACAGCAGCGTTAAAGTTCAGGCTGTAGACGATGTAAGCTTTTATATAGACCAGGGTGAGACGCTGGGTCTGGTCGGCGAATCAGGCTGCGGCAAGACCACAATCGGGCGCACTCTTTTGCGGCTATATGAGCCTACAAGCGGAAGTATCTTTTATAATGGAAAAGATATAACAAAGGTAGATATGAAGCCATACAGGAGCAAGATGCAAGTCATCTTCCAGGATCCGTATGCCTCTCTTGACCCGCGCATGACTGTAGGTAATATCGTAGGGGAACCACTGGATATAAACAAGTCATGCAGCAGCAAAAAAGAGCGCAGCAACAGGGTGTTTGAGATCCTGGCCATGGTAGGTCTTTCCAATGAGCATGCAGAGAGATATCCTCATGAGTTTTCAGGGGGCCAGCGCCAGCGAATCGGCATTGCCAGGGCACTTGCAGTCCGTCCTGATTTCATAGTATGTGACGAGCCGGTTTCTGCGCTGGACGTTTCAATACAGGCGCAAATCATCAACATCCTTATGGATTTGCAGAAAGAATTCGGCCTGACCTATCTTTTCATTGCGCATGACCTTGCAGTGGTAAAACATATTTCTAACCGCATTGGTGTGATGTATCTTGGAAAGATAGTCGAATTATATACAAGCTCAGGCCTTCATAAAAACCCCATGCATCCATATACACAGGCACTGCTCTCAGCCATCCCTGTACCGGATCCTGAGATCAGTACGAAAAAGAAGAGGATCATACTGCAGGGAGATGTTTCCAGTCCTATAAACCCCCCAAAAGGATGTCGCTTTAACCCCCGATGTTTCAGGGCGCAGAAAAGGTGTCTTGAAGAGAGCCCTGAGCTGCTGGAACTGGAACCGGGTCATTTGGTGGCATGTCATTTTCCTGGTTAAGGAATAAAGAAAAGAATATTGCAAAATACTTCCAGTAAAAGTAGAATTAAAACAATGTTGTAATAAAGCATATTAATTATGGCAATTTTAATTATGACATTTATTACACTAACAAGTCTGTAGTATACATACAGACAAATAAAAGGAGGAAAAATATGAAAAAAGTAAGGGCTATTTTAGTTGTAGTAGCAATACTTTGCGCTGTTTCCCTTGTCTTTACGGGTATCGGGTGTACAGCAGTCGCGACAGGAACTACAGCTGCAGCTGAGACAACAGCTGCGCCTGCAACCACAGCAGCACCTGCAACCACAGCAGCACCTGAAACAACTGCCGCAGCTCCGCAGGTATTGAGCGTTTGGGCGGCCACTGAACCTGAATCAATTGACCCGGCAAAGATAGCCTGGTCGCACGAATTTACACTGGTCTATCATATGTTTGATGGCCTGATGAGATGGGACGCTACAGTTCCAGGTTCCAAACCTGCACTTGGAGATGCAAAGGAAATCGTATGGGACACTGCCAAACTAAAGGCAACTGTTACATTACGTGATGATATTTTCTGGAGTGACGGCAAACCGGTGACAGCCATGGACTACGAATATGCCTGGAAGCGCCATGCTGATGCCAACCTGGCTTCAGCTTACGGTTCTACAATGGTAGATTTCTTTAAAGGCGGCACCGATGCTTACAATGCTGTTGCTAAGTCTATTGAAGACAAGACAACAATCGACCTGAAAGCTACACTGGACATGATGGCTGTAAAGGCAATGGGGGATAAAACCTTGGAATTTGAACTTGCCAGGCCATGTCCTTTCTTTGATTATATCCTTGCCTTTGGCACAATGGTTCCCGTCAGGGAAGACATTATAACAGCTAATGGCGACACCTGGACGAATGATCCCAAGACATATATAAGCAATGGCCGTTATGTAATGACTGAAAGAAAACCCAATGAGATCATTGTTGTCCAAAAGAATGATAAATATTGGGATAAAGCCTCTAACAAGATTGACACAATAGAGTTCAAACTCCTTGCAGATGAAAATGTAGCCTATGCTGCATACCAGACTGACGAAGTCTCATTTATAAATGCGATTCCTCTCGGAGAGATGGAAACAGCTTTGGCATCCCCGGATTATATAAGAGGCGGACTTCTGGGTACCTACTACTATGACTTTAATGTCACCAAAGCTCCTCTTGACAATGCTATGGTCAGGAAAGCGCTGTCGCTTGCTATCGACAGGGAATATATCGTTACACAGGTAACAAAGGCGAACCAAATACCTGCCTACGCATGGGTGCCTGAAGGTATTGTCGACATTAATGACAAAACCTTCCGAGAAAATGGAGAGGACCTTATTGGCAAGGATTTGGCCAAAAACATAGAGCAGGCCAAACAACTGCTAATAGACGCCGGGTTCCCGGGCGGCAAAGGTCTGCCGAAAATAGAAGTTTCTTATAACAGCAACAACGTGGCGCACAAGACCATAGCCGAATCTGTTGCCAATACCTGGAAGACAGAATTAGGCGTAGAAGTTGAATTGGTCGGAGTAGAAGGAACAGTATTTAACTCATTCCGTCAGGAGCTAAAGCATATGATAGCCCGAGACGGATGGATATGCGACTGGAACGATCCTACAAGCATGCTTGACCTGCTTAAATCAACAAGTGGCAACAACCATACCGGCTATAAGAACCCGGCTTATGATGCGCTGTTAGAGCAAGCAGGGATGGCAACTGACCCGGCTGCACGAAGCAAACTTTTACATGATGCAGAAATATTGATGATGAATGATATGCCGGTTGCACCTGTGTATTATTACACCAACAACTTCATGCTTAAATCCTATGTAAACGGCGCATGCTTCTCACCTCTTGGAAACCAGTTCTTCTGGAATTGTACAATAACTAAATAGTGGCCCTAAGGCACTAAGCATAAAAGAAGAGGCGCCCTGTTTTACGGGGCGCCTCTTTCGATGGTGCGCCCTATACTTATATTGTTGCTTTTTTTGTATAGTTAGCACAGGCTTTTTAATAAAATTAGTTTTTATTTTATCAGCTTTTTTACCCCGGCTGTATTAATAAGTATTCGTTTCTTAAAAAAAGTTTTATGAAGTATTAAAAAAAGATTTTAATATTTATTTTTCAATAAACATTGATTCAATTACTTTCTTGATTTATATCTTGCCTATACCTTCAAGAAAATTTTCTTTTTATATAGGAAAAAAAGGAAAAGCCATTTTATGGCAATAACGCAAAAGATATAAAATGCATCTCTACCGTCACCAAGGTAATTTATAAAGCCGTGTACAAATATATTGACAATAATGCCGAAATCAAAAATCATGGAAATGAAATATATGGTTATAGCGTTCATCCCTATAACAATAAAAGGGAAGGCGCATTTCTTATATCCCTTATAGTCTATCAGGAAATAAAATAATCCCAGAAGGAGAAGGCTCCATCCGCCGGCAAACAATACATAAGAACTTGTCCATAAAATTTTATTTACCGGGAGGGCAAAGTTCCAGGCAACTCCTGCTGCCAACAATACGGCCCCTCCAATAAAAACCCATTTCACCTTAAATTTTGGCGGTTTGTCTGCCTGGAGCAAATTACCGGCAAGTACCCCAAGGAGAGCAGTACCCAAAGCAGGCAGGGTGCTTAAGATCCCTTCATTGTCACCCAACGAGTAGCAGCAGAATCTGCCCGGTAATAATAAGCGGTCCAGATAACCTGCAAGGTTTCCCTGTTGGGACAAGTCCCCCGCAACTCCGCCCGGCACCGGAACCAGCTTCAATATGGCCCAATAGCCCAAAAGGATCCCGGCTATTATTATACCCAGAGACATCGGCTGCCATTTTTTAGGAATATGAAGGGAAATAATTGCAGCACATAAATAACAGATGGCAATCCGCTGCAAGACTCCCAGCCAGCGCATCTCGGGAAAATTAAAATCCAGCAGGCCGTTTGCAATCAAACCAAACAAGAAAAGTATAAGTGTCCTTGATATGATTCTTTTATATGCATTTCCAAAATCAGTATTGATATTATTACCTTCTCCATTTCCTTTGCGGTTGCTTCTGCGATATTTTTCCAGGGAAAAAGGCACAGTAAGGCCGACAATAAAAATAAATAATGGAAATACCAGGTCATAAAAATGAAAACCATTCCATTCTACATGGACAAATTCTTCTGCAAGCCTTGAGGCCCATCCGGTTTTAATCAAAGCTAAAACAGCGATGGCAAATTCTGATGCCCCCATAATCAGGAGCATATCAAACCCCCTTAAAGCATCTATGGAGATTATCCTGTTGGGCGCAGTTTTGCCAACTGCACCAGGGAGGCCAAGTCCCGTCCCGCCCGGTGCAAAGGTCCGGGCCTTGCTGATGCCAAAGGACAGCCCGTCTGACTGTATGCCCCTTTTTAAAAAGATTTTCTCTGTAATGTTTCCAATCAGTAATCTGCTAAAAAATAGAAAAAATATACTTAAAATCAACAAGTCAAATATCCACAATCTTGAAAAGGGAAAAGCTTTGTATGCTCTTCCAATAATAAGAGTCAGGATAAGGCTTAAAACCGGAGTTGATATAATTTTTAAATAATAATTTGTATTTCTGTAGATACTGCTCCAAAAGTAAAGCCTGAAAGCAAGTGAAATAATAACCAGGGCAGAAATGAAAATAACAGAGTATAAAATATAATTTTTATCTAATAAATAAGTCGGTTTGGCGCTTCCATAAAGTTTTGTAAAAAATCTTATATAATATGCAAGAAAGCAACTGATGCCTGCAAAAATCAAATCATTTGCCAATAATAAAAATCCGTATAATATTTTACTTTTCTTTTCTAAAGAAGTTTTTGAAATGCCCATACTGCTCCATTTAAAAAACAAATCATTAAAAATCAAATAATATTACAAATTACAGTAAATTTTATTACAATTTTAAGACTATTTATACAATAATTTTCCAAAGCCTTAAGATTTTACTGTTATGAGCATTGTTTTTTGGTATATTATTTAAAATAGTTACGTATATTTTTTAAATCCAAATAAAAAAGGAGAAAGAAATGAAGACGATCCTATGTTATGGAGATTCTAACACTCACGGAACATTGCCGATAGATTTTGACCTTCAGGAAACGCCATTTGTCCCAGGCAGTTACAGGCTTCCGAGGGAAAAAAGATGGACAGGGATATTGCAGAAAGAATTAGGCAGCGAATATTATATCGTCGAAGAAGGTTTGAATGGCAGGACAACTGTCTGGGATGACCCTATTGAAGGTATCCACAAAAATGGACTAAAATACCTGGTTCCGTGCCTTGAATCACATGCCCCAGTTGATCTGGTGCTTCTGATGCTGGGAACAAATGACCTAAAGGCGAGGTTTTCTGTTACGGCTTTTGACATAGCCTCCAGCGCAGGTGTTCTTGTCGGCACAATTCACCAGAGCAGCTTTGGCCCTGACGGTAAAAACCCAAAGGTCCTCTTGATGTGTCCCCCGCCTTTGGGAAAAATGTCATATTTGTCCGAACTGTTTACAGAGGGGGTTAAAAATTCAAAGGAGCTTGCAAAACATTATAAAAAGATTGCCAAATTATATGGTTGTGATTTTATTGATGTTGCTGAAATAGTAAGGCCAAGCGATATTGACGGCATTCATTATGAGGAAAAAGAAATTGAAAAACTTGGAATGGAGCTTGTAAAAGCAGTTAAGCTCATTTTTAAATAAGCAAAAATTATTTATCAGTAATTAAATACTTAGAAAATTTATTCCTTAATTTGGCCACTTTTGGTGAAATTACAGCCTGGCAGTAAGGCTGGTAAGGGTTGTTTAGAAAATATTCCTGGTGATAGTCTTCTGCCTTATAAAACGCCTGAAGTGGTTTTATTTCTGTAACTGGCGGGTTTGGATAAATTTTAGAGTCTTCAATATCCTGCATAACGCGGAGCGCAATTTGTTCCTGCTGCGGTGAATTGTAAAAAATTATTGACCTGTATTGTGTACCAATGTCGTTTCCCTGGCGATTAAGAGTTGTAGGGTCATGCGCTGCAAAAAATATGTGAAGAAGCAGCTCATAGCTTATAATATCAGGGTCAAATTCAATTTTAATGACTTCTGCATGTCCTGTATTTCCGCTGCATACTTTTTTATAATCCGGATCAGGGCCGATGCCTCCTGAGTAGCCGGATTCTACTTTTATGACGCCTTTTAACTGTTTAAAGGCAGCCTCAAGACACCAGAAGCAACCGCCTCCCAAGACTGCGGTCTGGGACTGTTTGGGAACAAAATCAATTGAAACAGAGTTGACGCAATGCCTGGAATTTTTTGGAGTCATTCCTTCACCTTCAAAAACATGACCAAGGTGGCCCCCGCAAGCAGAACAAACAATCTCAGTCCTTCTGCCATCCTTGTCGGTCCGCCTTAACACTGCGCCTGCGATCTCTTCATCAAAGCTTGGCCACCCGCATCCTGAATGGAACTTGTCATTTGATTTGTATAATGGAGTGCCGCATTGCCTGCAGATATATGTGCCGTCTTCAAAAAAATTCTCATACTTTCCTGTAAATGCCTGCTCAGTTCCTTTATCTATTATTACACTTTCTTCTTCCGGAGTTAATTTATTTAATTCCATTTTTTTTGATTTAATTGTTTTATATAAGGCAGATGTATTACACAGTTTCAAAAAATTCTTACGCCATATGGACATTACAGGTTTATAAATACAGGCTAAACGAGTTTATAAATATAGGCTTATAAAATACAGACTTGTAAAAATTCTATCCGACAAACCCGCAAGTACTAATTAAGCAGTTTTTCAGCAACGGTCCTGATAATATTTTTGGTAAGTTCCTTATTATCAAGCGCAGCCGTATATATATATGTTTTAGAATAATTATTCTGTATTAAAAAACCACGAACTGCTAAATTTGACATTGTTGACATGACTGTTGTGTAAGGGATAAATCCGCTATCTTTTCTGGCTACTTCTTTCTTCAGTAATATTTCATGGACCTCCCTGACAGTTATCTCTTTTTTCTCCCAGACTATATGCATTATATCCACTTCGAGGTCACTTATGCTTTGCACCCCTCGTATCCCAACTTCTTCTGTTTTTTTTCTGTTTCCCATTTTTTAAACCAAACCCTAATTTAATATTTTTTATATCAGCAAGTAGTTTAATATCTGCTAGTTTTAGCATTATAAATATTTTCGAGACTATGTCAATAGAGCTGCCCCTGTCATCCAGGCTAACTCCGTTGTCCCTTCCTGGAAGCCTGTTTCGCTTAGATTTTTATATGAAGTTATAAGCTATATGCCTGACCTCAAAACAAATGTTTTCAATTCTGCAGCCGGGTCAAATCCTTTGGAAACGACATTACTTAGGAAGTTTAGTAAGGGAAGCTCACTTGCAAGGTCCACATCAAAATTACTCAGCCATGGTATTGCAAGTTTCAAAGCCACATAGCCCTCTCCGTATTCCCCTTCTTCAAACATTTTTTTAAATGCCGCGCCGGGCTCGACTCCGCTGCCGACCATTTCGCCGTATCGCCTGTTTCTTCCTGCAATTGAAGTGACATGAAGATCCCCCATACCTGCCAGGCCAAACGCTGTTTGCTGTTTTCCACCGGCTATTTTAACTATATGCTGTATTTCAAGCACTGACTGGTTAAAAAGAAAGGCCACAATGTTGTGATACAGCCCTTCAAGATTTATTTTAAACAAACCGTCACAAATGCCGGCTGCAATTGAGTAGATGTTTTTAAAGGTGGAGCATATTTCCACTCCGGTAAAGTCACTTTCGGGAAAAATCCTGTAATAATCGGTTGAAAAACTTTTTAACAGCTTCAGTATCTGCTCGTCCTGTATACCATAAATGCTTGCAGACGGGGTCCTGTTTGCCAGGTCAAGAGCCCTGACGGGACCGCCGATGCTTGTGATTTTAAAAACATGAGCCTCATTTTTGGATTTTTCCCTGTCAGGAAATTTTTTATAATAAATCAATTTAGCAGCTTCTGAAGCGCGCATTATCCTGCTTTCATATTCCACAAGGCCCTTTGTCAATTTTAAAAATACATAATCCCTGCCTGGGTCAATGCTGTTTACCATAAGCTCAAAGATATTTACAAAACCTTCGCTTGCTACGCCAATAAATATAATGTCAGTATTGTCAATTGCCTGCATTAAGTCCTTGGAATAAAAACAGGACACCTCCCGGTTTAGCGGTTTTTTCAATTTAGGATGGTTTCCTTTTTGAGAACCTTCAATAAGTGCGTCATCCAGCCGGGTTCCCCAGAGGCTGACTTTTATTCCGTTATCAGAAAGGGGAAATGTAATAGCGCTTCCCATATATCCGGCGCCCAAAACTGTGGCTTTTAACATATTGCTCCTCCCAGGAAATTGAAAACTTTTAAAGACTGTAATAGGAATATTAAAATTTTTTAGCTTCTAATGCAATGTAAAAAAATAACTGATGCAGGGCAGGGAAAAAGGTTATTGCAGAAAAACAGCATTTAAAGTTTAATATACATCTGTCAGAACGGAAAAAAGGGATACAGAAATCCAAAAGTTAAAATATTTAAGATTTTAGTAAATTTTATAAAAAAAGGTAGAATTAAAGATAAAACATGGAAGGATAAGTTAGTTGAATAAATATTATTTAGGTTACGATATAGGCGCAGTAAGTGTAAATAGGGCAATCATCGGCCAAGACTTACAAATAATTTCAATACTGCCCTACACAAGGCATTATGGTGAACCGGTAAAGATCATTGCAGAAGATATCGAAAACCTGTTGAAAGATGTAAAGTTTAAAAATTTGGCAGGCTTGTCATTTACAGGTTCGGGCGGTAAAAATCTTTGCGGTATGGTTGATGCAATATTCATAAATGAGATAGAAGCCATAATAACTGCGGTAAAAACAGTATATCCTGAAATAAATACAGTTATTGAAATCGGCGGCCAGGATTCCAAATTTATTGACCTTGCGGCAGGTGATTATGCAATGAATGAGCTTTGCGCGGCAGGCACAGGTTCATTTCTTGACCAGCAGGCTTCAAGATTTAATGTAAGTATTGAACAGTTTTGCGAGCTGGCATTAAAGTCTTCCAGCCCGGCTACAATCGCCGGCAGATGCAGCGTCTTTGCTAAATCAGACATGATACATCTTCAGCAGGAAGCTGCGAGCGATGAAGATATTATGCTCGGGTTATGTTATGCCATGGCAAGAAGTTATAAATCCGGGATAGTAAAAGGTAAAAAATTCCAGGCGCCGATAATGTTTTGCGGGGGGATTTCGTTTAACATGGCCATGCTCAGGGCATTTGAAGATATACTTAAGGAAAAAATAATCATACCCGAAAACCAGGCATCTATTGGAGCAATCGGGGCAGCTGTCAAGCTTGCCATAAAGGGTGAGGACCTTGATATTGATATGGCAAAAGTTTTATCAATGCTCAAAGAGCATATAAAAAGTTTCAACTATGAGAATGAAACGCTTGGGCCCCTGGAAATCAAAAAATCAATACTGCCGTCGGAAATCGCCCGGCCTTATAACTTCAGCAGTCAGCCGGCAGAGGGTAAAATCGATGCGTTTATAGGAATTGACATTGGTTCAATAAGCACCAATGTTGTTGCAATTGATTCTGAAAAGAAACTTATATCAAAAGTGTATCTAAGGACCGCCGGAAGGCCCATTGAAGCCGTCAGGAAGGGAATAGGGATAATAGGTAAGGAAGTCGGGGACAGGATAAATGTCAGAGCCGTTGGCACAACAGGCTCAGGCAGGTATCTTATTGGCGATCTTGTCGGGGCAGATATAATTATTAATGAGATAACGGCACAGGCAACTGCCGCAGGGGATATAGATAAAGAAGTGGATACTATCTTTGAGATCGGCGGCCAGGATTCCAAATATATAAGTCTTGAGAATGGTGTGGTAGTTGATTTTGAGATGAATAAGATATGCGCTGCCGGCACAGGCTCTTTTCTTGAAGAACAGTCTGAAAGATTTGATATAAAAATCGAAGATTTTGGGGATAGGGCGCTTACTGCCCTGGCTCCCTTAAACCTCGGGGAAAGATGCACCGTATTTATGGAGACAAATGTCCTTTCGCATTACCAGAACGGCGCAAGCATTGAAAATATCCTTGCCGGGCTCGCATACTCGATAGCAATTAACTATATAAACAGGGTTGTAGGCAGAAAAAAAATCGGCAATAAGATATTTTTCCAGGGAGCAGTCGCTTTTAACAAGGCTGTTGTGGCGGCTTTCGAAAACTATCTCGGCAAGAAGATAATAGTACCCCAAAACCATGAAGTCACAGGAGCGATAGGTTCAGCAATCAGGGCTCTTGAAAATGTCGGCGCGCGTACTAATTTCAGGGGTTTTGATGCAATTGAAAATATAAAATACACCCAGAGCTCTTTTGAATGCGGGGGCTGCCCAAATATGTGCGAGATAAAAAAAGTGGCCAGCGAAGGCTCTAAATCTCTTTTTTACGGGGGCCGTTGTGAAAAATACGAAAAGAAAAATACCAAAAAGGCAGTTCTTGATGATCTTTTCCTGCAAAGAGATGAAATCCTTCTAAATTCATATGCAAAATCCATAGATTCAAATAATAAGTACATAAATTCAAATAATAAATACATAAATTCAAATGATAGATCTTCAAATAACCCTGGCTCTCCAAATGCAAACCCGACGTTTGTTGAAGGCAAAACCATCCCGGCAGCGGAAATTGAAATGGGCCAGGTCCCGGTCAAGATTGTATCACAGGTTAAAATCGCCTCTCCTGATAATATTATTACCGATAAAAATGAGGCAGAAAATGCAGAGGTGCAAAAATCCCTACCAGAAGCAAAAGATGCCCGCCTTAAAATCGGTATACCCTTTACAATGCTTACTTATGAGTTTTATCCCTTCTGGGATGCATTTTTCAGTGAAATGGGGATAGAAATAGTGCTGTCTGACAAGACTAACAGGAAGATAATAAATGACGGGCTGGGCTTTGTTGTTGCAGAGACCTGTTTTCCCATAAAGGTCATGCTTGGCCACATACAGAACCTGCTTGACAAGGGAGTTGATTATGTTTTTATTCCGAGTATCAGGGATATGCCGTGTGACAGCAAGAAAATAGAGGGTGAGCGGACAGGAAGTTACCCATGTCCTTTTGTACAAGGCATGTCAACTTTTGTAAAAGCCTCGCTGCCTATTGATTTTGACAAGATCCTTGACCCCCTGATTAATTTCAGTTTTAAGGAATTCTTAAAAAATGACCAGCTTCAGAAGCTTGGGAAAAAACTTGGCAAAAGCAAAAAGCTAATAAATGCTGCAGTGAAGGCTGCATATAAGGCCCAGGAAAATTTTTACAGGGATTTAAAGAGCGCAGGAGAAAAAGCGCTCAATAATCTTAAAGAAGATGAATTTGCTGCCGTTATTATAAGCAGGCCATACAATAGTTGTGATGCAAGCATAAGTATGGATATCCCGGGAAAACTTAGGGATCTGGGCATTCAGGCAATCCCGCTTGACTATCTTTCTGTAGATAATATAGACCTTTTTGACCAGTGGCCGAATATGTACTGGGAATTCGGGGACAGGATATTAAGCGCTGTTGATATAATAAAAAAAGACAAAAGGCTGTTTCCGGTATATATAACAAATTTTGGCTGCGGCCCCGATTCCTTTATAATGCAATTCTTTGAAAGGGAGATAGACAGGCCGTTTTTGAAGATAGAGGTAGATGAACATACGGCAGGGGCGGGGGTTATAACCAGGTGCGAAGCGTTTTATGATTCACTGACTAATATCAAAAAGTTAAAAAATGGGTATAGTTTTAAAGAAAAGAAAACAGATATACCTGATCCGCAGTTTAAAAGAAAAGACAACAGGGTCCTGTATATTCCTTATATGGGGGATGGCGCATATGCCGCACAGGCCGCATTTCAGTCCGCCGGCATAGAGTCCAAAATAATGATGTCGGATTATGAGACCCTGGAAATCGGCAGAAAATATACTATTGGAAAAGAATGCTACCCCTATATTCTTACCACCGGAGATATTTTAAAGACCCTTAAAAATAACGATCCTTCCAAATGTGCATTTTTGATGCCGCTGACACACGGGCCCTGCAGATTTGGCCAGTATAATCAAATGCAGAAAATACTGTTAAAAGAACTTGGTTACAAGGATGTGCCTATAATATCGCCGGGTGCGCCTGAAAGCGGACAGTTTTATAAAGAATATGATATGAAAGGTAAAAAAGGCGCAAAGCTGCTTCTTAGAGTTGTGGCAGGCATTTTTACTGTTGATTACCTGATAAAATATCTTCACGGCACAAGGCCGTATGAAAACAATAAGGGCCAGACAGAAGAGGTGTATAACAGTCTTATTGAGATGGTTTGTGAAAAATTAAAGGACCCGGGCAATGAAAAAGTAATAGCAAGCATGGCAAATATTATAAAGCTTGCAGAAGAAAAATTCAGCAATATTGATGCAAACAGGGTGCCAAAACCTTTAATAGGCATTGTCGGGGAGATATATGTAAGAAACCATCCTTTCAGCAATAATGAAATAATAAAAAAAGTCGAGCAGCTGGGTGGACAGGTACAGATACCTGATCTTAGCGAGTGGATGTATCATACTAACGCCACGAGCAAGCTTGATAACTCAATAAAACAAAAGGATCTTTATTTTAAGTTTTTAAATAACATAAGGTCCACTTTCAACTCAAACGGCAACGGCTCAAACGGCAACGGCTCAAACGGCAATGGGTCAAATGACTTAAATGGCAATGGTTTAAACATAGCCAATTTTTCAAGGGGTATGAAATTCTCTATTACAAACAAGTTCTTTAACAGGATACTTCACAGGTATCACCGATTACTTGAGCAGGATATTAAAGACACTAAACTGATAGACTTAGAGGAGTCCGACATTTATGAAATATGGGATAATGCTGAGCCGTATATCATTAAATGGTTTGGTGAGGCAGCTCTTAGTGTCGGAAAATCCATTCACTGGATAGACAAAGGTGCAAACGGTATTATAAACGTGCTTCCTTTTACCTGTATGCCCGGCACCATGGTCACTGCAATTTCCAAGAGAATAAGGGAAGAATATAAAGTGCCATGGTTAAATCTTGCATTTGACGGCCTCGAACAGGGCACAACCGATACAAGGCTTGAAGCCTTTGTATACCAGGCCATACAGCATAAGGAAGAAAATACTCAGCCGTTGCTTACAAAAAGCATGGGAAAATGATTAAAGGATTAGAGAGTATGATGAAAGCAGCAATAAAATCAAAATACTTAAAAATTACAGGAAAGTTTTTTCTGATAGTCGCTGTCCTTGTGATATCGGCCCTGTTTATTTTTTCTTTTACTTCCTGCTGCAATTTAAGTTCATTAGCTGACCAGTTTATAAAAACCCGGATTTCCGGTGAAGGTAATTCAACAAACAATGACAGCATAAATAACGGCTCGCAGGGTCCAAAAGGGGATGCGGCCGTTGAAGAAGAGACTTCATCAAAAGACAGCACAGAGACTGTCGCTTCAGGCACCACTTCAGGTAGTTCAGACACTTCAGGCAGCGGCAGCACGGCCGGCGCACAGGAGAATATGGCATTGCTTATTTTGAAGTCACAAGCAGTTCCGAATCCATGCATTTTGAACACAGGGTAGGCAATATTTATGCAGTTTCAGCTGACGGAGCAGACTTAATAAAAATAACACAAAACAATAAGTTAAGAGAGCAGCAGCTATCAGTATTTGACAGTAAAGGTGAACTACCAAAAATAGCATATACAGGCTCTTTGAGGTACGGGACAATATCTGCACAAATCCCAAGCGGGGATATTTTCATAATAAACGCTGACGGTTCGGGCAATAAAAAACTTACAGATTTCCAAATCGGGCCATCCGTGCCTTCAATTTCACCTGACGGTAAAAGTGTTGCTTTTCTTTTTTCAGAATATGATGAGAATATGACCGGTGTCCAGGCAAATTTTGTAATGATTTATAATCTGGAAAAGGGAACATTAGAAAAAATAAGTGCGGAAGGTTATTTAATCAGTGTTGCCGGCTGGGTAAAAACCAAATAATTACCCGGTAAATAAGAAAATCTGCAACTTTAATACTTTAAAGCACATATATATTTTTTAATTATTTTCTATAGTTTTTCAAATAATTTCCGATATTTATATTAGTGAAGAAAAAATCTTGGATTTTATATAAAAAGGATTTGTAGAAATGGTACAAAAAGATATAAGGGATGTCAGGACCAACCTGACAAAATATATAAATAAATATAACGGAAGAAAAATATATATCTCCAAATATAACAAAATTATAGGAGAACTAAAATTTTATTCCAATAAAGAAAAAGAACAGGTTAAACTGGACATTGCAAAAGAGCTGGTAAAATATTCCGATTCGGACCAGGACCTGCTTTAAAGCGGTCTTCCGGCTGCAGAGGGCGGACTTTAGGAATTAAAAGCACTGTCAAAAAGGATTTTTGCAGGAAATTAAAAAAACAGATAGTGTTGTCCAAACTTCTGAGAGAGCTCAGAAATTATAAGGTCGATAAGAGCCCTTATGAAATAAACTAAAAAAACTTCAGGCGCTTTGCCTCAAATATCCTTAAATACCCGCAAGTTTTAAATACTCTTAAATGTAATGAAGACCTAAATGTCTTTAGTGTCCTAAGCCTTAAATATCCCGGATTTCTTTGCCGTAAATGACCATAAATATCTTTGCCGTAAATATTCTTAAATGACGCAAGATTTAAATACTCACAAGTACTGCCAAATGGGGAATATCTGTTATTTTGGAAATGTTTTTAATGTCATCAGCTGAAAAATATTATAGAATTATGTATGATACCGCAGAAACAATAAAGTAAAAGAAGAGAGTTTTAAATGAACCTTAATTTTGTGGAAAAAGTTCAAAACACTATTGATTGTTTTTCATTCTTTTTCAAATCATCTGACCCGATAATTTTTAAAGCCGGGCAGCACATGAATTTTACATTGCCTCATGACAATCCGGACAACCGTGGGATTACCAGGTATTTTACTATTGCCTCTGCCCCATACGAAAGCCTGATTATGATTACGACCCGGATTGCCCTGGAACATTCAAGTACTTTCAAGAAAGCGCTTATGAATATGGAAAAAGGAAGCAGCATTTCAGCATTGCCTCCACAGGGTAAGTTTATAATCGAGGGCTATGTTAAAAGATATGTCTTTATAGCCGGCGGCATAGGGATAACGCCCTTCAGGTCCATACTTTTTGATCTTGCCCACAATAATGTTCTTTCCCATAATAATAAAACAAAAGAATTGGAAATCTTCCTGTTATACAGTAACAGAAGTAATGATATAGTTTTTAAAGACGAATTAGATTTGCTGGCAAATCAGGAGAGTTCCTTTAAGGTCAGATACATTATTAGTCCCGAGGTCTGTAATATAGAAATGATACGGGCCTCTATTCCGTATTACAGGGACAAGGCATACTATATTTCAGGTCCCCCGGGTATGGTAAAATCCATTGGAGAAAGTCTTTCAGCAGACAACATTGACGATTCTCAAATTAAGCGCGATTTCTTCCCGGGATACCAGTAACATTCGTATTGTTTTGTGACTAAGACCCACGACCGTTTGTCTATTTTAATAGCCCCTGATTAAGCAGCCGATTCGTGAAACCGGAATAATAATTATAGCCGGATTAACAAATATTTCAGTTCCCGGTCCGGGGAAAAAAAGGGCACACGATACCTATTTTAAATATTTGTGCTATTATATTCAGTAATTATTTACAAAAAAAATATTATTAATAAGGAAAATAAATAAGAAATTTAAATAAGAAGGCCTTTAAATAAGATATCTAAATAGGGCAATGCATGTATAGCATTATAAAAAGAATTGTAAAAGGGGTAAAAAAATGACAGAAATACTACAGATTTATAAATGTGAAGTTTGCGGGAATATTGTTGAAATGCTGCATCCCGGACAGGGAAAGATGGTTTGCTGCGGCCAGGACATGATCCTTTATAAAGAGAATACAAAAGACGCCTCTGTAGAAAAACACATACCGGTTATAAGTAAAACTGCACAGGGATTTGATGTCAAAGTCGGCAGTATCGCACACCCAATGGAGGAGAGCCATTATATCGAGTGGATAGAAATAATTTCCGGAGATAAAGCATACAGGCAGTTTTTAAAACCCGGCCAGGCGCCCCAGGCTGATTTTTATATTGACGGCACAGACGCAGCTGCAAGAGAATACTGCAGTCTTCACGGTTTATGGAAAGGCTAAAAATATTGGCCAGATCTATAATTATATACGGTAATACAGCAATACAGTAATACAGATAATCACCCATAATATGGATGATCGCCCAAATATGGATAGCCGTTAACAATATGGATAGGCATTAACAATATAGATAGCCAATAACAATATGGATAGGCATTAGCAATGCAGATAATTACACATAATGTAGGCTGCTATTAAAAATATAGATAATCACCCACAATATAAATAACCATGGTGAGGTTAAGGAAATAAAGGATTGATAAAAATGAAAGAAAATATGCTTAAGCAGGATATTTTTTATGTCGGCGCAGTTGATGCCCAAAGAAGGATATTTGATGAACTCATACCTCTTCCTGACGGCACGACTTATAATTCCTATATCATAAAGGGCAGCGAAAAGACTGTTTTAATAGATTCAGTGGACCCGACCATGAAAGATATCCTGTTTGATAATCTGGATGGAGCCGGTATCGAAAAAATTGATTATATCGTTGCTCATCATGGCGAACAGGACCACTCAGGCTCGATACCGTTTCTGCTTGGAGCTTACCCAACGGCAAAAGTAGTTACCAATGCCAAATGCAAGTCGGAGCTAATGGACCTCCTTTTAATTGATGAAGATAAGTTTATTGTAGTAGAAGACGGCCAGGAGATATCAATTGGAAATAAGACTTTAAGATTTATATTTACTACATGGGTTCACTGGCCCGAGACAATGGTCACTTATATTCCTGCAGATAAAATTCTTTTTTCCTGTGATTTCTTTGGTTCTCATTTAGCAATAGACAAGCTATATCCTGATAATCCCCAGGATATTTATATTCCGGCAAAAAGGTATTATGCAGAAATAATGAGCCCTTTCAGGAGTGTCATAAGAAAAAATCTTGAAAAGTTAGCTGACCTTGATATTGAAATAATTGCGCCCAGTCACGGGCCCATGCATAAAGGAAAAGATTTTATATTCGAATGCTATAAGGACTGGGCCTCGGAGGACGTAAAAAATGAAGTGCTTATTGCCTATGTTTCAATGCACGGCAGCACTGAAAAAATAACAGAATATTTTATAAAAGCGCTTGAGAAAAGAAAAATAACAGTAAAGGCTTTTAATCTTGCAGATGCCGATATCGGTGAAATAGCAATGACGCTTGTGACTGCTGCAACTGCAGTAATCGGTTCCCCCACAGTGCTTGCAGGCACTCATCCCAAAGCAATTTTTGCCGCATTTCTTGTAAAGGCTCTTCGTCCGAAGACTAAATTTTTGTCAGTAGTCGGTTCGTATGGCTGGGGCGGTAAAATGGTGGAACAGCTTGCTGACATGCTTGGAAGTGTTGGAGCAGAGATATTAGAACCGGTACTTGTCAAAGGATTTCCAAAAGAGGCAGATTTTAAATTGCTGGACGGCCTTGCAGACAAAATACTGCAAAAACATACTGAAGCCGGACTGCTATAAAGGCTGATAAATATTAGCCGTGCCGGTATAGATTGATTAGCCGGAGTGATATGCAAGAGCCAATTATCTGAAGGGATGATAAAAGTACTGCTAAAAGAGCCCAATAAATCAGCAGGGCTCGCCGTGTTATGACAAATGCAGAGGTTTTAGGCAGCCCCCGGTTTAAATTAAGATATGGATATCCGCATCAATTAAATTATTTTGTAAAGTATACTTGAAATGAAAAAAAGGAACGAATTGCTTGACAAAAAAATCCTTGAGGAACAGTACGATAAATATAATGACAGGAAATATGTGCACCCCGATCCGCTTGAATTTCTTTATGATTATAATGATGTAAAGGAACGAGAAGTCGCCGGCCTTGTCGCAGCATCACTTGCATATGGCCAGGTAAAGCAAATTTTAAAAAGTGTTTCAAGAGTATTAAATGTCCTGGGTGCGAATCCTTCGGAATTTTTGATAAAAACCAGCCCCAAAGAATTAAGCCATTTATTTAAGGATTTTAAACACAGGTTTACAACGGGAGAAGAAATGGCCCGTTTTTTGGCAAATACCGGGCACGTTATAAGAAAATTCGGCTCGCTCTATGAATGTTTTGAGTCAGAATATAAAAAAGAAAAAGACCTGCCGGGCGCTATTTTGAATTTTTCAAAAGAAATCAGGCTGGGGGATTGCGACTGCTATAACAGCCTCATGCCCATGCCTGCCGGCAAATGCGCCTTTAAAAGGGTAAATCTTTATTTGCGCTGGATGGTAAGGAAGGATAACGTGGACCCGGGCGGGTGGGAAGGCATAAGCACATCAAAATTAATCATACCCCTTGATATCCATATGCACCGGGTTTCAATGCTTCATAACCTGACGGACAGAAAACAGGCAGACATGAATACGGCGGCACAGATAACAAACGCATTAAAAAAATATGCCCCTGATGACCCTGTCAAATATGATTTTGCCCTGACCCGCCCCGGAATATATTCCAAAAATAAACCCGGGGAATCCGAAGGAGGAGAATAAATATTTTTATTTTGCCAGACAGGAATAAATAACTTTGCTATAATGGCTCATATTTTTAAAATTAAAAACTTTTTTCAAAAACAAAGGGAGGGTTACAGTGAAACAGAGGCTCAGTATTCTGACAGGAAAATGGAAATACCTGGTAATTTTTACCAGTATTGTACTGCTTGTTGCAGTTCTGTCCCCTGCATATATCAGCGCAGGAAGCAGCGAACAGGTCGAAGCATTTGTATCGAGGTTTTATCAGGTATGCCTTGACAGGCAGGCGGACCAGGCCGGACTTAACAAGTGGGTTGAAGATTTACTTAGCGGTGCAAAGACGGGCGCCGATGTTGCCAAAGGGTTTTTGTTTTCCAAAGAGTTTACAGACAAGAACCTTGACAATGCGTCATTTCTGACAATTGCATACAGGGCATTTTTTAACAGAGAACCTGATGCAGAAGGATATGATGTGTGGCTAAAAAAACTTAATAACGGCACGAGCCGGACAACGGTTATTGACGGCTTTTCACAGTCCCAGGAATTTGCTCAGCTTTGTAGTTCGTTTGGGATAACTCCTTATGCAGGTGCCAGGACAACAACTTCAGCATCCACCAACACTTCGTCAGGCGGAGGACTCATTTCCGGCACTGCAGCAGGTTTTGCTTCCGGAAATAAGGTAAATTTCATTATCTGGGGTGATGACAGCGGAATGGGCAGGCCAGGAGGCAGGGTAAACGGAAGGACCGACCAAAACCTTTTTGTACATTTAAATCTTGATACCAAAAAAGCAGTAATTGTGCCGATTGCAAGAGATACCTGGACCGCTATTCCCGGCCATGGCAATGGTAAAATAAATGGTGCACATGCTATTGGTGGAAATGACCTTGCGGAACGGACCTTTGAGCAGTTTACCGGCATTCCAATAGATTTCTATGTAATCACCGACTTTGACGGCTTTGTTCCGCTTATTAATACTCTTGGAGGAGTCACTGTCACGGTTGAAGAAAATATTTCTGATAGTTTTTCTAACTGCTATCTGACCCCGGGAACATGGACAATCAACGGCGATCAGGCGCTTGCGCTCTGCAGGGCAAGGCACGGGAGGTCATTATACGGTGGCGGGGCATTTGCAAGGGAATACCAGGCAGGGATGCTTCTTAAGGGTCTGCTGCTGCAAAAAAAAGGTATTGTAAATTCTTCAAACCTGCCGGATGTGCTTAACATGCTAAGCGGTTTTGTCTGGTCAAACATTTCCCTTGACATGGCATCAAGAATATTGCCGGCGCTGCTGGCAATGGGGGATGGAGATATTTCAGTACAGAGATACAGGCAGTGGCCGCAGAATTACGGAAAAGCATCTGCAGTGGGCTACGATGCAGGCGAAAAGAATGCATTTTTTGCTAACTTGAGAGGACAGTAAAGCTAAATTTATTTGTATTTATTTGTAGTTGTTTGTAGTTGTTTGTTTGCTTGGATTAATTAATTGTCCCCGGGGACATATGGGTATTTAATTATAAGAATTGATTATAAGAAGACATCTATATTAGGCCGGGGACATTTTTATGCTGCATTCCTTACTGCTGAAAGATATTCATTGAGTAGTGGACGCGCTATTGTTTTAAAGCAAATTATTGTACTATTCTAAATTGTAATAAAATATTACAATTAATTTAAAGTAAAAGCATTCAGGAAGTTTTCAGGGTAAATTCTAAAAAACAAAAATATAAGCACCCGGGAAGGTTCTCAGGATAAATCCTTAAAATAAAAAGACAGATCCTGAAATTAAAAACTGTCATTCTAATAAAGTTTTGTGCAAGGGAGATATATTTGTTAGGTTTTAAAGAAAAGCTGGTCGGATTAGTAAAACAGGGTAAAAGCATTAATGTGGGAGTTGCAGGAGCAGGGCAGATGGGCCTGTCCATAATCTCCCACTTAAACAGCATTAAAGGGTTTAGAGTCTGCGCCATTGCTGATAAAAGTATGTTAAAGGTCGACCGTATATGCGGTAGTCTTGGCTTAAACAGGGCCGGTATCAGCGAAATTGAAAATAATGATAGCGGCAGTGTATTAAATGCAAACCTCAAAGATATGCTTGCCTGTAAAAAATTATCAGACTTTTCTATTAAAAAAACAAGCGATGCCATTTCATCGGGAAAGATTATATTTACCAACGATTTTGCAATGCTTGCCGAAATCCCTGAAATAGACGTTGTCGTAGATGCAACAGGCTACACCGACGTTGGCGCGGGTGTGGCGCTTACAGCACTTTTGGGCAATAAGGATGTTGTAACATTAAATGTTGAAACAGATATAACTGTCGGGCCCATCCTTAAGAAGATTGCTGAAGAGAGAAACCTGGTCTATACACTTGCTGCCGGCGATGAACCTGCAGTTCTTATGGAGCTTTTTGATTTTGCAGACGGCCTGGGTTTTAAGGTTATCTGTGCAGGAAAAGGCAAGAATAATCCGCTTGATAAACATGCAAATCCCACTTCACTTGAAGAATATGCGCAAAAAAAAGGTTCCAGCGGCAAGATGATGACTTCTTTTGTAGACGGCACCAAATCGATGATAGAAATGGCCTGCCTTTCCAATGCAACCGGCCTTGTTTCTGACTGCAGGGGAATGCACAGCCCGAAAGCAAAAATAGCTGAGCTTTTGTCAGTATTTTGTTTAAAAAGCGACGGTGGAATACTGGAGAATGAGGGTGTTGTGGATTTTGTAATAGGCGATCTTGCGCCGGGAGTTTTTCTTGTGTTTTCCACTAAAAGCAAGCTGACAAAAGAACTTTTAAATTATCTCCTAATGGGTGAGGGCCCGAATTACCTGATTTACAGGCCGTATCATATTCCGGGTATTGAAACCCCGCTTTCTATAGCCAGGGCCTACTTTGAAAGAAAACCATGGATAGTGCCGGCCGGCAGCCTGGTTTCGGAAGTCATAACAGTTGCCAAAAAAAGTTTAAAAAGCGGTGAAAAGATAGATGGCATAGGAGGCTATACTGTTTATGGCCTAATTGACAGGTATGAGGCTGCAGCGCGGGAGAATCTTCTACCTGTCGGTCTTTCGAATGGCTGCATTTTGAAAAGGAATAAGGCAGTTGATGAACCTGTCTCAATGGATGATGTTGAATATAATACTTTAACTTTGCTTGCACAGTTAAGAAAACTCCAGGACAATACGATACAGAATGTTAAGCCGGGAAGTTAATGCCTGGCAAAAAAATAAAAATGGTTTGATTAAAAAGCAGCCAGACATGTTGATAAAGAAGATCATAAAGTCACTAAAGGGCAAAGAGGCAATGCAGGGATAAAGTAGAAATGCAGGATAAAGTAGAAATGCAGGATAAAGTAGAAATTCAGGGCAAAGAACTGTTAAAAAGTGTAAAAGAAAATATTGAAAATGAGCCTTATGCGAAACTGTTGGGGATTAAGGTCCTCCTGCTTGAGCAGGGGCATTCCAGGGTAACCATGGAAGTGAGTGCAGATTATGGCAATATTTTCGGAATAACACACGGGGGCGCAGTTTTTTCGCTTCTGGATGTTGCTTTCGGGTCGGCAGCGAATTCATATGGAACAGTGGCAGTGGCATTAAATGTCAGTATAAATT
>JBBQDW010000014.1:0-25256 GCA_038320085.1 Candidatus Humimicrobiales bacterium
CTTTTGAGAACTTACAAAACGTCTATGTTTATACCGGTTTTAAACGAAATGACGACATATTGCACGGCTACCATTATTACGCATATAATTTTTATGGAGACGCCATAGAAGTGAAAAAGACAGTAACGGTAAATTGAAACCTAAGTATAATTGCTTAATTCTTCAAGTCTGGATATTTCTTCCTGGATAAGTTTTATTTTTCTGGTTATGAAATTTTTATCAAGCATAATTCTTATTATATTTTTTATTTAAATGATTCTGATATTTTATAACAAGCTTTTTTTCCAATTCAAAAAGGTCCGCACAATCATGGTACTGCTGAAAAGCATACGCTCTAAATTCGTTAAAATCAACTGTGTTGCCATAGAGAAGCTGTGAGTATTTGGCTACCTGATAACGAAATAAAGGATCTATTTTATGCAACGATTTCATATCAAGTTCCGCATTCTTATAATCTCCAAATATTTCAGAAAGACAAGAATATATACTGCTGATAGTTTTAAAATCTAACAGTTTTTTGCCAAGGATCCCAATATCCAGATCACTTTCCGGGTTAGCCTTATTTGTTGCATAGGAACCATGTAAAATAATTAGCTTTAAATTATATTTTTTACCGACTTTTATTATTTTTTGTTCCTGTGATTCCGTTAGTTTCATAGTATTTTTACGTTTGACTTTTTTATAAAAAGGTATGGATTCTAAAATGTTAGTTGTCATAAATCTAGCTTTAAGTATAATCAAAAGTGTATAATATATAAAGTGAATGTATAGTTTTAGAAACCGCTGGTAAAAAGCAATTTATATTTGATACTGCAGTACTAATCATACTCTGCATATGACAGGTGACGATACTACGGATTTGTTCTTGATCTTTTAAAATTCTAAAGAAGATAATTTAAGGGGAGGGGGAGTTATTACAATGGAGATGCGCAGTCTTGGAAACACCGGGCAAAAACTATCAGTTGTCGGTTTTGGCGGAATTGTTGTAATGAGTGAATCTGCAAAAGATGCTTCGCTTTTTGTATCACAGGCGATAGACAGGGGGATAAATTATTTTGATGTGGCCCCACAGTATGGGAACGCACAGGAAATGATGGGTCCGGCGCTTAAACCTTACAGGAATAATGTATTTCTTGCCTGTAAGACACTGGAGCGCAGCGCGCAGGGTGCAGAAAAGGAACTGCACGATTCCTTAAAAAAGTTAAAGACTGACCATTTTGACCTTTACCAGCTCCATGCAGTAATAACTCTTGATGAAGTAAACAGGATAACAGGACCGGGCGGCGCACTTGAAGCTTTTGTCAAAGCAAAAGAGAAAGGGCTCGTAAGATACCTGGGCTTTACTGCACACTCTGAAGAGGCTGCGCTTGCTTTAATGCAAGTCTTTGATTTTACAAGCATCATGTTTCCCTTTAACTGGGTTTTGTGGTTTAAGCACGGCTACGGGCACTCAGTATTAAATATGGCCAGGCAGAAGGGTATGGGAATCCTCGCTATAAAGGCCATGGCTAAAAGGGCCCTGGAAAAAGGCGAAATAAACAGGTGGGGCAAATGCTGGTATGTGCCTGAAGACAATTTTAAAGAAGCTTCCCTTGGGCTTCGCTTTACTCTTTCTCTTGAAGGCGTTACTGCGGCAGTATCACCCAGCTATGCTGAGCTTCTTATGCTTGCGTGCGATATTGCTGATGATTTAAAGCCGATTACAAAAGAAGAGCTCTCGATGCTTGAAGAAAAATCCAAAAGAATTGATACAATAATGGCGGGTTTACATGAAAACTGACAAAATATGATGAACACTGCATTGCCTTAGTAAGGGTTTTATTTGATTTTATTTCAACGGGGCCAGGCATTTTTAGGCTGCATTATCCTTCTTAATCTTTTTATGGAGTAAAAATTTTGTGGGCCTCTTTTAATTTATCTATTATCCCGATTTTCTGAGGGCATTTTTCTTCACACTTGCCGCATTCTGTACAAAAATCAGCCTGCCTGCTTGTCCCGTCCAGTGAAATATTCCCGTACTGCCAGGCGGAATTGCCCTTTAGCCCCGTAAGCGTGTAATAATTATATATTTTTAAAATCCGGGGTATTGCCACATCTTCCGGGCAGGGTATGCAGTATTGGCAGTTTGTACAGGGTATAAGCTCTTCAACTTTTTCTGTATTTATAAACTTTATGATTACTTTTCTTTCGTCATCTGTGAAATTCTCATAGCTGTTTGCAATAGCAAGGTTCTCCTCAACCATTTCAAGGTTTTCCATTCCGGAAAATGCAACTGAGATATTGGGGTTTGAAAAAACAAATTTAAACGCAAGCTCGTAAATCCTGCTTGCAGAACCTGCCATTTTTTCCCTGAAATATGCCAGGTCTTTTACTCGGCCTCCTCCCAGCGGCCCCATCACAAATACCCCCAGCCCTTTTTCGGCGGCATAGCAAATAGCTTCTTCATTTGTCCTGTCCAAAATATTATACTGGCAAAGTACAGCCTCAAATGCCTGTGTATCGATTATCTTTTTCATTACCTCAGGTGTGTCGTGAAATGAAAAAGCAATATGGCTTATCAGCCCTTCCTCTTTTGCTTTCAAAGCTTCAGACAGCAGGCCGAGTTTTAAAACTTTTTCATTAAAATATTCCTCATTTAAAGTATGGAAAAGATAGAAATCTATGTGGTTTCCATCAAGGTTTTTTATCTGTTCCTCAAGAAAAATGCGAAAATCGCCCCTCTTTTTTGCAAGCCATGTCGGGAATTTGGTGGAAAGATATATCCTTTCGTTTATGGGGGCAGCTTTAGCCTGATTGTGTGCAGCATGTGAGGTAAGCCCGGAATGCGCAGAGTGCGGGGAATGTGAGGAAAGCGCGGAGCGCGGGTCAAGTGGGGCAAGCGCGGAATGCGCAGCAAAATTTTTCTTCCAGATATTCAGCGCTTTTCCAACGGCCGTTTCGCTCTGCCCAAGGCAATACGGGTAAGCAGTATCTATAATATTAATACCAAGCTCAAAAGACTTAAGAATCATTTCAATTGATTCTTCTTGGCGGATTACTTTATTTGAGCCGGCACCTGACATCGGAAGGCGCATTGCCCCAAGTCCCAATATGGATGCTTTTTTGCCGGTTTTCCCTATTTCCCTGTATTCCATGATTTAAGCATTAAATTTCCAAAATTTTGATACTGTTAACGGTTGAAACCTAAAAACTATAAATAACAGCTTTATAATATTTGCAGTATACTGTTTACAGTATGGTTTTTGCAATATAATGATAGAAATATCAAATAAATCTTACAAGCCTTAATTTTTTACTTTTATGGATTTAATATAATGATTTTAAACGACCTTTTCTTAAAAATCTTTGAAGCTGCCAGCATGCAGAGGTGGAATGACCAGGTAAGGGCCATTGAAATGAGTGAGCTTGACAAGCAGGCGCACAAGATGATTGCAGCTTATGTAATAACCAGGCTGGAAGAAGATGCGGGCAATAAGGATATTGACCGGGCCCTGCTAATCAAATATGGTCTCTACGAATATCTCCAGAGGATTGTTTTGACTGATTTAAAACCCCCGCTATTTTATGAGATAAAGCAGGACAGGGAAAAATATTTGAAACTGAATCTCTGGGTTTATGAAAAAATTTATCCCGTAATAAAAGATTTGGGCGGCGACTTCTGCGAGGGTTTTAAAGATTATATTTTAACAGATATTGAAACAAATACTGCTGATATTAACCGCAGGATAATAAGCGCGGCCCATTTTTATATAACAAAATGGGAGTACGACATTATCAGCAGGTTTAATCCCGGGGGATACCAGGTAGATGAAATCAAGAGCAGCATAGAAAAAGAACAGGAAAAATTTGCACAGATTTCAGGGGTCAGGAGTTTCTTAAGTTCACCAAAGCTTCTCTCTTTCATCAATATTTGCGGGCAGTTGAGGTTCCAGGTAAGGTGGAGCCACATTTACAGGGTTCCAAGGACCTCAGTTTTAGGGCACATGCTAATTGTTGCAATATTTTCATACCTTTTTTCCTGTTTTGGCGGCTTTAACACTGAAAAGACTGTTAATAATTATTTTACCGGGTTATTCCATGACCTGCCTGAAGTGCTGACAAGGGATATTATCAACCCTGTCAAGAAATCGGTTGAGGGCCTTGATGAGCTTATAAAAGACTATGAAAAAAGCGAGATGGATAAACGCATATATAACCTGCTTCCTGAAAAATGGCACAGTGAAATGAGGCTGTATACCGAGGATGAATTTGGGGTCACACCTTTAAGGGATGGAAAGCTGGTAAAGGCTGCAGATGATCTGGCAGCTTTTATCGAAGCATACCTTTCTATTAAAAACGGCATTAAAAACGTAAACCTTACAAATGCGATGACGAATGTCAGAAATAAATATAAAGATTTTAAATTACCCCGTATTGATTTTAATAAAATATATGGGGGTTTCTATGCTGATATGGAATCAGGTGATTAACTTTTTAGCCGGCAGAAAAGCAACAGATTATTGAGCCGGCAGGCAAGCAACGAGTGATTGAGCCGGCAGTAAATCAAAGGTATTTGAGCCGGTAAGAAAACAACAGGCAATTAAACCAACAGGAAAGCAATCGGTAATATAGCCGGCAGTAAATCAAAGGTATTTGAGCCGGTAAGAAAACAACAGTTAAAGAAAACAATAAAGTAAAGCGCCCGGGAAAATCCTACGTATGGAAAACAATAAGCTTATATCCAAGTCAGCTTACCTGATACACAAACAGTGCCCCAAATATCTTTGGTATTACGTTAATGACAGAAAAAACATCCCGGAACTTGATTTGCGCGCCAGGTTTAATTATAAAGCGGGCCTTTTTACCGGCAGTCTTGCAAAAAAATGTTTCCCGGAAGGGGTTGAGGTACTGCAGGAAAAAGGCCGGGAACTTGTTTATCTTAGGACCCTGGAATTGATGAATTTAAGAAAACCGTTGTTTGATGCCGGTATTTTATGTAAAGATGCCTGTTTTTTTAATGGCCGCTCCTATGGTATATATGCAAGGGCCGACGTACTTGTCCCGGTTGAAAACGGTTTGGCGGATTCCGGGGCCATTACCGATGGATCCAATACCGATGGGGCGGATTCCGGGGCCTGCGCCGGCATTGGCTGGCATCCATATGCACAGGAGCTTTTGGCAGGCAGGAATTTTCTTACAGATACTGCTTTTCCTCTAAATGAGCTTTCCGGCTGCAATAGTATAAATACTAAAGAAGAAACTAATAAAAAGGTCAAAACCAGCCCCAGCCGCTGGGATATCGTAGAAATTAAAATTACCACAGGCACCAAGAAAATCAATGTTTATGATATTGCTTTCCAGAAATATTGCTTTCAGTCGGCCGGCATTGATATACGGAACTGTTATTTAATGAATATAAATACAGAATATTTGCTAAAAGGAGAAATAAATCCTTTTGAAATGTTTAAAATAACGGAAGTCACTGAAAAGATTGAAAAATTAAACCTGCATATCAAAAATGATTTGCAGAATATGGCAGAGATAATATCCGGCGACCATCCGCCACAGGTAAATCCGGGTAAATTCTGCGGCAAGCCTTTTAATTGTCCTTTAAAAAATAAGTGCTGGGAATCAATAGGCAGCAAGAGCATCCTGTTTCTTTATTCCATAAATCATAAGATGATAAAAAAACTAAATGACTCCGATATTAAGTCTATAAGTGATATACCACTGAACTTTTCCGGGATAAATGAAAAACAAAAAATACAGATCGAGCATACTAAAAACGACGCCAAATATATTAATAAAGCAGCGATAGCAAATTTTTTAAAGCAGGTAAGTTACCCTGTTTTCTTTTTGGATTTTGAGACATTTGCATCTCCAATCCCCCTTATTGAAAATACAAAGCCTTACCAGAACATACCCTTCCAGTTTTCACTTCATGTTTTAAGAAAGCCCGAAGGGCAGCCTGAGTACTACTGCTTTCTGTCAGATGGCATGAGTGATCCAAGGCCCGCTCTTCTGGATAGCTTAAGAAAATGGTTTGGCTTCGCGCAAAGCTTCGACGGTAGTGATATCGGTATTGCGGATGACAGTAAAAAATTAATTTTTAATAACGGTAAAAAAGCCGCCATAAATAAAAATATTGAAATGGGTAAAAAGGGCAGAGGCAGTATTATATTCAGGCCGGATAAAACCAACAGGTACAAATCATTTGATGGAACTGTAATTGTTTACGATGAAACTTTTGAACGTTCCATATTTCGGGACCTGGTGTCATTCAACACTGAGCATGTCAGCTGGATATTCAAAGTTGCAAACAGAATAGTCGACCTGTCTTATCCTTTTAAGAATTTTTATTATTACAACCCGGCCCAGAGAGGCAGCGCTTCAGTTAAAAGGGTGCTGCCTGCGCTTACAAAGAAAAGCTACGACGAAATGGCAATTTCAAACGGGGATATAGCCGCCATTAGTTTTTTAGAGAGGTCCCGGCTATGGAAAGAAACCCTGTCAGGGATAAATAATACCGGTTATGAGGTAAAAAAAGAAGGCGCCGGGAATTTTGGCCAAAATTCAAATAAAAACACACATAAAAAGGCCGATAAAACTGAAATTGCTAACGAAGATACAGAAGCCGTAAGGCATAACCTTCTGGAATACTGCAAGCTGGATACTGAGGGCCTTTACCATATTATGCAGGAATTGGAAAAACTTATAGTATAAATTCTTTTACTGCAATAATTTGGAAATTTGGAGAAAATACATTATCGGATTCTGTTTTCTTATCCTTAAAGATTCTTGTTAATGCAGCCCGGGCGTAATTGTCCTGATTGGTTTAATTGCTCCAATCGGTTTAATTAGTTTAATAGATTTAATTGATTTTATTGATTTAGAATATTTGGCGATTTTATGCTAATATTGTCTATTCATCCGGCAATGCTCAATCATAATCGGATTTTTAAGAATAATACTTTGCAGGTTAATAAAATTATATAAAACTTTTAAAAAAAGAATTTTAAAAAATATGGAGGAAAAAATGGCTAAGACATGTCTGGAATGCGGCAAAGAAATCAAAGTGGAAACTGATTCAGTTTACTGCACAAAGTGTGATGAGATGCTGGACAAGAGATTCGAGGCAATAGAGGACAACATAATTGTTTACAGGGAACTGATGGAAAGCGAGCTCACTGTTCTTAACAAGTTTGAAAAAGAGGACATAGTTGATTTATATCTGCGAGTCCATGAGAAATTCAAAGAAGCGGGTGATTTCACCGAGGACCAGGCAAGAGTATTGTCACACATTATAAATGCTTTCAGCCTGACAGAACAGGACCTTGGTAAAGATAAAATAGTCGTATTTAAGGAAGGCGCACATCCTAAAGCAATCGTCAAAGACATGTGTCCGGACTGCGGCAAAAACATAAAGGAAGATTTTAACTTGTGCCCTTATTGCGGTTACAATCTAAAACTATAAATCAACGATTATGTTTGATAAAAACAGCTTTTATAATGGCATAAAAGGTACCTGTAAAGAAAGAACCGATACCTGTAAAGAAAGAACCTGTCCTTATAAAGAAAAAACTAATCTTTGTAAAAAAGACAGTGTGCTGAAACCAATGTTAATTTTCCCGGGAATGGTTATCCTGCTTGCGGTTCTGATCTTACAGGTATCATGCTGCTTTTCTTTTAATCCAAACTTATCTTTAGGCACGGAAGAAACGCAATTCTGGAATGAGACTGCCGCCGCCGGCGATGCAGATACTGCCCAAACTTCTGCAGAACAGTCAACAAAGCTTGCCAGCCCGGAGCTTGCGGTATTGAGCAAGCTTAAGATATCCGGTCAGGCTATAGACGTTAAGGCTCAGGGCGGGTTTGCATACCTGACAAATGACCTTGGCATTCTCTATGTTATTGATGTCAGAGACAAAGAAAACCCGGCTATTACAGGTAAAATCAGCGGCTTGAACGCAGCTAATATAGTAATGCTCCAGGATGACTATGCTTATATTTCTTATACTGAATGGATAAACCCTGAGACAGCTTCAGAAAGCAGCCGGCAGGACAGCCAAAGCAGCGGAAACAATATTTACAGCAAGTGCGGGTTTAAAATAATCGATATAAGGGATAAGAAAAATCCAAAGTTAGCGGGCGATTATGTTTCCGGCGATAATAAAAAGAAATCTGTCCAGGGGCTTGTAATCGGGGGCAACTACGCTTATTTAAACTCAACTGTATTGCTTGACAATAGTGAAGAAAGTGCATTAGAAATAATAGATATCTCCAACAAGGGCAAACCTGTACTTATTGGTTCATGCAAGATCGACGGTCAGCCATTCGGACTTTTTGTACAGGGAGATTATGCTTACGCCAATAGCTCATATTATGATTACCAGAAAGATGATTATGCAGGGAAAAGCACTTTATTTGTTATTGATATCAAAGATAAGAAAAAGCCGCATATGGCAGGCAGTTGTGAGGTCCCTGCAAATTCATGGTCCATATTTATAAATGGCGGCTTTGCATACCTTTCCAGCAGCACCGTTGATGTAGAGTCGAAGGAATATCTTAACAGTTATATGCAGATCGTCGATATAAAAAGCCCCGAAAAACCTGTGCTTGCAGGAAAGTGCAGTATTCCGGGCGGAGCATGGGAACTTGACATGAAGGATAGTTTTCTTTTTGTTTCGAACAATGAAGGAGGTATCCTGGCAGTAGATATAAGTGACAGCAAAAACCCCGTTGTTGTGTCTAATTTAAGTACCGGCGGGAATTCTTATGATATTGCCATAAGCGGGGACTATGGTTACATAGCTGACGGGTTTGCCGGGCTTGCAATACTTTCCCTCCATAAAAAAGCTGACGGCGAAGGCATGGTTGTAGACGATTCTTCAGTACAGGGAAACAAACCCCCTTTTGCAGATGTAGAAGTCTTTGGGGACAAGCTTGAAAAAGATGTTTATATCCAGGAAAATCCTGTTTTTTTTTCTGCCATTGACTCATATGACCCAGAAGGTAGTAATCTGACATATATTTGGACCTTAAACGGCACGAAACTGACTGATGTTGGAGCTTTTTATACTGACAGTATCTCGGGTACTCAATTTGCAATTTCTGAAAAATCTGAAGAGCTTTCCTGTACTTTTAATAAACCCGGCCAGTACGAGATCTCACTGACTGTCTCAGATGGTACACTTACGGACCAGGAAAATGTGACAGTTATAGTAAAACAGCCAAGCCTTTCAATTAATCTTATCAAGGAGCATGTCTTTGATGTAAAAATAGAGTGCATCCTTAAGAATAACAGCGACCTGACTTTAAAAAACCTCGAATGTTACTTAAGGACCCCACAGTCTTTTTATCCTTTTCAGAAAATCAACAATATAAGGGCAAGCTTAACGAGCGTGGACCAGATATTTGATGAGTCCAAAAATATGCTTACACATTTTAAGTACGACAAGTCTGTAAAGGTTGCTCCCGGCGGGCAATATAAGGCCAGTATTACAAGCACTGTCTCAATGTATGAATATGATTTTAAAACAATCAGCTCAGGCAATTTTGTATATGAAGCTGATGATGAGGACTTAAGGCTATATACAGGAGATGATCTTTTTATCGATGTTTACAGTCCTGCAATTATAAGTGCAGCTAAAAAAGCTGTCGGCAGTGAAACGGACCCAGTTATAAAAGCCAAAAAGATTTATAATTATGTTACCGGCAAGCTCAAATATGATTATCCGAGGGCCGCTGACAGGAATTATGAGTTTATGGATGCTTCACAAATATTGAAAGTCGGAAAAGGGGTCTGCGCGGATTATGCAATTCTTTACACCGCACTTTTAAGGGCAAGCGGGATTCCGGCAAGAGTAGCTGCAGGTATTCCTACCATGCTGATACTTGATGAAAAAAACAAGACTATTGATATCGGGCATGCCTGGACCGAAGTCAAGCTTCCGGGGTACGGATGGATACCTGTTGACATTACCCAGGAAGAAGGATTCATGAAAACTGACTATTATATGAACCTTGCTACAGAAAAAGGAACCAGTTTTTTATATGAAAGCCAGACAATGGATTGGACAAGTTATTTTTTTGACGGATTTAAATATAAATGGGAGGGCACCAGCCCCCCGGAAGGTGACCAGATTGACCAGAGGCTTTACTACAGCATAAACAATCTTGATATGTCGGACCTGGCAGTTTTTCAATAAAAAAAGTCAGCATTTTAAGCATTCCTATTATTGCACCTCCCTATTTTTAAAAGTTGTGTTTACAGTCATAAAGATTTACAGTTACAATTATACAGCGGTCGGTTTTTGCTGAATAATTCAATATTTCCCGGGAATTTGTTGTTTCTTAAGCAAGGATTATTTATATGATTTGTATTTTGGTTATTTGTTCAGCAAGAACTAATTATCAATAAGCTCTATTGCGAGGTTTCTTTAGTGCCATGAAAGATACAAGCGCTGTAACGAGCCTGAATGACGGTGGGAAGAGAGTATTTTCAAAAGACCACTGTCTGTTGTTTTTATCTGCATCTATTCAGCTGTCTTTGTCATAGCGGTTGTTGCCAATATATTTGCAGCCATTGATTTTATGGATTATTTATACGGCTTTTTAATAATCCTTGCCATTTTTTGCGTACCGCTTCTAATACTATTTTTAATTCTCTTATTTTTAAACATCAAAAAAAATAAAAGAAGGGTCAAAGGTTTCAGTATCGGGGCCGCGGTCTGCCTTGTTGCGGGTATTCTGGCTCTTATTTCAGGAAGTTTAATAAAGGACCAGTTCTTAAGGCAAATGAAAATTTTGAAAATAAAAAATATGAGATAGCAATCGAGTATTATGACTATGTTATAGATAAAGACTATGAAGCCGACATTATCGAAGCAGCTGAAGGCTATAAAAGCGATGCCCGGGAAGAGATTGTAAAAGCTGAAATGTTTAGGTCCAAAGGTGATACATACTTTAAGTATAATTTATATAGCCGGGCCCAGAATGAATACCAGAAAGCATACGAAACATAACCATACCTTGAAGGTATAAAAGGGGCCATTCAAAAAGCCTCATCCATGAAGAAAAAATATGGGGAAAATATTGGTGAACTGGTTTATGTTTTATTTAAAGACAATATAAAATTTACTGACGCTGCAGGTTTTCCGGGAAGTTGGGGCAAAGTAAAATTATCAGACCCCATGCTGGCAGAATTTAAGGATGTAAAGCTCGAAGAGGGGAGCTTTTTTGAAGGCGGCAGCGAGATGAGATTATCAGGGACCTTGACTGGCAGTGATGCAATGGATGAGTACCTTGATTCAGGCGAGGGCGTTTTTGTTTTTATTTCAGCATATCTGGTTGATGCAGACGGTAACATAAAATGGGCAAAAGACGGCTATCTTAAAGGGGATTCACCGTTTATAAAACCGGGCCAGTCAAAGCAATTCGCGCTTACAAGCCTGATTTCCGGCAGCCTTATCTTTCTCACTATTATTTTTAAGTTTTATATGAGTTTGGGTTATTATCATCTGAAGAATTGGAGTCATAGCTGACAAAGCCTCTGCAAACTTTTATATGTCTTCTCCAAACGCAAGTTTTTCCAATGCTTTCCCGCTTATTTTATATAACGTCCACTCACTTTTCGGAACGGCCCCGATTTTTTTATAAAAATTTATTGCAGGTTCATTCCAGTTAAGCACGGTCCATTCTACCCTGCAGCAGTTTCTACTGAGTGCAAGCTCTGCGATGAAAGAAAAGATAAGCTTTCCAAGACCCTTTCCCCGATATTCCGGATTTACAAATAAGTCTTCGATGTAAATTCCCGGTTTTCCAATAAAGGTGGAAAAATTATAGAAAAATATTGCAAAGCCTGCAGGTTTACCCATATGCTCGGCTACCAGCGCTTCCGCAATTTTTCTTTCAAAGATAACGCTTTTGATATCTTCTTCTGCTGCAATCACTTCCTGCGGTCTTTTTTCATAATCCGCAAGGTTCCTGATAAAATCAAGCAGCAGCGCCGTATCTTTTTCTTGCGCCTGGCGAATAGTAAATCCATTTTTTGTACTCATGATTTCAGATTCCATATAAACCCCCATCTGATAAGGTAATTAACTTTATCAATAATGTTTCTTGTTTTAAAAATTAAAACAAATTAGCCAAAAAAAGACAAACATACACTTCTTTTGGTTATCACATTTTGCGAATAATTTTAAACCCGGAAATATTTTTAAACAAATAAAATTAAAGCGTGATGACTTTTTAGTTTTATTTTGGCATTTATTTAATATTTATCATTAAGTCTGCATTATTTAACAGAAGTGCCTTAAAAATTTTATTTCTTTTTAATCATTCGCTATCAAAGCAGGGATTTGGAAAAAATAATGCAATGATATAGTTTTTTATTATTTTATATTGTATTCTCTTGGATTGTAGCAGTTGAGGATGCTGTAAACATGAAATGTAAAATCATTTTTTAATATACAGAAGTGGGGATATTTATGAAAAGTTACAGGAAAGAGCTGTGGTTCCAGACAAAAAACAGGCGTGAGTTTATTAATATAACGCAGGATGTTGAAAAGTGTCTTGCTGAAAGCGGCATCAGGGAAGGGCTTCTTCTGTGTAATGCCATGCATATTACAGCAAGTGTATTTATTAATGATGACGAATCCGGACTTCACCATGATTTGGAAAAATGGCTCGAAAAAATAGCCCCGGAAAAACCTTATGACCAGTACAGGCACAACGGTTTTGAGGACAATGCAGACGCCCACATGAAAAGGACTATAATGGGCAGGGAAGTAGTCATAGCCGTAACCGGGGGAAAACTTGACACCGGACCCTGGGAGCAGGTATTTTATGGCGAGTTTGACGGAAAACGCAGGAAACGGGTACTTGTAAAAATTATTGGAGAGTAATAATGGGAGTCGGCAATTGTTAGAAACAGGGCAGGGATAAAAACAGGCCAGGGAATAAAAACAGGCCAGGGAATAAAAACAGGCCAGGGAATAAAAACAGGCCAGGGAATAGAAACAGGCCAGGGATAAAAACAGGCCAGGGATAAAAACAGGATATATAGTCAGGCAATCCTTGTCTTAAAAGCCATTACCACTGTTCGTGGATATATCTCCTGATGTATCTGTCATATATATCATTTACAGCTTCTAACTGGGAACTGTCAAGCGGCTGCATTTCAGAAGCAGCAATGTTTGACTTTAGCTGCCCCTCGCTGCTCATGCCGGGAATCACACAGCTTACAAATTTATTGTCAAGAATCCACCTGATGGCATATTTTGTCAAATCTTCATCATCAAAGACCCTTTTTAATTCCTCAGCTGCCTCAAGCCCCGTCTCGTAGGGAACTCCAGAAAAAGTCTCACCCTTGTCAAACATTTTTCCTTCCCTGTTAAAGAATCTGTGGTCCTCGACGCCGTATTTGGTATCTTTTTTTAATTTCCCGGTTAACAGACCGCTGGCAAGCGGAACTCTTATAATTGTTCCCACATTTCTTTTTGAGGCTTCTTCCAGGAAGCTGTCCTGGGGTTTTAGCCTGAACATATTGTAAATAATCTGTACACTTGCAACTCCGGGCCACTCTATAGCTTTTAAAGCTTCCTCCACTTTTTCAACACTTACGCCATAATGAAGTATTTTTCCGTCTTTTTTCAGGTCATCCAGCGCTTCAAAGACTTCGTGCCGAAAATAGACATCTGTCGGAGGGCAGTGAAGCTGGATAAGGTCGATTGTTTCCAGTTCCATCCTTGTCAGGCTTTCATTTATGAATTTTGTTATGTTTTCCTTGTTATAGCCGTCAGTAGTGTGCGGATTTAATTTCCTGCCGCATTTGGTGGCGACATATATTCTCTGTCCGGCCTTTTTCAGGAACCTGCCAATGGCTATCTCGCTATCACCATTATTATATACATCAGCGGTGTCAAAAAAGTTAATGCCGTTTTGTACCGACTTTTCAAGTATTTCCCGGGCTGTTTGTGGGTTGAATTCTTCTCCCCATTTTCCTCCAAGCTGCCATGTGCCAAGGGATACTTCCGAGATTTTAAAACCAGTTTTTCCAAGTATTCTGTAATTCATTATTTGCTCCTGTTTATATTTTTATAAAAAAAATGTTTATTATCATTCAAACTTTATAATTACGGATTAAAATTTTCCGAGTGAAACACAAAACCGTTTAATCCCTCAGCTTCATAGTACGGTATGGGGATATGTTTGTATCCTTCCAGAAGCTTGAAATCATAATTTATTTTGAGTTTGTCAAGGCAGGAATTAAGCTTTAAGTTATTTTCCAGGGTAAAATCCAATGTGCCATTAATAAATTTGAGCTTTAAATTCTTCCTTATTAATGCAGTATTTTTTTCAGCGAGTATATAAGGGCTGTTTTGCTGAAAGTAATCATTTCTGCTGCCAAACATTCTTTCAAAGACTTCTGGACGGCCGGACGATACGCTTTCAAGGTCATGCACAGAACATCCATAGGTAACAACAGATGAAAACATTTCGGGGAATTTAAATGCCAGTTTTATGGCTCCAAATCCACCCATTGAAAATCCTTCAATAGCTCTTGCCCTGCCGTGGGAAATAGTTTTATAGCTTTTGTCTATTAATGGAATTAGTTCTTTTATCAGTATAGACTCTCCCATTATTGTTTTGTCATAGGAATCGCAAAACATTGAATAACTTCCGCAATTGGGGCAAACCAGCAAGGCGGGCCGGATTTTCCCTTCGGTTACAGCCTGATGAAAAAAAGCAAAAAGCCTTATATCGTACCCCATGGATTCATCCCCGCCCTTTCCATGCAGCCAGTATATCACAGGGTATCTTTTCTGCCCGTTGTCGCTACTTCTTGTGCCGGAGGTAATGGCAGTTTCGGCAATGCCGGCGGGGCCGAAAGCATCAGCGGAATCACCGGAGTCAGCAAGGCCGAAAGCGTCAGCAATATCAGCTGGGTCGGAAGCGCAAGCAATACCGCTGGGATCGGTAAGTCCTAAAACATTTGCATCGGAGTTTGTCACGTAACCGGGCGGGGCATAAACAGCATACCCTATTTCTCTTTGCATGCAGCCGCTGAAATAAGTACTATGGGTCACTCCCTGGATACTTGAAGTGAAATCATTTACCCAGGAGAGCTCAGGAAGTTTGTCTATAGTTTTTTTCATAAAGTACTCCTCAAATTAATAATGCTACAATGTTACCCCTTCTGTAAAATATTCAAGCCACTCTGTTAAATCCAATGTATCTTGGTCATATTATAACTTATACAATGATACTCTCAACAATAAATTTACCTAATAAGTTTATGAAAAAAAGAATTTAAAATCTTGGAAAAATATATTAAAATTAGTAAAAAAGGAAATATATTTATTCATGTCAAAAATGATGGAAAAGAAAATGATAAAGAAAATGACAAAAAAAGAAAGAGCGCTTGCAGCAATAAAGTTTAAAACTGTCGACAAGATCCCTTCTTCATACAGGGGACTTCCAAATCTGTCTGTGCGGCTCAATAAACACTTTGGTTTTGACGAACCGGAAAACCTTATTAAAAATTATAAGAGACTTATAGATGCTATTGGGGCGGATTTTTATGCCTCCGGTTCAAAAATATGCAAATTTACTACTTACACTGCGAGATATTTGGGGCCAGTGCCGAAAGAGCCCTATATTAAGGACCATGCCAACTATTATCAGCTGGGCGCAAATTCAAGGTTTGGAGAAGGCGGGAAAGGCGACATGAGAATGGATTATGATGTTGTAGCGGACCCGCCGCTTTCAACACTTGAAAAAGCTTCTGATTTAAAGGAAGGGTTTTTAACAGAGCGGCTTTCCTTTTTTGACTTTAGTCATTTTGATAATAAATACGGCAGCAGCGACTTAAGCTATGAAAAGCTTGTTGGCAGCAGTGATGAATTTATCTGCACTGGCAATCTTGCGCATCTTTTCATGATATGCTGGGCCCTTCGCGGATATGAGCAGTTCCTTACAGATCTTGCTTTTAACATAAAGTTAGCAGAAAAGCTGATAAATGAGGTCGCTTCTTTTGCAATTGAGTATACTAAAAAAGAGCTTGGAGCATTTGGAAATGCTGCTGAGTACTTTGGAACAGCAGACGATGTCGCCGGCCAGTATGGTATGCTGTTTTCCCCTGAACTTTTTAAAAAATATTTTTTGCCGCACTATAAAAAGCTGATATCAGTCGTAAAAAGCCATGGCGTGATTTTTTCCTGGCATTGCTGCGGCAGTGTCCATAAGGTTATGCCGATGATGATAGATGCAGGCATTGATGTTTTTGATGTTGTCCAGACATCTGCAAAAGACATGGAACTCGAAAACATACATAAGCTTTATGGAAAGGACGTCTGCATACACGGGGGGATAGATGTCCAGAATCTTCTTGTGTTTAAAACCCCGCTGCAGATAAGGGAGGAAGTAAAAAAAGTTAAGGAGCTCTGGGGGAACAGGGGCGGGGTCATCCTGGCGCCATCCCATGAGGCACTGCCGGAAACACCTCTCAAAAACATTCTCTCGATGTATGAAGAATTGAATTTATCATGACTGTTTTAAACAGCTGCATCTTCATTTAATTTTTGTCTACCTGCAACGGGAATCCAAAACCGTATTCTTATGATTAATCAGTCAGCCCAGTTTAAAACTCGTAAACTTTTTATTTTGTTAAATTCCTTAACGTTATTGGTAATCAAAGTAAGGTTTTCTGAAATTGCCTGGGCAGCGATTAACAAATCATAAGCTCCGATCACCTGCCCCTTATTTTCGAGATCTGCACGAATTTCACCATAGAAAATTGCAGATTTATCCGAAAAAGGTAAAATTTCAATTGGTGCAAGAAAATTAATCAGAGCAATACTGTTTTTTTCTTTCTGTTGGCTTTTAAATATACCATACTGAAGCTCAGCAAAAGTAATTGAGGAAATACATACATCGCCCACACTAAGAGATTGAAAAGTTCTAAAAATATTTTCAGGTTTTTTCTTGATAATATAAATGCAGATATTTGTATCAAGCATATATTTCATTCTATAGTTCTTTTCTTTCTTGCACAGAAGGCTGATTTCTTTCTTGTAAAAAATCTGAAGTAAAATAATTAGCACCAGATTCAAGAACCTTCCATGCAGAATCTTTCGGTATTAAAAGTACAATATTATTTATTTTTTTTACAAAAACTTCCTGCTCTTCCAAACGACAACTTTTTGGCAGGCGCACCGCCTGGCTTCTTCCATTTTTAAATATTTTTGCAGTATCCAGTTTTAACTCCTTAATTAAAAATTATGATAAAAATACTATTACAAGAAGTATATATCATAATATATATCATAAATAGTATCAAGTAGATTATGTAATTTAATTATGTAATACAAAATCAAACCCCGGTTTCCTCAACCATGGCTCGATTTTTTAATTGGTACTCAAGTGTACTGCAGTAACTTATTTAAATTTTTGCTGCAGATTTTTTATAAGAAATTGCCATCTTCCATACTTTTTCGCTGTATCAGCGCCATTGCTGTTAGCGCTATAATCTCATCAACTGTGCATCCTCTCGACAGGTCATTAAAAGGCTTGGCTGCGCCCTGGACAATTGGGCCGCACACACTTGCTTTGGCCAGTCTCTGGATAATTTTGTATCCTATATTTGCAGCATTTAAATCAGGGAAAATAAGGACATTCGCTTTTCCTTTAACAGGACTGTTTGGAGCTTTTTTTGCGCATACATCAGGTACGATTGCAGCGTCAAACTGCATTTCCCCGTCTATTATCATTTCAGGTTTGGCCCGCTTTGCAAGCTCTGCGACTTCCCTTATCATGTCTATTTCTTCACTTTTTGCACTGCCTTTTGTTGAATAAGACAGCAGGGCCACAACTATATTATCCCCAAAAAAAGGTTTTGCAGTTTCGTATGTTGAAAGCGTCATATCAAGCAGCTGTTCTTTATTGGGTTTCGGGATGATAGCCGGATCAGAAACGAAAAACTTACCGTCAAGCCCATACTGGCAATCAGGGACTTCAATAAACATTGAGCTGCTTAAGAATTTTCTTCCTTTGACCATCCCAAGCACTTTAATTACAGCTTTGAGCAGGTCACCGGTAGAACTAATCGAGCCGCCAACCGCACAGTCAGCTTCATTGTTTTTAAGCTTTATGGCTGCAATACATGAATTGTTTAAGAGCATCTCACTGACTTCCTGCTCGGTTGTTTCTTTGCCTCTTTTTTCAAAAGCGCTTTTTATTATATTGCCATATTCTGTCTTTCTGTCAGTATCAGTCGGGTCAAAAATAGAAAACCTTGCATTATCTTTAAGGCCCGCTTCGTTTAACTTTTGCAGTATTTCGCTTTTGCTTCCAATAAGTGTAAAGCTGCTTTTGTTACGGTCCTTAAGGTAATCAAGAGCTTTTATGAGCCTTATATCATTTCCGTCACTGAAAACTATTTTTCTTTCAATATTGCATGCCAAATCAACCAATCCTTCTGTCATGCTTTTTTTTGATTCGTCCCTATTCAAAGTAAAACCCCCTTTTAAAACAGCCTGTTTTTCAAGCTTGCATGTATAAATAATAAACGGATATATTATATATATAAATCTCTAAAAACTTAATAAACAATTCCCTTTTCAAAAATTTTCAAAACAATGTATACTTCTGCAGGGGTAAAAGTCTTTTTTCAATAATGAGGCCAGTGTATTTGCCTTAAAATTTTTTTAAAGTCTGATTGTTTTATTATTTAAAATTTTATTATTTAAATATAAGTCTTGTCTCGGACAAATAATTTTGGCAAATCATACTGATCTGATATTAAAAAAATATAAAAGACAGGGATAAAAACATGAACATTCTAACAATCAACTCAGGCTCGACTTCAATAAAATTCAAACTTTACAAGATGCCCGAAGAAGGCGTAATTGCAAGCGGCAAGATAGAAAACATAGGGTTTGACAAATCTCTTATCAGTTTTAAAACAGACCTGGAATCCGTTAATCTGGATGATATACGCATTGCTGACCATAAAGCCGGGCTTAATTATATAATCGATAAATTAACCGATTCTAAAACAGGGGTAATAAAAGACAAAAAAGAAATATATGCTGTTGGACATAGAATCGTAAATGTTGGAGACAGGGTAAGCTCCCACGTGGTATGCAACGATCAAATGGTTGAAACTTTAAGACAGTGCGTTGATCTGGCGCCACTTCATAACCCTCCAAACTTAACCGGGATGGAAGTATCTATTGAAGTGTTTGGTAAAGATACCAAAAATATTGGAGTATTTGATAATATTTTCCATAAAAACATGCCGCCGCGGGCATTCCTGTATGGTATTCCTTATGAATACTATGAAAACTATCGGATAAGAAAATACGGGTTTCATGGAATAGCTTATACTTACATGGTTGAAAAGGGGGCAGCCATGATTGGAAAAGACTTAAAAAACATCAGAATAATCGTGATGATGCTTGGAGGAGGTTCATCGATTACTGCGGTTAAAAACGGTATAAGCATTGACACGTCTATGGGATTTACTCCTGCAGAGGGCCTTATAATGTCCACAAGGTGCGGCGATATGGACCCGGCCATACTGACATATTTGATGTGTAAGGAAAACATCGGCTATAAAGAGATAGATAATATAATAAACAAGAAATCAGGCATATTAGGCCTTTCAAAAAAATATTCTGATTTTGTTAATATTCAAAAAGGAGTCAGGGAAAATGACCCTGACTGTATCCGGGCTTTTGACTCCTATTGCTACAGGATAAAAAAATATATAGGCGCTTATGCGGCTGTTATGGACGGAGTCGATCTTATTATTTTCGGGGGTGGCATTGGCGAAAATTCTCCTATGACCAGGGAAAAGACCCTTTCGGATTTAAGCATCCTGGGCATAAGCCTTGATAAAGAAATAAATGATAATGACAAATTGGGCGAGAGACTGATATCTTCAGCCAGTTCCAGGGTCCCTGTCTGCATCGTAAAAGTTGACGAAGAACTTATTATTGCCAGGGAGACATATAGCCTTGTAAAAAACTGAGGAGCACAAACCCAAACGGGATCATATCGACTGGCTCTTTAATTACCGGCAACGGTCCGGTAAACCCATGGTTTCGCACAGACATTGGTATTAAATACGGCATAATAACAGAGATTGGAAACATTAAGGGCAGTTTCAGGTTAATCCTAAGTTTTATAATTTTAGTAAATAATTGCTTAAGGGTGGCTCGCTAAAGAAGGCCTGCCGAAAATTTAAAATTACAGCTGTCGTTTCCGCTGCAAAGTTTGCTGCTTACATCCAAAACGGCATCAGGGTAAAATTCTTTAAAAAAAGCAGCATATTCCACGGTACATATTGTTGAACCGATTTTTTCTGAAAGATTTTCCCTTTGTGATTTGACCATTACGTCATGCCAGGGACAGCGGCTTATCCTGATAATTATCCCGGCTTTACTTTTTGTGACTTTGAACTCAAATCTGTCCAGTGCCAGCTTTATTTTCAAAGCTTCAAAAAGAAGGTTTTTTGTGTTTTGGGGATTGGTATTGCCGTTTTTCTGCAGCGCTTCGAGTAACTTATTTTTTATAAACCTTGCCTGTATTTTTGGAATGACTTTCCATACCTGCCTGTCAATCTCAAGAGCTTTGTCAAAGCCATAAATCTCTTCGACCTTTAAAAACCAAAGCCCGTCAGCTTTTATATAGTTTTGGTAAAGGTATTCCTGGATATCTTTATCTTTGAAATATTTCATGTTTTATTATTTCACCCCATGCAGCTCTGTGCCGTTACATCTTAAATAGATTATCACATTTATTTTAAAACAAAACTTATTCTAAACCAAAACCCTGCTGATTTGTATTTTTTTTAAAAAAATACTGATGTGAAAATTTTTGAAAGTTGCCGTGATATAGTTTATTATTTATATCAGTATCAAATTTTACTGACAATAGCAGATTTAGAATAAGAAATTAAAATAGTTTATTTATTAAAGAATATCTTTAGTTAAAAAATTCTTTAAAAATATTGCGATTTATCCGATATTATAATAGCTTTCTGAAATGGTGAAATAATTTTACAAGATTAAGGCATTCAAATATTTTATTAGCAACGAGAAAGTGAAACGGAGGCAAATTAAATGGCAATCTTTGCAAGACTGGCTGACCTGCTTAAAGCAAACATCAACGACCTTATTGACAAGGCTGAAGACCCTGACAAAATGGTAAAACAAATAATTATTGATATGGAGGAACAGCTTCAGGGTGCTGTCCAGTCTCTGGGTTCAGTAATGGCAAGTGAAAGGCAGATGCTCAAGCAGCTGGATGACTCAAAAGCTGAGTCCAAACTGTGGGAGGACCGCGCTAAAAGTGCATTAAAATCTTCCAACGAGGAACTTGCAAAGAAAGCAGTGGACAATAAGCTTAAAGCTGACGCAAGTGTGAAACAATACGAGGAGGTCCATACCGGCATAGCTGCGCAGCTAAGCATATTGAGGGAACAGGTTGATATCTTAAAAAAGAAACTGGAAGAGGCTCGCATGAGGCAGTCATTACTTGTAGCAAGGGACAAGGTTGCAGATGCGCGTAAGGAAGTTGCCGGTGCAATGGGCAATCTTGACAGTTCGGGAGCATTTGCAAAAATGGACAAGATGGAGAAGAAAATCGCGGAAAAAGAAGCGCAGGCAGATGCTGCAAGTGAGATATCCGGTGTTGAGGCTGAAAAAAACGATCCTTTTGTAGCGCTTGAAAAACAAACAGCTGCAGACGATGAGATGGCCCGGTTAAAAGAGGAATTATCCAAAGAATGACCTGATGATGAGAATATGCGGTTAATTGAGGATTTATCAAAAAAAAGAATAAACATATGAAAAGATAACCCGGTTAACAAATCAGCTAACCAGGCAGTGAGCAAGTAATGAAAGGGTGACACAATGATACAATATATAATAGGCGCAATATTGATTGCAGTGGGAGTTCTTGTCGGAATTCTTATACCGATGAGGATTAAAAATAAGAATCTTGAAATAAGGTTCATACAGACCACACCAATTGCAGAACTTAAGGAAATATTGTCCGGAAATATCGCAGCCGGACTGGATGGATACAGACATTTTGTTGAACTGAAAGGAATTGCGGGTGCAGAATCAGTACAAAAAGCTCCTTTTTCCGAAAAAGACGTTGCCTATTTTAATGCGGACCTTTACCAGGTCTATGAGGAAACCGAGGCAGCCAAAGATGATAAAGGTATTATCCGGCAGCACCTCGTAAGACATGAATCGCATTTGACAAACCAGAAAAGTACAGGTTTTATCACAATTAAAGATGCACAGTCCGACGAAAAGGTCTATATTGATGCCGCACAGTCAGACCTGCAGCTTGATACTATTAAGACATTGGATAAATTCGAACCAGTTGAAAGAGTGCAGCAGCACAGCTTTTTTGGCAGCTTTCAGTACTCTCCTTTGGGCGCAAAAACTTTGGGATTTAAGATGGTTGAAAATACAATACCGCTTGGACAGGCAATCTACGCTCTGGGAGATGCGTGGCTTGAAGGTGGGAAAATCCAGATGGGCAAACCTATTGACAAGAAAAAACCCTTTATCCTGTCTTCCAGGAATGAGACGGATATAGTCAGTTCAAACAAGAGTGGGGCAAAAGTTGCCCTGGTATTTGGAATATTGCTTGCAATAGCCGGTATCCTGATAATGATATTTGTTAATTAGGGACAGGGATTTTATATAAAATGATATTTGTACATTAAAGACAGGGATTTTATATAAAATGATATTTGTACATTAGAAACAGGGAATTTATATAAAATGATATATGTACATTAAAAACAGGAAACTTATATAAAATGTTATTTGTAAATTAGAGACAGGGATTTTATAAAAAGCAGGGCATCCCATAACACGATGAAACACTTGGAAGCAAGAAAAATTATAAGGTTTTTTTTCTTTACCATTGTTTGCGTGTTCGCAATATTTACTGTCTCCTGTTCAATTGCCGATGATTATTTTGTAAGCAAAACTGATTATGACCGGCTTGGGGAGGATTATAGGAAAGAGTCTTCTGAAAAGACAAAAATACTGCTGGAATTGGAGGATTTAAAAAAAGAAAATAAATCGCTATCAGACAGCATTGCTTCTGATTATGTTACAAAAGAACAGTTGGAGGATCTCCGGGAGGAGTATTCACTCGAAAAGGAGGGCATGCTGGGGGAACTGGTAAAACTTCAGGATGAACTGGCGGACTTTGAAGGCAATCCTTTAAAATTAAAAAAACTTCTAAACAATATAAACGACCTGCTAAAAAATGTCTATATCGGTTCGACCTCCCCAAAAGAGACCGCGTACACTTTTACTGCTTTTAAAATAATCTATAAGGGTAAGAGTTATATAATTACGGCGGGCCATTGTGTCAATGATAATTATGGAGAGGAAGGCTCTTTCAAGTTTAAGGCCAATTTCAGCCGTGACTGGATTTATCCTGAACTTTTAGGGTACAAGGCAGATTTTACAAACCTTGATGACTATGGCGTATTTTATAGCGATGCTAATACCGGGGGCCTCAAAGTAACCGAGGATTTAAACAGTTTGCCTTCAGAAAATAATTACCTGCTTGGGAGCATGGATAAACAACTTAGCATATTCAGGAACCTTGGCGATTCATCAGAAAAAGGGGAAAGCGGAAGCCCGGTAATAAACCGGGATGGAGAAGTTGTCGGGATATATGTAATATACGGGCTGGCATATACCCCGATAAAACTTGCGCTTGATGTTATAGACAATGCTGTCATAAACTAAAAACATGGAGAAGGATATCAGATGAACCCGGCAAGCAATAAGCACAGGGAAAAATCCCGCGGCAGTATAGGGTCCCTCCCGGCTACACCGCTTAATGTAAAAGGTATATGGGCAGCAAAAAGCCTGGCAATCATATTTTACTGTTTGCTAAAATAGTAAACTATATTGACTGAAGAAGTGACCTCCATCTCTTTAGGGTAAATTACAGGAGCCCTAACCTGGTCCGCTGACTTTGATTCGGATGATGCCATCATTATTGGTCCCTGAAATGCCGTCGAATCTTCAGAAATATATAAGACCCTGTCGATTTTAAGGCCCATGGAATCAGCAATTGCTTTTGCTTTACCATCTGCATCTTTTGTTGCTTCCGCAAGTGCGCTATTTTTAGACAGGCTTTTTGTTTCCTTGGTTAAATCAAAACCGATGGACGAGATAGATGTTGCGCCTGCCTCGGTTGACCTGGCAATTATTTCCCCTATTTTTTTCAAATCAGTGGTCCTGGCTTCAATAACAGTAGTAGCAGTATACGCATAGATCTTTGGCGGTTGGTTTTCCTGGGAATAATCATACATCGGTGATAAATCATAGCTTATTGTCTGTATTTTTAAGTTTTCCGCATTGATTTTTTCAATTGCCTGGGTGACTTTCAGGGATATTTTGCTGTTTTCATCCACAGCTTCCTGAGTTGTCAATTTTTCGACAGTGACAGCAACATCTATAAATCCTTCGTCCGGCAGGACCTTAATATTTCCCTCTCCGGTAACAGAAATAGTATTCTGCACTATATTTCCGCTGATTTCATTAGTGTCTTTACCGCCCTTTGTGATTTTAGGGAAGCCTGTTGGCAGGCAGCCAGAAAGCAGCAGACTCACTGCAAGCAATAGAACTGCTGCAGTCAAACTTGTCAGCATCCTTGGCATTTTACTTTTGTTATTCATTAGTTTTTCCTTTCTCTTTTAAAAAATTAAATTGTCCGGGTCCTTACTGACTGAAATATCCAACCAGAAAAGGAAGTTTTTAAATATTATATAATATATATATTCTGGTGCAGGCTTTTTATAATTGAGGTATATTATTTTATTATCCAAATTAAATTTAATCCATAAGAATCCAAAGCAAATTCTTTGTGGGCCATTGATGGTATTTTTAGGCGTCCCGGAGGCTTCTAATTTAAGGACCCTTTTGTATAAGAATTGTGATAAAATATTTGGGCAATAGATTTATTTTCTGTGAGGCGCAAAAAATTGCAAGAAAATATTTATCATCTTATTGATAAAGCCGCAATTCTTAAAGAGCCATTTTGATAAATTGCAAATGCCGGACATTCTATATAAAACAGATGATTGGGAGCCTGGGCTTAGGGAAATAAAAATGAAATTAAAAAATTAGTTAGGTTTAAGGGACCAAAAATGAAAAATGATGCTATTGAATTTTTTGATACAAATTTTTGGATAGGCGAGAATAATATTTCTGAAAAATATA
>JBBQDW010000015.1:0-24666 GCA_038320085.1 Candidatus Humimicrobiales bacterium
CTGTTGATGCTTCTTCAATGCCAGCTAAGTCACCTGCCACATAAATATCAGGAACAGATGTTTGAAGGTATTTATCATGAACCGGTACAAAACCGCCAAGAGCACTTATATACTGCATTTTAAGATTAAGCTGCCAGCATAACTCTGAAAAAGGTTGAAGCCCCGCAGCTATACAGATAAGATCACATTCTATTTCCATTTCACTTCCCTGAATCATTCTGCAGGCATTTACAGGCAGTTCAACAGCTGCAATAACTGCACTTTTAACGAAATCTCTGCCTTTTGCTTCTTTGATCGTATTTGAAGTCAGGATTGGTATTCCGGCTCTTCTTATCTTTGAAGCATGTACTTTATAGCCTGAAATCTTTGGCAGTACTTCAATTACCCCGACTACTTCACATCCTGCCTGCTTTAACTGGTAGGATACAATAAGACCTACATTCCCCGAGCCTACCATCAAGGCTTTTTTACCAGGAAGCACCCTGGATATATTCATCATGGTCTGAGCAGCTCCGGCTCCCATAACTCCCGGAAGGGTCCATCCTTTAAACATCAGAGGTTTTTCAAGGGCACCGGTGGCCAGAAGTATATTCTTTGCAGTAGCAATCTCGACTTTTTTATCTCCTTTTACAAACATTACTCTCTTATCTGGAAATATACCAAGTGCAATCGTATTTAAAGACAGTTCCACATCAAGTTTTGATAGGTCCTCAAGAAGCTGCTCGCCTATCTGGAAACCTCTTATACTTGCCATGTGTTCTTTTGAGCCAAAGAATTTATGGGTTTGCGTAAAAAGCTGGCCTCCGGGCCTGACATTTTCATCAATGACAAGGACTTTTACACCATGGCTTGCAGCCTCTCTGGCAGCTGTCAAACCGGCAGGACCGGCACCAATTATTATAAGATCCTTATTCATCGGTCCTCCACTTTCCCAACCCCTGCAATGTTTCAATAACCATCCCATCTGTGACCATCGTAACGCATGTTCTCACATTGGGTCTGCCATTTACTTTCATTATACAATCAGTACATCTTCCCCTGTTGCAAAAAATACCTCTTGGCTCATTTAGCACAGGGGTATGCCTTAATACCTTGATACCGTGCGCAAAAAGTGCCGCTGCAATCGGTTCACCATCAAACGCCTCTATATCTTTTCCATCCACACAAATCTTTACTTTTTTCCTGTCTTTTAAGTCATCAAGGACCGGATGGCCGGTTATTCTTAATTTATCAACCATTTATACTCTTTCATTTATATTTCCAATTATTAGTTCTATCCACATTTTTTGACTTTTCACAGTTATTTTGTATATCTTTTAAAATCTCTCCTGGAATATAAACTCCTTAATTTAAGAGATAATGAGAGTGCTTGTAATTTTTATTAATAAACGTTTAGAATTCCGCAGTAACCAAAGTCCTGACAGGAAGCCCCATAGTATTTAAAATATCAAAAGAGGAAGTGTTCCTTTAGTCAATAAGAAAGAGCTTTATAAATACTTTCTTCGCTTTCATCCATTTCACCTTTAAATAATTGCCAGGTCTCCTTATGCTCACCAAACCCACCCGGCTCAACCTCTGCCAGATTACCAAGTGTTTCAAATTCAATAATGTTTTCGTCTGTATATATTTCCATATTGGATTGAAAATCAGGATATTCCATATCCTTTAAGCAGTTGAATTTTTTAACAAATACATTACCTTTTAAATAGTAAGCGGTCCACCCGACCTTATTAAAGACACCGATTTTTTGAGGAGTCGAAGCTTTTGGGTCCTGCCTTAACTGAATGTAACGGCTTCCCCATGTCCACCTGGGGTCGGACATGTCTGTATAGGCCCATAAGACAATCGGCCTTGCAGGAAGAAGATTTTCTGAATGTTTCTGGAATGGTTCGTGGGGCACGATTATCCGTCCATTTTTTTCCATAACAGATAATGCCCAGACTGAGAATTTGACTGGCCATAAATTCCTGTTATAAATCCTATAGGTGACCACTACATTTTCAGGAGATTTGTCAGACAGTTTTATTATCATCTTTTTTTGGAGGCCCGTTGTTTTTTCAGTTTTTTGTTCCAGTACAAGTTCACTTCCATTCCAGTCATATTTGACCGGTTCATTATCCGGATAATAAGTCCTTGGGATATTTTCGGGCGCATGCCACAACCTTGTTCCGCCGTATAGCCTCCACTCATCCCCGCCGGTCTTGCCGGCATCGTTTTCATCAACAAAAAAAATGTTTATATCATCAATAAACCCAAACTTTATTACCCTGGGGCCGATATCTGTCGTAACAATCAACTCCAAATCTCCATTTTCTATCTGTATGCAGTTTTTCCAGCCTTTGTAATTGTAGTTTTCTTTAAATTTCACCATTTCCCCTTTTAATTTTTAATTTGATAAATCTGGCATTTCAGTTAGTTAAAAAAGTTTTTTACCTGCGCATACAAACTATTGTATTTGTAAAATTTTCTTATCCCAATAAAGATTTATGTCGTTTTTGACAATTGTATTGGATGGAGTATAAAGGCTGTATTCAATTGATTCAAAAGCAACTTCCTTACCATTTAAATCGAAGACTGCCCCTTTTAAATTGGACGTGCCAAGGTCGAGAACAATTATTAATTCATCCTGAGTCATTCGAATCCTCCTTTTAGGTTGCGCCTTTAAAAAATTAATACTTTTTAGATGCCTGCTTATTGGATTTAATGACTATATTATATTAATATTAATCACTATGGTAATCAATCAAATAATTACCTCAGGAACAAATTTTTAAGTTTTACACGTTATGTAGAAAATGGAAAAGATACTAGTAATCGATGATGACGAAGAAATAAGGAAACTCATCAAGGATTTCCTGCAAAAGGAAAACTTTGAGGTGGACACTGCAAAAAACGGCAGTACAGCTATCGATATGGTCTCCCGTAACCCGAAAACTTATCAGCTTGCCGTACTTGATATCATGCTGCCTGACATAAGCGGGGTTGACGTCTGTAAGCAGATCCGCAGATTTTCCAATATCCCGATAATAATGCTTACCGCCAAAAGTGAGGATGTTGATAAAATTGTCGGGCTTGAAGTCGGGGCGGATGATTATCTTACAAAACCATTTAACCCAAAGGAGCTTGTCGCCAGGATAAAAGCCATACTTCGCAGAAGCAGTATTCTTGAAACAGAGCTGGAAAAATTCCAGGAAAACTTAAAAACCGCAGGCGGCAAAATCCAGGTATTTTTCAAAATCAGTGAACAGCAGAAACGCAAATCACTTAAAGACTTAACCGAGAAATTAAAACAAACAGTTTTAAGGACAGGCCAGGAAAACCTGCAAAAAATCAAAAATATCGAGATAAATTCAGGCTCAAGAAGGGTTTTTGCCGACGGTGAAGAAATAAGGCTGACCAACAAGGAATACAGGATACTTATATATTTTATTGAGAATAAAGATATGGTCATAAACAGAGAAAAACTGCTTGAAAATATCTGGGGATTTGATTTTATAGGAGAATCGAGAACCATTGACGTCCATGTAAAAGAGCTAAGAAAAAAAATAGGCGATTTTAACGGAAACCTTATTGAGACAATCTGGTCAGTAGGTTATAGGTTTAATTATGACAGGGAGCTCAATGACGCAATGAATAAGAATAACAAATTGTGAAACAATGACACAATGAATAAGAATAACAAATTGTGAAACAATGGCGAATAAGTAAGAATTAAATAAAAATAACTGGTTACGAAACAACAGAGAAATGAATAAAAATAACTGATTATGAAAATATCCGACAAGATAACTGTAACTGTAGCTCTGACACTATTCTTCGTAATTTTCATAACGGCATTTTCCTTTACCCAGCTATTTCTGGTAAACAACAAGAATACGCAGTTAAATAAACTGGCCGAACAGAACCAAAAATTCATAGATTATACAAAAAGTAATTTTACTGATGAGAACAAAGCTATCAGCTATCTGCAGGAATCAGACTATATACAAAATATAGAAAGTATCTCAGCAGTTAATATACTGATTACTGACCAGGACATGGCTGTGCTTAGAAATCCTTTAAATATCGGCAGCGAGGATTTAAAAAACCTTACTCTTACAAGCAAACAAATTAAAAGCTTTTTTACAGCTAATGAGCTGCTTGCAATATCTGCGAATAAAAATTTTGGCAAGCTTGTCTATTCCCAGATAAACGGCAGCCAATACTTTGTATCCATACAGAAGTTCCAGGTCGGCAGCAAATACTTGATTTCGATTTTTTTAAAAAAACAGGATGAAATCGTGCTTCCGCCATTCAGTTATGCCATTGATATGCTTCTTATTTTCTTTATAGCAGGGTTAATCTCAATAATAACCGGGCTGCTGCTCGGAAGAAATATTTCAGGGCCGATAATGAGGCTCAGCAAGTCTGTAGGCAGGATTTCAAATGGGGACTATACTGAAAATATAAAGGTCAGGGGATCTGATGAGATAAGTATTCTTGCAAGAAATATCAACAGCATGAAAAACAAGATCCAGAGAAGTCAGGACTCATTAAAGGAATTCACATATATGCTCTCCCATGAGATAAAAAACATGATAACTTCAGTAAACGGCTATGCTGTCGGTATAAGTGAGGGCGTTTATACTACAGAGGACGAGATAAATGAAGCATTGAATATTATTAAGAGCAAGACTAAGGACCTTGAGAATATCACTGAAAGCCTGCTGATGCTTTCAAGAGTTGAAAGCAGACTTATAGAACTCGAAAAGGAAGAGATAAAAATTGAAAATATTATTGATGAACTTATTAAATTATACGAACCTGAAGTCACTCGGAACATGCTGACTATAAAAAAGATTTATAACATTAAAGCCGGCACAAAACTGATGAGCGACAAATACCTTGTCCAGACTGTTATTTCAAACCTTGTCAACAATGCAATAAAATATTCCTCCCAGGATTCTGAGATTGCAGTTGAAGTTTCTTCAGATCAGAAAAATGTAACATTTTCGGTATCAAACAGCGGTTTTGGGATAACCGGGGATGAGAAAGACAAGATATTTAGTATGTTCTACAGGTCGAAAAAATACGAGTTTAAGAATATTAAAGGTTTTGGTCTTGGTCTTGCAATATCAAAAAGAATAGCAAACATATTGGGCGCAGGGCTTGATTTTAAATCTACTGAGAATATAAATACCTTCATTTTCAGGATTCCAACCGCTTAAACGGACTTAAAAGCATCTTGTTCGAATCCTCCAGGGGCAGCCACCGGGTATATAGTGGTAGAAAGAAGAAATGCCGAAGAAGACTATGAGCAAGAATTTAAAGCTGCCATAGATAGTTTTGAGGTGGTGGAAAAAAAAGACACCACCATTTACATTAAAAAGAAAGTAAGCGGGGATACGGCAGAACTTCTTGTACTATCCAAGGCCAGAAAAGAAAAAGAGCAAGCAATGGACAGACTAAAAGAAACCAGATTTTTAGGTGACATGGATGCTTTAAAAAAATCCATAGCAAAAGGCAGTGTCAGCCTTTCAGCTAAGGTGCAGGTAAGGATAGGAAGAATACTTGGCAAATATCCTTCTGTTTCAAAATATTATGATATAGAAGCAATAGAGGGCAGCAGTAAAAAAATAACAGGTTTAAATATTACAAAAAAAGAAACAAGAGATACAAGAAATGTTTTAACAGGATGCTATGTTATAAGGACCACCCATAAGGACATGGATGGCTTAAAGATTTTAGAATCATACCTTATGCTTACAAGGGTTGAAGATGCATTCAAATCACTTAAAACAGATCTTGGCATGCGTCCTGTTTATCACCATAAAGCAGACAGAACAAAAGCGCATCTTTTTATATCGGTGCTTGCTTATCATCTCCTTAATACCATAGAGTTAAAACTTTCAGAAAAAGGGTGCACCAGAAAATGGTCAAGCGTTAGAAAAGATTTGTCGACCCATGTAAGAACGACTGTTATTATGACTGATAAAGATAACGGCATTCACCATATCAGGGTTTCATCGGTTCCGGAGGAAATACACCGCAAAATATATGATCTGCTAGAGGTAAAGGATCCTCTAAAAAAGATACACCTTAAACTTTAAAGGTTGTAGTGACCAAAAAAAGGTGGGAATTGCCTGTTTTAATCGGAGATTATTCAAACAAATCGAAAGTTGGGCTAGAAAACACAGATCAATCTGTTGCAGATCTATTTAAAAAAACAGTTTTTGAGACAAGCCAAATTTTATCAGATTTTGATAATGATTTATTACGCCTATGCTTATTATGCCTGGGAAATAAATTAAAACCTACTCCGGATAACTCAATTTTTATTCTTGAGGGATATGAATTTCCTATTGCATTTCGCGAATTAGAAAAGAATGAGTTTGGCAAAATATCAAGAGCTCATAAAAATCATCCGATCATAGAAGATATAATCAATAAATCATTAAACTTGCAAACCAGGCCAATACCATCTAGCACAATATATTTAAGTAGTAACATAGGAAAGATATATCAACTTGATGAGATGATAGGTAAAGAGGGTTTTATTTTTCTCTGGAAATTAATTATAAATGGTGTTGAGACAGAAGAAATTATTGTTCCTTTTGCATTTCTAAAACAGTATAATAAATATAATAGCATTAGTCATGAATTATCTGAAAAACTGCTAACAATCCAATTAGAAGAGAATAAAATTACTTTTAATTCTTCCCCAATAAAAAAGAATGAATTAATATGTGTATGGGAAGATTGGAAAAATTCAGTTTTAGAGAAATACCAAAAAAGAAATGAACGTTTATTTGATAGAGAAAATGATAGAATAAACCGGTATTATGACGACTACGCTTTAAGAGTTGAAGACAGGGTAAAAAAACTTGAAACAGAAAGGTCCGAAATAAACCGCAGGCGAGACAATTCTGCTGATTTGGAAGAGAAACGAAAATTTTTAAAAAGATTGCAGGATATTGCAAAATCACAGGATAAATTGTAAATAGAGCAGATAAAATTAAAGCAGGAAGCCTCAAACCTGAGGGCAAAGGAACTGGATGGATTATGGGAAAAACTGGAATTAAAAATAAATGAAGAACTAATAGCAATTACACATTTTCATACAACATGAATACAGATAACAATCAGAATAAAAAAAGAATAAAAGACTTGGTAATATTTTATACACCTCAAGTTGTTGTTGACTTTATTTTTGATATTCTTGAAATCTGGAAGAAGGAACAGATTAATCGTTGGAAAATCCCAGAGGGTAAACAGAAATACCCATCGGTAATCGATCCCGCTGTGGGCGAAGGAATTTTTTTAAAAACAGCAATATCTAAAAACTTTACAAAACCCGAGTGGATTTTTGGACTGGATATCGACGAAAGTGCTGTAACAAAGTGGAAAGAAATAAATCTTTTAAAAGAATTTGGCGGGGTAGATGAAGATTTAGAGGCTCATTTCTTTCACCAGAATGGCCTTGAAAAAATAAAATGGGATCAGCATAAATCCAAGTACAGATATAAATTAAGACAGATAGACATCGAGAACCAGCAATTTGATGCTGTTGTAGGCAATCCTCCTTATGGTGGAATCGGATTAGGACAAGGAAAACTTACTGATGAATTAGTTGAACGGTTAACAGATTTTGAAATATTTCCTAATTCAGTAAAAAAAGTTTTAAATAATGCAAATGTGCAGCCTGATTTTTTTAATTCTGATAAGTCATTTTTCTTAAGTTGTGAAGTTAAACAAAAAATAAAGTCTTTTCCAATCGAAATTCTATTTTTAGAACGTTTTATTCAATTGGCTAAGCCTAACGGTTGGATTGCAGTTATTATCCCTGATGGAATATTGACTAATTCAAATTCTGATTATGTAAGAGAATTTATTTCAAAAAGAACAAAAGTGGAAGCAGTTATATCACTTCCCAGAAATACTTTTAAAGATGCTGGCACAAATGCCAAAACAAGTATTTTGTTTTTAAGAAAGTTACAAGAATCAGAAATATCTGGGAGAGAGTATAATATTTTTTTATCGTCAAAAACAATTAAGGAAATCGAAGGGAAAAATTGTGTAATTTCTGGAGATCATGTTAGGAAATCTAGGGGGGAATCAAAAGGATATAATTTAGGAACAGGCATAGAGTATTATGAGACAATGGGATTTTTATCTGTAGCATATGATTATTTAAAAGTTAAAGAATGTTCACAAAATGCATTTGATAGGTTAAAGACAACTAAAGTTATGAAAAACGATATTTTAATATCTTGTGCGGGTGTTGGAGGTGTAGGGAAAGCGAAAAAAAGTATTATTACCAATATTCCAAAAGAAAAATCTTGTACAGGTGATGTTTTTATATTAAGACTCAATAAAATCAATCCTTATTATTGTTATATATTTTTGAATAGTGTATTTGGAGAAAGCCAAATTATTAGACAACAGGCAGGGACTGGAACTGTAAATATTAATACAGAACAAACTTTAAGCATTTTGATTCCTGAATTAAATATACAATCCTTAATAGAAAGTGTTTATAAAGATATTCTTCAATATTTTGATCTGGCTCTGAAAGCGAAACAAAAAAATGACAAAACGATATGTGAAGAAAATTTAAAAATAGCAGAAAAAAAGTTAAAAAAACTTATTATTGATACAGAAGCAGTTATTCGTGGAGAAAAAGAAACAATAAATTGAAAGCCAGGTTTTTTATGATAGGAAATCAGAGATCTGAAATAGCATATTTGGTTCAAAATATATTACCCTTATTTTCATCACAATTAGGGTTCCCTCCACCTGAGGATGAGGAGAATATAAAAATTGATCAGATTCCTATTCGTATTGCAAGCGGTGTAAAAAAACCTGATATTATTTATTATTGGGAAGGTATTCCGGTTTTTCTTATAGAAGCCAAAAGAGAGAATAAGCCAGAAAAGGATGCAATTGACCAGGCACTTTCTTATATCAAAAATTACCCAATAGATAAGTATTCAAGGAATGGCATACGTCCCCGTTTCTTTGCAATAACAATCGGAAAAAAAATAAGTTTTTATGCTCATAGGTTTGAAATTGAAAAAAATAATTTTAAGGATTGGGCCGAAAAACTTGAATCACCTGTATTTTTTGAAGAGTTGCTTCAGGAATATGGATTAAAAAGAATTGAAAAAAAAGTTATTTTTAATTCTGATATTTTCAGAAAAGAAATATTAAATGAGCTTGGTCCTATTTACAAATTTGAGGAAAAGCTTACTCCAAATGTTGTAAAAGATATGGCACATCAAGTTTTATCTTTTTTACAATATGGAAGAGATTATACGAGTCACAGACCATATCTGGATTTAGAAAAATATAAAGACAGGCAAGCACAAGTAAGACTTCTTTATGAAAAATTTGACTGGATTAATTCAATTGGACCCGAAATTGCAAAGGAATTTCGCTCTTACATATTAAGATCATTTCAAGGGACTAACCTTAATCAATATTTAACAGAGCAATGTGTAATTGATTCTATGTTTGGATTGATTGGAAGCCTTGACTGCGATACAAAAGTTTTAGATTTTGAATGTGGAAGTGGCGGATTTTTAGCTGCAGCTATTTACAAAGGTGCAAATTTATTAAACATCTGTGGTATTGATATTGATGAGTTGCCATATATTGTTTCTAAGACTTACATGGCAATTTATTTTAAGAAGACAGGTAATGATGAGATTGAATCAATTCCTATTAATAAAGGAAATGGCCTTTTTAATCGTGGAAGAGAATGGGATTTAATAATAGGTAATCCTGCAGGTGGTATTAAATATGAGCATGGGGAACTGGAAAAAATTGGAGAAAATATAGATCTTGATTTTGACAGAAATGGGATACAAGAAAATAATTTATCTGAATATAATCTTTCGATTCGACAGGCAGTTATAAGCGCTAAAGTAGGTGGGAAAATTTGTCTGGTTTTACCTGAAGGATTTTTTTCAAATTCGCGTGATGAAATATTGAGAAATTTTGTGTCGAAGTATTGTAAAATATTGGCAATTATAAGTTTGCCAAGGGGTGTTTTTAAAAAAGGTACTTCAACCAAACAGCAGCAGAAAGGATCTCAAACCTCTTCACAAAAAATGTCCATTATTTATGCTTCCAAAGTAAGTGTTTTAAAAGAAATTGATTATGTTAAAGATAAAGATTTTGTAGAATTAAATTACCCTGTTTTTTTGGCAACTATTAAAGAACAAAAATCTAAGGTTGGTTTAATTTGTGATTGGCTGGAACCTCAATTAGGTATAATTCAAGAGCAATGGCAGGAATGGCAAACGTCTAAAAAGTTAAAGAAAATTCCAAAAGTAATGGTTCTAGGCGGAAATAATAAGGATAAAGTTCAAAAAGAATTTCCGGACAGCAGCTGAAGAGAAAGTTAATAAAAAAATAAAAACTAAGCCTTTGGAGATAATAACAAAAACAACAATAAATGAGAATCTTAAAGATTTACTTTAACAATAAATTAATTTTTAAAACTTAAAATGGATAAAAAAGAATTGATAGATATATTAAAAAGAAAATCCGAGGATGAAAACTTAGAGTTCAAAGAGGCAAAAGAGAGTTTTTCAATTTTAGGGAATGGTGGAAGTCAAAGGAATTCATTATTAGGATATGCTGTAGCATTAGGGAATGAAGGAGGTGGGCACCTTATACTTGGAGTAGAAAATATGATTAACCCTAAAACTGGTCTGCGAGATATTGTTGGAACTAGAGCATTAGAAAACATAGAAGATACTAAATCAAAAATCTTTTGTAAGATAAATCTAAGAATTCAAATTGAAGAATTTATTATAGATTCAGGTAGAGTAGTTGTAATTACAATTCCAAATCATCCTATTGGGCAGCCTTTTAAATTCTATGGCCAGTATCTAATGAGAATTGGAGATGAGCTGCAAGATATGGACCCTATTACATTAAAAAACATCCTTAACGAGCACTTAGAGGATTTTAGTAAAGGGTTTTGTGTCGGTGCTACTTTAAATGACTTAAATGTTGAAGCTATAAATAATTTAAGAAACCAGTGGGCAGAAAAAACAAAAAATGATAGTTATTTGAAATTTTCGAATAAAATAATTCTTGAGAAACTTTTGTTATTAAAGAATAAATCTATTACTAATGCGGCAATAATTCTTCTTGGAAATGAAGCAGCGGTAAGTAAATATATTCCTAATTCGGAATTTATTTTAGAGTGGCGTTCCGATACTAATAAAATAGAGTTCGATTTCAGGAAAACCTGGCGGAATGCCTTCTTAAATATTTATAATGAAATCTGGGATGCAGTAAATTCTAGAAATACGAGAGTTCCTTTTAGGCAGGGATTTTTTGAAAAAGATATTTGGTCATTTGATGAGTACTCAACCAGAGAAGCTGTTTTGAATGCCTTTGCACATAGAGAATATAATAATAGAACTGAACCGGTTTTTTTAAAATTAAGTCCGGAAAGATTTTCTATTAAAAGTCCTGGAGGTTTTTTACCTGGAGTAACACCAGAAAATGTTTTATTTGTTGAAGGAAGGTGGCGAAACAGATTTCTAATGGAAACTCTTGAAAGGATAGGACTTGTGGAAAGAGCTGGTGTGGGATTAGACAGAGTTTTTAAAAATAATATAATGGATGGGAAAGGAATACCGGATTTTAGTGATTCTGACCCAGATTATGTTGTCCTAAGTATACCATCTAAAGTACAAGACATGAATTTTGTAAAATACCTCCAAAAAATTTCCGCAGAAAAACAAGTCATCTTTGATGAAATCGGGGATATTGTTTTTATGGAAAAAATAAGGACCGAGGGTAAAAGTAATAATAAAGAGAAAATAAGTAGGTTTATTAAACTTAATTTAATTGAAAAAGTTGGTTCAGGCAGAGGAATGGGGTATATTCTGTCTAAAGATTATTATGGATTTATCGATAAAAAAGAAGAATATACAAGAAGGAAATGGATTGATAAAAATATTCAAAAAGAGCTACTGCTGCAATATTTTAAAGATCATAAGCATGGAAAAATGTCAGATTTTTTGCATTTATTCGAGGACAAACTAACAAGAAGACAAATTCAAGGGCTACTTAAGATTATAAAAGATGAAGGGTTTATATACTTTGATGGTAATCCAAGATCGGTAGATTCTTTTTGGAAGTTTAAGGGAAATTAACTAATATAGGTGCAGGAAAGCTGATTTTGGTGCAGAAAATAAGTATCTTTAAACTTAAAAAAGTTAAAAAAGTGGTTATTAATGGTGCACAATAGGTGCAGAAATCTCTAAAAACCTTTTTGTAATTAAACTTTTAAGAAAAGTAAGATAAATTGTATATAAATTACAATCACTGATAAAAACAATAATAGCTCATTCCTAATCCGGAATAAGATTTCCATAATAGTTGAAATTGGCTCATTTTGCCCCACCCAAAATGCGCCGGAAGCCAGTGGCTCATGTTTGAAATTTTTCCAATTTTTTTTATAAATAATTTTTAAAAATGCCTGTTGTTTTTTAAATTTTTTCTTTTGCAGCCATGTATAGTGTTGGGTAAAACAAATTCAATAGTTTGAAGTGAGTCAGAAGAGGGCAGCCACTAATACATTTTTTGTCATTAATATTTGATACAAAACATAATTTGTGACTCCCGGAGTAACTCTATCTAACGTATGTATCAAAGACTCGAATCTGCGCCCAATTAGCTTTGTTTCGCTCAATAAAAGTCTTGTGTTTTTCTGCAACCTGGTATTGATCATGGAGGGCCTTGTTTGTAAAGACCACATGCAGGCCCACGTGAAAATCTGTTACATTGACATCACGATTATGTTCCGATACTATGCACCCCACAGAAAAATTAATAATGCCAGGGACATCTTTTATATACGTAAAACAGTCTTCTATTAAAGTTTCAATAGCCCTGTCGGATGCGTCCTCTAAAGTAAAGAATACATCATGAGCTAAATTTTGTTCGTTCATTGTGTCTCCTTTGGTAAAAAAATATGCTTTTTTTATAATCGAAGTATAACAATCTGGATGTAATTAGCAAAACAGATTTTAAAATAATCAGTCCTGTTTGTAATTCCATTTATTACCAGTCTATAAATTTGAACAAGATCAGCTTAATTCGCTAAATGAAATTCCAAGCGCAGCAGCCACTCCCTTGCCATAACCCGGATCAGCTTTGGTACAGTTACCAATATGCCTTACTTTAATTTCTTTTGGAGCGTTTCCTAAAGCGCTTGCTGTGTTTTTAAATAATACTTTTTGCTGCTGTTCACTCATCAGCCTAAACAACAGGCCGGGCTGGGTGTAATAATCAGCATCATCTTCCCTGAAATCCCAGTTATCAGCGGCACCATTGATTGGCAATGGGGGTTCTTTAAATTCCGGCTGTTCCTGCCATTTGCCATAACTGTTTGGTTCGTAACCAATAGTGCTGCAGGCATTATTATTTACCCTCATTTGGCCATCCCTGTGGTAGCTGTTTACAGGGCAGCGGGGAGCATTGACCGGTATCTGGTGATGGTTTACCCCCAATCTGTAGCGCTGAGCATCTCCATAGGAAAATAATCTTCCCTGCAGCATTTTATCAGGTGAAAATCCTATGCCGGGTACAATGTTTGCAGGATTGAAAGCTGCCTGCTCGACCTCAGCAAAATAATTTTCAGGATTGCGGTTTAGTTCCATAACGCCGACTTCGATGAGCGGATAGTCCTTCTTAAACCATACTTTAGTAAGGTCGAAAGGATTGTATGGCATTTTTAATGCTTCTTGTTCTGACATAACCTGGATAAACATTTTCCATCTCGGAAAATCTCCGCGCCCAATGCTTTCCAATAGGTCCCTCTGATTGCTTTCGCGATCCCTGGCGACTATAGCTGCAGCCTCTTCGTCGGTTAAGTTTTTAATTCCCTGCTGGCACACCATATGAAATTTAACCCAGACACGCTCATTATTTGCATTAATCATGCTAAAAGTATGGCTCCCAAAACCATGCATATGCCTGAAAGAAAGCGGAATGCCGCGATCGCTCATGGTAATTGTAACCTGATGGAGCGCTTCCGGCAGTGAGCTCCAGAAATCCCAGTTGTTTTTTGCGCTTCTCATATTTGTATGGGGATCACGTTTGATTGCGTGATTTAAATCCGGAAACTTAAGCGGGTCTCGTAAAAAGAAAACGGGAGTGTTATTTCCTACAAGGTCCCAGTTGCCTTCTTCAGTATAAAATTTCATGGCAAACCCGCGTATATCCCTTTCAGCATCCGCCGCGCCGCGTTCACCTGCAACTGTAGAAAATCGGGCAAACATATCAGTTTTTTTGCCGATTTCAGAGAAAATCTTTGCCCTGGTATATTTTGTAATATCATGAGTTACCGTAAAGGTTCCGAATGCCCCTGAACCTTTTGCGTGCATACGCCTTTCCGGAATTACTTCCCGGTCAAAGTGGGCAAGCTTTTCTAAAAACCAGACATCCTGAAGCAACACAGGCCCTCGCGGGCCGGCTGTGGCAGTATTCTGGTTATCAACAACCGGAGCCCCGGCAACACTTGTTAATTTCTTTTTGTCCTCCATATTTTTATTCCCTTTTTACTATTTTTTAAAAAAAACATCCCGGGCGCATGCCGTTAAAGCAACCACCCTTCTTATCCATTTTAAATCTATTTGGTTTGCAAGTCACGAAATTTTATTTTATCTGATTTCTTTTACAATCCCGAAATTCCACTATACAAATGCATGGCAGCACTGTATAATATATTTAAAGCGAACATATGTTTGCTTTTATATAAGGATACGGTAGATAGCTGCAGGAAATCCAATGTTTGCAGACAAAAATGCAGATGACTATATTCCGATGCCTGGAAAAACCTGACCGGCACCCGTGGGGCAAATTTTACACTTAAAGTCAGGTATAGCATAGATGCCGGCAGTACACAGAAACCTGGTTTGGCAAAATTTTATTCTTTAAAGCGACAGGATTTTTAATGTTTACACATCTTCATGTCCACAGCCAGTACAGCCTGCTGGAGTCATCGGTGAAAATAAAAGAGCTTGTAGAAGCTTGCGCAGGGCTTGGGATGAAAACACTTGCCCTTACAGACAAATATGTAATGAGCGGCGCAGTAGAGTTTTACAAGCAGGCAAAAGCAGCCGGAATAAAACCTATAACAGGCTGCGAGATATGCCTTTCCCGAAAAATCATCAAAAAGTCTGCGAGCTCCCTTTCAGGCCTTACTGACAGTCTCCCTCTTTCGGGCCTTACTGAAAGCCGCTCCCTTTCCCATCTTACTCTTCTTGTAAAAAACCAAAAGGGTTACGAAAACCTTTGCAGTCTGGTAAGCAGCTCTCATATCCGTTCATTATCATATTTAAAAGACACATTGCCGGCTGATTTGCCGCCGACAGATATCCTGCTCCAGGCAAATATTTTATCAACTCATATGCCATTGCCTGACGCCTCCGCGGTCTGCATCCCGTCAATTGAAGGCCCCTCCGTGATTTGCATCCCGTCAATTGAGATGGAAGAGCTTGAAAAATTTTCTGAAGGTATTATCTGCCTCAGCGGCTGCGGCAGCAACGGTGAGCTTTCCCGGCTTTTAAGGGCAGGAGATAAAGACGGAGCAGAAGAATTTTCAAGAAGGCTTCTTGAGATATTTGCTGACGATTTCTATATAGAAATCCAGAGGTATAGGACATCTGTATATAATTCAAATTCCATGCAGGGCACCTGTTCTGAATTGCTCTTGTCCTTTGCAGAAAAGATGAAGATACCCGTTGCGGCAACAAACAATGTGCACTATCTTACAAAGAATGACTATAAGATTTACAGGTGCCTTTCAAAAATAAAGCTGATGGGGACAAAGATAGATCCTCTTTTAAATATACTTGAAAATGATGAGCATTACCTTAAATCTTACACGGAAATGGCAAGGCTGTTTAACGATATCCCGTCAGCCATAACAAATACCGGCAAAATAGCATTAAAATGTGACTTTGGCTTTACCCTTGGCAGAATAATACTGCCTCATTTTACAACCCCTTCAGGTGAAAGCCAGACCCGGTATCTGGAGCAGCTCTGCATAAAAGGAGTCAAATCCAGGTATGGGGAAAAACCCGGAAATAAAGTTTTGGAAAGGCTTGCCATGGAGCTTTCAGTCATAGCCAAAACAGGGTTTGCCGGATATTTTCTTGTCGCCGCCGACATAGCAGGATTTGCATGCGAAAACAACATCCCCATATGCGGCAAGGGCTCTGCTGCGGGAAGCCTTGTATCATACATATTGAGGATATCAAATGTGGATCCCGTTGAAAACAACCTTTATTTTGAAAGATTCTTAAATGAGGAAAGAAAAGATCCGCCGGACATAGACATTGATATAGCAAGCAGGGGCAGGGAAAAAATTTCCGATTACCTTCGTTCAAAATATGGGAGCAGCGGTATTGCGCGCGTTGCATGCTTTGCCACAACCAAACCAAGAGCCGCAATAAGGGAGGCGGGGCGAATCTTAAACATGTCAAAGGATGAAATAGACTATCTTGTAAAAGCGGCCCCGGATTACAACAGATTTTTTACAAGTGAAAAAATGAGGCAAAGCTTTAAGTCATCAAACCTTCCGGATATTAACAATCCAAATTACTTAAAAGTGCTTTCAATTGCAGACAGAATAGGCGGGTACGTAAGGCATGCTTCCATGCATCCGTCAGCCTTCATAATCTCAAACTATGACCTTTTAAAAAAAATCCCGCTTACACTCTCGGAAACAGGCGAGATAATGAGCCAGTACGACATGAACAGTATAGATGACCTGGGGATTTTAAAAATGGATCTTATAAGTTCCTTAAGTTTGAGCCTTATAGCCGATACAATCCGGATAATAAAAAAAACAAGAGGAATTCATGTCGATTTTTCAACGTCAGGCTATAACGACAAAAAAGTATATGAGCTTATGCAAAATGGCCTTACCCTGGGCATATTCCAACTTGAAAGCTTCGGAATAAGGACGCTTTCAAGAAAAGTCAGGCCGGAATGCCTCAACGATATTACGCTGCTTGTCTCACTTTACAGGCCGGGGCCCCAACAGTCTGGAATGGTGGGCAATTTTATTGAAAGGAAATTTGGAAGGGAAAAAACCACCTACATCCATGAGGACCTTGCTCCCCTGCTAAAAGAGACATACGGGGTAATATTATACCAGGAACAGGCCATGCAGGCGGCGATAAAAATTGCCGGTTATTCATTAAGCGAGGCTGATACTTTGAGAAAAGCTGTTTTCAACCTGTCAAAAGAGGAAATGGATGCCCGGCTGGCAGGATTTATAAAGAGGGCAGCCTCAAAAGGTTATGATTTGGCCACTGCAAGTGAGGCATTCAGGCTTATTTCCAAGTTTGCAAGCTATGGCTTTGTAAAGGCCCATGCCGCCGCATACGCAGAGCTTTCATACAAGACATGCTATCTTAAGTCTCGCTTCCCTGCAGAATTTATATCAGCAATACTTACAAACAATTCAGGATATTACAGCAAAATGCAGTATGTCGAAGAGGCAAGAAGGCTTGGCATAAAAATAAAGCTGCCTGATATAAATGAGAGCGGGATGGATTTTGAGGCCTGCGACTGCGGCCGCGCCATAAGGGTGCCGCTTATATCCATAAAAAACCTCGGATATGCCGGGGCAGATTCCATAATAAGAGAGAGGGAAATAAACGGAAGGTTTGCAGACTTTGAGGACTTTTATAACAGGGTCGTAAAAAACTGCAGGCTAAACAAAAATGCAGTAGAAAATCTTATAAGGATAGGCGCATTTGACTATTGCAGCATTTCGGGGAGTGGTATTCCGGGTATTGGCATTCCTGTGAGTGGAACTTCGGGTAGCGGCATTTCGGGTAGCGGCATTTCGGGTAGCGGCATTTCGGGGAAGCGGTTGTTGGCGGCTTTTTATAATCTCAGGAGCCTTAAAAAACCGGCTTTATCTTATAAAAACAAAAAAAACCGCAGCCCGGGGCGACAAAATACAGAGGCAACGCTCGATGCTTCTATTTTCAGCATACCGGGCAGCGGGCAGGATATTGCCGCAAAATTATTAAAGTCCGACTGTCATACTGAAGACCACGGCTGCTCTGATGAGGACCACGGCTTTGCTGGGTTTAACCTGGAGGAAAAACTTGAAACACAGGCAGAAATACTCGGCTTCTATGTCAGCGCGCACCCGCTGCAGTGCTTCAAGCAAAAACTTGAGTTAAAGGGAGCTGCGGACCCGCTTATCACAAGAAGCAGGGATTTTTATAAGCAGGATATTTACGGGCCCTCATATTCCGGATACATATGTACTGCAGGCATAGTGATATCAAAAAGGCTGGAAAAAACAAGGGATTCAAAAAACATGATGTTCTGCACAATGGAAGACGAGGACGGTATGTATGAGGCTGTATTTTTTTCTGAGGCTTACAGAAAAAGTGCAAAAATAATCGCAAACCACCCGTTTATCATAATAAAAGGAAGCTTGCATTTTAAAGACAATAATGTTTCAGTAATAGCAAAAGATGTAATAAATATAGCATCTCTTAAGAAACTGGAGGATTTAAGAAAAGAAGAAAATATAAGGGCAGGGTTCCTTTCCGGAACAGAGAAACCATGGGCGCTATAAACCAGGAATTATAACTTCCGGGGTAAAAAAGTATAAGCATACCGGGCGAAAATTAAAATACAGAAACGCCGGGCAACAGTTAAAAATACAGGACTGTCGGTCACCCTGTATTTAAGGCCTTAAAATGGAAAACAGGACACTCGGGGAAAATGGATAAACCAAAAAACGAAGAAATAACAACCGAAAGAAAGATAATTCATGTAGATATGGATGCCTTCTTTGCACAGGTCGAGCAAAGGGACCACCCTGAATACAAAAACAAGCCGCTCATCGTAGGAGGTCCGTTAAACCGGGGGGTGATATCTACTGCCTCCTATGAGGCAAGAAAATATGGGCTTCATTCGGGAATGCCGCTAGTTACTGCAAAAAGGCTGTGCCCTGACGGCATATACGTTCCCGTAGATATGGAAAAATACCTCCGGGAGTCATGGAAGATAAGAGAGGTCTTCTTTCAATTTTCGCCGCTTGTGGAAGTTGTGGGCTGTGACGAAGGCTTTCTGGATGTGACAGGCTGTGAAAGGCTTTTCGGAAGTGCCCTTGAGATTGCAAAAAAAATAAAAGGGAAAATATATGAACAGACAAACCTGACGTCCTCAGCGGGAATAGGTTCGAACAAGTTTCTTGCAAAACTTGCATCAGGCCTTAACAAGCCTAACGGCCTTACTGTACTTGAAGATACACCCGAAATGAAAGAAAAAATAAGGCTGCTTCCGGTATCATTCATATGGGGTGTCGGCAGGGTGACAGACAAGGCTCTTTTATCTTACGGCATAAAAACCATTGGGGACCTTTTTAATGTACCTCTCGAGACATTAAAAGCCAGGTTTGGTGAAGCAATGGGGCGATTTATGCACGATATGGCAAGCGGCACAGATATGCGCGAAGTGATAGCATGCGGTGAGCCCAAATCAATGGGAAGGGAAATGACATTTACCAAAGATATCGGCGACATGCAGACATTGAAAGCTGCGCTTCTTTTTCTGTCTCAAAAAATATCAGCCAGCCTCTACTCAAAAGGATACAGGGGGAAAACGCTCACAATCAAGGTCCGCTACTCGGATTTTAAGACAATCACCAGAAGAGAGACTTTCAGCAGCTATTCCTGTGCGATATTTGATATATACAAATCTTCATTAAAGCTTTTAAAAGAGCTTGACCTTGTAAGGAAAAAAGTAAGGCTGGTCGGGATTTCTGTAAGCAGCCTCAAACAGAGCTCATCTTTTGACAACCAGCTTTTCAGGGAAGAGGAACAGAAAGGCGAAAAGCTTACAGCTGCCATTGATAAAATTTCAGAAAAGTTTGGCGACAATAAACTTATTATCGCTGCTATCAGGGACTTTTAAGTGCTTCCCTGATTTGTTTTTAATTTATTCTCAAGCATCCTGTTTATTATCCTCATCTCCCAGGCAATAAATATGCAGCAGACTATAAAATCCATGACATCCGAGAAGGGCCATGTCATCCAGATTCCGGTAAGCCCCCAGAAAATAGGGAAAACAAATATTGCAGGGATTAAAAATAAAACCTGTCTTGCCAGGGTTATAATGGTTGCCGGCAGGGGTTTACCTATTGCCTGGAAAAACGTTCCGGCGGCAAACTGAAACCCCAGTAAAGGAAAGGTAACTACGATTATCCTGATTGGAGCTATGCCAAGGTTTACAAATTCAATATCTTTACTAAAAAATCCAAGCAGCTGGCGAGGAAAAATCATCAGAACTAAAAATACTGTTATGCCGATAACGGTATTCCAGGTGACTGCCTCCCAGAATACTTTCTTTACCCTGTTATAAAGTTTGGCCCCATAGTTAAAGCCGGCTATTGTTGAGAATCCCTGAGTTATACCAATAGAAGGCATCAGCGTTAGGTCTATTATCCTTATGCCTATTCCAACAACTGCTATATATGTATCACTGCCATATTTTATAATCGCCTTGTTAAACAGCAGGATTACAATGCTGTCAATGGTCGCCATAAGAAACGATGGTGCACCAATCTTTAATATTTCGCCAAACACTTTAAAATCAATCTTAAAATTTGCAAATTTAAAATGAAAAATACTCCTGCTAGACATGAAATAGGAAATTATATATATGACTGCTACAGCCTGGCTTATAACTGTTGCAATTGCCGCGCCTCTTACTCCCATTTTAAATACAAATACAAAAATGGGGTCAAGTATCATATTTAAAACTGCTCCCGTAATTGTAGGATACATGGCAGCTCTTGGTTTTCCTTCAGCCCTGATTATTATTCTTGATGCAGCATCAAATGAGTAGAGCACAAATCCTATAAGGACGATTGACGCATAGTCTTTTGCATAAGGTAAAACATCCGCTGAGGCGCCAAAAAAAACGAGCAGTTTTTCAAGGAAAATATATGTGGGGATCATTACTGCAAAGCTTATTAAAAGATTTAAGATGATTGCATTTGCAGCAGTTTTGACGGCAGCTTCTTTTTTACCGGCACCAAGAGAGCGTGAGATAATAGAGCCTGAACCCGCACCTATCATAAACCCTATGGCCCACATTATTATCTGTATTGGAAGCACTATTGTAAGGCCGGCAATGGCAAGCGGCCCAACGCCTTTTCCGACAAAAAGGGTATCGACCATGTTGTAAAGGGCGCCAAAAACCAGGGCTATTATTGAGGGGTAAGAAAATTTAAATAAAAGCGGCCTTAAGTTGTCGTTAAGTAAGTGTTTTCTTTGTTCTTCCATTTAAAAAAGTTAGAGGAATCTTTCAAACCGGTCTTTTTTGACTTTACAGATAGGACAGACCTCCGGAGGTTTCTCCCGCGCACAAAGATAGCCGCATACTTTACATCTCCAAACCGGTGTGGAAATAGAATTTTTGAAAGAATCTATTAAAATCGAACTCTGTAAATTGGGAATTGCTCCGGCTGTTTTTTTTGATTCCGGTTCGGGCTTTAGATACCTTCTCTCTGGGATAGAGGTGAGTTCTCTCTTTTTATCAGCAATTTCCTGGTTTACATACAAACCACAGTAACATGCGCCGTAATCATTTATATCCGCATCCCTGTAATCGCAAGGGCAGATTATATCCCTGTCTTTTTCAATATCTCCGGTAGAAAGCCTGCAGGGGCAGGACTGGTATTTATACCTGCCTTCATTTATCAATAACCCTTTTATCAGGTCTTTCGTAAACTGCTCATCCGGATTTAAGTGATATCCGTAGGCTTCAGCATCTTTTTTAAGCTTTTCATATAGTTTGTCTATATCTGCCTGCAAAACTTCCATAAAATAACCTCACTATTAGTTTTCAAACTTAGCTTTGATTTTCTGCTCATCAAACCCTACAATACAGTCCTTGCTGTCAATTACCATTGTCGGGAACCCGCCGGCAGGATTATGTTTCCTTATTTCACTTAATGCTTCCTGCTGGTCCTCATTGTCAAGAAGATCAACATCTACATAGCTATAATCAACACCCAATTCACTAAGCAGCTTTTTGGTCTTACCGCACCAGATACAGGTACTTAATGCAAAAAGCTTTATATCGCCTCTATTTTTACCTTCTATATGTTTTGCTTCGATAGCCATATTAACCGCCTTTCAGATTTTAAACATACCAACGTGAAAACATTATAAAATCAGAATTAAAAAATTACTAATATAAAACAGGAATTTTAAAAAAATTTGTAAGGATTGACCTGGATGCCATTTATCCTGACTTCAAAGTGCAGATGAGGGCCCGTCGTATAACCTGTTGAGCCGACATATCCGATGATCTGGCCCTGCTTTACTTTTTGGCCGGCTCCAACTGCAAATCCCGACATGTGCGCATATATTGTAGCGATCCCCCCTCCATGATATATAAGGATGGCATAGCCATATCCGCCCATGTAACTTGCCTCCAATATTTCACCTGAGGCTGCAGCAATTACAGGAGAACCTGCGCTTGCCCCAATATCTATACCGCCATGCATTTTATTAGTTCCTGTTATGGGGCTGACTCTCATACCGAAACCGCTTGTAAGAATACCTCTTGCAGGAAAAGCAAGTTTACCGGGCGCTGTTCCATATCTTAGAGCCTCAAGCTTTTTTGTTACTTCCTTTTCTTTTGTTTCCAGCTGCTTTTCCATTTTTATAAGGGAAGCTTTATTTGCCCTGGTCTGCCCCAGCAGATTCTTTTTTTCAACATAAATTGCTTCAATTTCCCTTTTTTTCTTTTCTGCCTCACCAACCAGCAAGTCAAGGGACTTTTTCTGGACCCTTTCTTCCGATTTTAAGCGCTCTATATTTTCTTTTGACTCTTCAGTTTTTTGTCTGATTTCCTCAACTTCTTTTACAACTTTTAGGTCCTGACGGGCAAAAAGATTCATCAATTTAATATTAGTAAAAAATTTTAAAAAACTGTCAGACTCAAATAGAAGCTGCAGTACATCCTGCCGCCTGTTTTTATATATGACAGAAACCCTTTTACTGAGGATAATGTTCTTTTTAATGAGGTTTTGCTCTGCGTCACTCAAATCTTTTTTCTTAATGACAAGTTCGATTGTCAGCCTGTCAATTTCAGACTTTACTGTAGATACCCTGCCATTTAAAGCATCAAGCTCAGATAATGCAGTCACCAGGTTTCCTTCTACTTTGTTTACCTGTGACATATATTCAGATTCAGCTTTTTGTGTTTTTTCAATTTCCTTCTTGGTGTTTGTTCTTTCATTTTTTACTCTTTCAAGTTCTTCTTCAAGAGTTTCCGGAAAGATTTCATTTGGAGGAGAAAAATAAGTAATTGAGTTAAAGCACACGAAAACAAAAACTGCGAGCAATGCAGAAATGAAATATTTAATTTTAAACCCCGCTCTTTGCTTCGATAATGGCTTCATTTTATGCTTCGATTTTTACAACGGTAATATTGTTTAAATATTTTTTTCTATGATGTTTATATATTTTAGTTTAATAATAATTATACTCTTAAGTATACAATTAATGCAAAATTTTTTATAAAATAATAATAATCGAAAATTTGATGAGATTTTAATAAATTTAACATATATTAAGGTATCATTTTAACTGTGTCTTAAATTAAATAAGCAAAATAGCAGCGTTTGAAAAGTAAAAAAGATTTGAAGATAAAAAAGATTTGAAGATAAAGAAGAGTAGAAAGATAAAGAAGAAGATGATATTTAAAACAGAAGATAAATAATAATATCAGGCTTCAACAAGCAGAAAGGAAGGCAATATCCTGGAAGATAACAATAAAAGTAACAATCATTTTAAGTTAATTGCCGCAATATGCCAGATAAAAGTAACGGACAATAAAGCACATAACTTAAAAAATGCGCAAAAAATGATTGAGGATTCTGTGACACGGGGTTCCGATATAATAATCCTGCCGGAAATGTTTAACTGCCCATATGATTCTACCTTCTTTGGAAGGTTTTGTGAAAGCTATCCAGGGGAAACTGTAAATCTCCTTTCAGTACTTGCCCGCCTTAATTCTGTATATATAATCGGCGGTTCAATACCCGAAAGTGAAGGGGGAAACATTTACAATACCTCATATTGTTTTGACAGGAAGGGCGGCCTTATTGGCAGGCACAGGAAAATACATCTTTTTGATGTTGAAATCGAAGGAGGAATAATATTTAAAGAGTCGAAAACCATTACAGCAGGAAGCGAAGTAACTGTAATCCAAACGGAGTTTTGCAAAATCGGTGTAGCAATATGCTATGATATGCGATTTCCGGAACTTATAAGGAAAATGGTTTTAAATGGCGCAAAAATAATTGTTGTCCCAGCCGCTTTTAACATGACAACCGGCCCCGCTCACTGGAATATCCTGGCAAGGACAAGGGCGCTCGATAACCAGGTGTACTTTATTGCTGCGTCTCCTGCCAGGGATGAAAAAGCTTCATATACTGCTTATGGACACTCACTTATTGCTGATCCCTGGGGAGATATAATTGCTGAAGCCTCTGAAAAGGAAGAGATTATTTTTTCTGAAATAAATCTCGATTTTGTTGATAAGATAAGAAGAGAACTTCCATTATTAAAACACAGAAAAGAAGAGGTGTATAAAGTAAGA
>JBBQDW010000016.1:0-24485 GCA_038320085.1 Candidatus Humimicrobiales bacterium
AAAATCAGCCAGGCTAATTAAAATATAAGCTGCTGATCCTGTTCCAATAATGATCAGCACAATGGTAAATATAGTACCTGCCGTTGATAGTTCTTTTATAACTCCATAACCAACCGTGGTAATTGTTATAGTAGTCATAAACATTGCATCGAGTAAAGACATTTTTTCAATGAACATATAGCCAACAAAACCTATAATATATATTGATGCCAGAACTAATATTGAGACTATTATTCTTTTATAAAATTGCTGGTGGTTCTGTTCCATATAATATGAATAAATAATTTATTTAATGATTTCAAAGTAATTATAGCTTATTATAACTATTTTTTTAGATAAAAAAATTTATAAGTTTTACTTTTTTATCTTAAAAGATTATTATAATTAAATAATTTTATTTGAATTTTAAGTTCTTAATAATAGTTAGATTAATTGGTAACAGATATGAAATCATTTAGATTTTATGATTATATTACAATTATAAGTCCAACCGGACAGAAAGCTTCTAATCTTCGAGAATTTTTGAATATATTGGAAGAATCTGAAGACAATGTCATTTTCCATCATCTATTCCAGGCACATTTAAAGCATCAATCAAAAGATTGGGAGTATCCGGGTGATTTTGCAAATTGGGCTTCTGATTCTCTTGAAGATTTTACACTTGCTGAGAAATTAGGAAATTTTAATCCATATGATTTTACTACAATTGCAGAAGCAAAAGAAGTGTTAATTGAAATTATCGAAGGACATATGTACGAGCTTCCAAATATTCCGTGGGTAAGACCCGGCTTTGAATTTTATTTTTCTTATGCGACCACTATTGTAATTCCATCGGGAATAGAAGTTAAAAATCTTATAGAATTCAGGGATTTTTTGAAAGTTATAAACAGTAGTTCTTTTTATTATCATTTTTGTGAATCAAGAAAAATTAAAAAGGAAAAAAATCATGATGATTTTACAATCTGGATTGAAGATAATTTTGACAAAACGTATCTTGTTGAAAAAATAAGAGATATTGATTTTTATTTTTACAGTTTGGATGAAAACAGGAAAAAAATAATAAAATTAGTAAATGAAGAATTAGAATAGCTAATAAAATAAAAATAAAAAAATTAAATATAAGGATATTAACAAGTAAATGCAAAATGTGCCAAGTATAAAAGATTATAAGGAAATTGTTGGTGAAAAATATATAGATCAGCTTGAACATCTCTCATCACTTTCCAGAAATAAAAAAGTTATAATGTTAAATTCCACCAAATCTGGTGGTGGAGTTGCTGAAATTCTATTCAGATTGGTTCCTCTCCTAAATGAGCTAGGCATACAGTGTGAATGGAAAACTATAGAAGGCGACAACAGGTTTTTTAAAATTACAAAGAATATTCATAATGCTTTGCAGGGAGAAAAAATATGTTTTAAAGCCGAGGATCTGCAGTATTACCTGGAAGTAAATCGGGAGAATTCTAAAAGACTTAATTTGGAAGCGGACATTGTTGTAATACATGATCCTCAACCACTGCCAATATTGAAGTTTTATAATAAGGAAAAGTCAAAATGGGTTTGGAGATGTCATATAGATATGTCAAAACCTGATTTATCTCTCTGGAAACATCTAAAAAAATATTTATATTTATATGACGCCAGTATATTCTCAATATCTAAATTTTCAAAAAAACTTCCCCATCCACAATTTTTAATTTTACCTTCTATTGATCCTTTGAGTGATAAAAACAAAGAATTAAGTTCAGATGAAATTGAAGGTGTGTTAAATAGTTTTAAAATAACAAAAGACAAACCATTAATTTTACAGGTCTCTCGATTTGACAGATTTAAGGATCCTGTTGGTGTTATAAAAGCATACAGATTAGTAAAAAAAGAGATTAATTGCCAGTTGGTGCTTGCCGGTGGAACGGCAGATGATGACCCGGAAGGTGCGGAGGTTTTAGAGGAGGTGATGAATGAAGCGGATTCAGACCCTGATATTCATATTTTACTTTTAGAACCAAAAAGTGATTTAGAGATCAATGCACTACAAAGATCAGCTGATGTCGTAATACAAAAATCTACAAAAGAGGGATTCGGGCTCGTAGTAACTGAGGCATTATGGAAGGAAAAACCGGTTATTGGTGGTGCAGTAGGAGGGATAACAACACAGATTAGGAATTATCATAACGGATTTCTTGTTTATTCAATTGATGGAGCAGCTTATAGAATTAGATATTTGCTTAATAGGCTCCATACGGCTAAAACCATGGGTAAGCAGGCAAAAAAATTTGCAACTGAAAATTTTCTTATCACAAGGCACTTGAGGGACTATTTGACATTATTCATTGTTCTATATAATCAGGGCAAGAATATCATAAAAACTGATGAAAAAGGCGGTTAAATAACTTTACTTTTTATATATCTATAAATAAATACGAGAAATTTTATTTAGAAAAATAAGTACTTCATTTATATTACTTAAAAAGAAATTTGCATGCGTATTGTAAAGGTTATCAGATCCAACTTTTATATTTAAACCATTTATATTTTCTATAAATAAATTTTCATCGGTTAAATCATCTCCTATACATAAAAAAATATAACTGTTTTCTTTTAAAGTTTTACAATATTTTTTAGTCGTTTCTTTTATTGCCCTACTTTTATTAAGATTATAAGGAATAATTTCAAACACCTTTTTTAAATAAAGAAGTTTTACAGGATAATTTTTTTCAAATTCAAGAAAAACATTTTCCATATCTTCTATTTTATTTTTTTCAGAATATTTAGCATTTCTATAATTGACTGCAAAAGAGTATTCTTTTTTTTCAAATATAAAGTTATCAATACTTTTAAATTTTTGCTCTATAATGTCTTGAATTAATTTTATACTTTCCTTTGTATCTAATGCTTCAATGGCTATTTTTAAATTTGTGTTTTTAAATTTAATTTCAGAACCGTGGCAGCCAAAAAGATTAAAATTTTCTGAAAGATAATTTCCTAGGAAATACTCAAGCTCACTTATTTTTCTACCTGAAACAATTCCAGATATTATTTTTATATTTTTGCAAATTTTCTGCAGAACATAAAAAGCTTTTTTAGAAAGTCTTACATCATGAGGATTCTTTCTGAGTCTTACAAGTGTGCCGTCGAAGTCTAAAAAAATAAAAATTTTATCAAATGAATTAAGGTATTTTAAAATATTATCAATATCTTTTAATACATTTCTATTATTTTGTTCCATATTTATTTAAAAAAGATAAAAAATACCTGGTAATAAAAATTGTTATTAAGAATTAAAAAAATTATCTTTCTTTTTCAATAGAATCGGCAAATGTTTGGAAAATGCTATTCACCCAATAAAAAACATCTCTTTTTCTTACTATTTCTTTTAAGCTATTAAACCTTGATGTTTTTTGCTCAAGGTCCATTTCAAGAGCAGCTTTAATACTATCAGCAACACCTTCAATGTCATAAGGATTTACGAGTATGGCATATTGTTTGAATTCATTAGCTACACCTGCAAACTTGCTTAATACAAGTACACTGTCAACCTCTGATCTTGAAGCTATATATTCCTTAGCAATCAAATTCATACCATCTTTAAGAGGAGTAACCAGACATATATCAGATAGTTTATAATAAGAAACAAGTTTTTCCTGGCTAAAGGATTTATATATATAGCTTATGGGAGACCATATTCCGTCAGAAAATTTTCCATTAATCCTCCCAACCATTTCATCAATTTCTTTTTTATATCTTGTATATTCCTGAATTTTTATTCTAGTCGGAACAGCGATCTGGATAAATATAACTTTTTTTCTGTAATCTGGATATTTATCAAAAAATCTTTCTATTGCCCTGAATTTTTCTTTTAATCCCTTTGTATAGTCAAGCCTTTCAACACCTAAGATAACACGGGTATTTTTTAAGGAAGATTTATTATTTTTTATAAATTTAGAAGTTTCTTTCATTTTTCCAATTTTACTAAAACTTTCATAATCTATGCTTATTGGAAATTCTTTTACATAAATGTCCCTGCCGTTATAATTAACTTTAAATTCATTAAAATCAGGATTTAGCTTTAAGATTTCCTTGCAGGCTGCTAAAAAATTTATTGCATCTTTTCTAGTTTGAAATCCTATAGTATTGCAACCCAGTAATCCTTTTACTATTTCTTTGCTCCAGGGTAAAGTATTTAAAATTTCATAATTTGGAAATGGAATATGTAAAAAGAAAAGTATTTCTGCTTTTTCATCTTTGTTTCTTATCATTTCTGGAACAAGCATAAGATGATAGTCATGTACCCAGATTACATCATTACTACCAGATACAGAAATTATTTCATTTGAAAACTTTTTATTGATTTTTTGATATGCTTTCCAGTAATCATAATCAAAATAACTTTGGAAAAGAAAACCATGAAATAAAGGCCATATTGTCCTATTAGAAAATCCTCCATAATAAGCATCTATTTCATCTTCACTAAGTTCTACAAATTTAAGCCTATACCCTTCTAAATTACCATCCTCTTCAATTTTAATACTATCACCAATATTTTTATTTGATCCGCTCCAACCAATCCAAAGGCCTCCAATTTTTTTAAGCAGAGGGTCCAACGCAGTAACTAAACCTCCTGCATTTTTTTTATAAACTATTTTACCTCCAACCTTATTTATTGTGTATGGTATTCTATTGGAAATAATTAATAGCCTTTTATCTTTTAAATATTTAATCATAGTAATTTTAAATGAAAATTAAATTTATAATTTGAGTTCATTGATAAAACAAATTTTATTTATATTAATATTATGATAAATAAACTTATATTAAAACCTCAATATCATTCAAGGAAGGATAAAATTTTAAAGAATTTAATAATACTATAAGTGTGTTAATTTATCGAGTGCTGATAGAAAACGTAGCATCATCTTCTTCTATAACAAAGTCCGATTCGCAAGCGCCATCTTTTTTTCTTGTTCACCGGCATACATTGCTATAATACCCCATATACCTTAACATTTGTTCGTTCTTATTAGGCATATAGCTTGCAAGACATGCAATAAAATTTAATGCCTCAAACTCTTTGGTATCGTTACCGTTTTTAGATTTATATACAACTTTAGACTGCCCACTTATATAATTTAATTAGATAACTCTATAGCGCTATTTGGCATATTCATGCAAATGTAATAAAATCGGTTCAAATAGTAAGATAGGAGGTAGTGAAATATTATGGATAGTGATAAATCTAAAAAATCATCCAGTGATAAATCAAAAAAATCATCAAAGGATCATTTCATGGAGGGCAGCAATTGCTCAGAGTCTACACTTCTTGGAATATCTGAATCACTTGGAAAAAATTGCAAATTTATCCCACAGATTGCAAGCGGCTTTGGGGGAGGTTTTGGCAGACACGGCGAGGTTTGCGGCGCAATAAGCGGCGCAGTCATGGCTATCGGTCTTGTCCATGGAAGAAAGGACCCGAAAGATTCGGAAGGTAAAGAAAAAATCTATGGAATTATTGATGAATATTTAAAAATATTTACAGAAAAATACGGGACCTTAAACTGCAGAAATCTTACCGGTTGTGACATGCTTACTCCTGAAGGCTTAAAAAAAATCAGGGATGAAAAAGTGCATGTAAATATATGTGCGCCAATTGTAGAGTTTGCCGAACGCGAGGCTTTAAAGCTGATAAATGAGAAGAAATAAACAAAAAAAGCAAGTAAAGAAGCAATGATATTTTTGCATTGGCGCAATCTTTTACAATAATAAATACACAAAATTACTTTGAGGAAATTGACAGGCTGCAGTAAAAGCAGAAAATAAATAAAAAGCAGCATCTCCGGTTTTAAGGTTTCCCTACTAATCGGAAATGCTGTTTTTTATAAGTTTTAACTGTCAATCAACAAGCAATATTCCCTACCTAACGAATATTGGTAATAGTCCCTGGCAAATATTCTCTGCCGGATAGATCTTTAGCTGTTAATATTGCCGGCTGATATAAATTTGCAGTACAATATTCAAACCCTGCCTTCTTAAATAATTATCTATCTTTCAATTATTGCATCTGCAATGTTTACCGGTTTTCCTCCGCAGGCTTTCCCTCAATTTTTGGTATTTTTGTTGCTGGTATTGCATCAGTACCTGAAGTTTTTGGCCGCGTAAACAGCGAAACGATAATAAGCACCAGAAAGCTTAAAGGTACAGAAAATATTGCCGGATTATTTATCTGCACAGGTGCGACAACGTTAGGGAGATTGTAAACCTCATTGAATGTCTTCTGGGAAAGCAGAATAAGAGTCAGGGCAGATATAAGTCCGACTGATATCGATGCAATAACACCTTTTGCCGTGGTTTTTTTCCAGAACAGTATCATAAGGATTGCGGGAAGGTTTGCAGAGGCAGCGATAGAAAATGCCCATCCTACAAGATATGATACATTCATATTTTTAAACAAAATCCCAAGGACCATCGCTATGACCCCCACAGCTACGGCTGCAATCTTTCCTGCCGCGACTTTCTTTCTATCGGTCATTTTTTTACCCATATATTTATCCATGATATCGTGGGCAACAGCGCCGGATGACGCAACTATAAGGCCGCTTACAGTACCAAGTACAGTTGCAAATGCTACTGCCGAAATAATTGCAAAAAATATTACTCCGAAGGAACGCGCCAGCAATGGAGCCGACATGTTATCATTCGTAAGATCGACTACACCTCCGGTCATCGCCCCAAGCCCCATGTAGAGAGTCAGGACATAAAAAAGCCCTATGGCTGCAATGGCTACAATCGTTGATTTACGCGCTGCTATAGGGCTTGCCACAGTGTAATACCTGATTAAAATATGAGGCAGCGCAGCGGTACCTAAAAACAATGCCAGCATAAGCGATATAAAATCAAGCCTGTCCTTTAAAGTGCCGCCTATGGCTGAATCAAGCTTGTAAATCCTTCCCGGTTTTAATACTTCGGCCCCTTTTACCGGATTCTGGTAATAAATCGTCAGTGTTCTGTCATTATCTTTTATAGCCTGCTTGCTCCAAAGCAGAACCGTGCTGTTTTTTATTACCCCAAAGAATGTCAGCGGATCAAGCGTTTTGGTTTTTGCCGGGGCCTTCCCCTCGATATCCAGCAGATTGCCGACCTGGTAAAATTTTGCTTCATCTATGGTCCCGCCGTTATAAAGTTTTTTCCCGTCAGGCAGAGTAGTAACATAAAGGGTTTCTTCAAGAATATTCTTCTCAGCATCAAGCTTCCAGATAGACTTTACACTGTCCTTTGATAATTCAGCAAATACCAGCGTCTTGCCTTTGTTGTCAGCTGTCCATTGTTCTGAAACAGCGTAGCTTTTATCAGTTACCTCTATATTCTCTCCAATTACTGTAATAGGAATAGTGGTAAACTGATGATACTCAATATTTCCTCCCTGATCAGGCGCAGTTGAAAATCCTCTTGAAAAGAGCGTAATTACAAGGGCAAGTGAAAAAATAAGCAGAAGGCCTCCTTTTATAAACTGTACATATGTAGTTGAGGCCATTCCTGCTGTTGCAACTATTATTATAACTACTGTGCCCACTATAAGAACACCAACCCAGTGAGGCATTCCAAGTAAAGGGGTAACCAGCGTCCCCGCGCCGACCATCTGTGGAATAAGATAAAAAAGAGAAACCACAAGGGTACTTATGGCCGCTGTGAGTTTTATTCCCCTTGAGTTAAACTTTGCATCAAGAGCATCAGCAAAAGTAAATTTTCCAAGTCTCTTTATAGGTTCAGCTACAACAAACAGGGCAACTACCCATCCCGCAAGATAACCAATAGAATATAAAAAGCCGTCATAGCCCGCTATGGCAATCATTCCGGCTATACCAAGAAAAGAAGCTGCGGACAGATAATCGCCTGCAAAAGCTATGCCGTTTATGGACCAGTGTATTTTCCCGCCTGCAGCAAAATACCCCTCAGCGGTCTTGGTTCTTTTTGCAAAATACCACGAGATATAGAGCACAAGAGCCACAAAACTTATAAAAATTATAATTGCCCAAACTGACGGATCGTATTTCATTGCGCTTAAACCTCCCCATGCTCCTTGTGTTCTTGATAATCTTTATGTTCCATACGATCTTTATGCACACGCAGTTTTTCTAGCTTTAGGGCTTTTTCTTCGGCCCAGCCGCATAACGCGTTATAAATTACCGCCATTACCAGCGCAAGTACTATAAGACCGAAACCAAATACTATAGCAAGATTTACCATCCCGATATCAAGTCCCATGAGTTTTGGGCTTGCCACATTAAAAATAATGAAGATAGCGTACACTACTGTATAGCCCAAAAACATCCAGATTCCTATTTTGGATTTAATTTTTGAGGTTTTTGCGTCTTCCTTCCATTCTGTTGCAGGGCCGTGGTCCATATAGCCTCCTTTATAATTTTGACTTTTTAATTTGAAAAAAACAATGTTTTAATCTGAAAACTTTTTTTTAATCTTAAAAACAATTGGTAAATTTAGACGATAAAGTATTCTAAAATGTTACAAAAATTACAAAAATAATCAATGATTTTTAATTTATATAATTTTTTAATTTATAGCATCAGGTTTCTATTACTTTAAAAGGTTTTTAATCTATTATGGGAGATGGATTATCCTCAAACGGATTAAGCCTGGATGCAAGAGAATATAAATATGGATAATTATTTTTGAGATGTTTTATATATGCGAGCCATTCCTGGATCAAGAGAATATAGGCTCTTTTGATATCTCCTGAAAGATGGCTACAATCCGCTTCAGGTAGTGAATCAAACCCGGGCCTGCAATCAAGTTCTTCTGTCAGGTGAAATACTGCCCATAAAAGCTCCGTAAACTTTTCATGTTCCAGAAGATTAGGATTTTCGAGCAGCCTTAACATGAAAGCTCTTTTATCGGAAAGAAAATTTTTAAGGCTTTTTATATCGCCTGCTTTGCTGTTAACCGAATATTTAAACTTTAAAATCATTACAGACGCTTTAGTAAAATCCTTGTCGCTCCACCTGTTTAAGCTTGTAAATTCCTTTTTTATATTCTGTGAATTTAAATCAAAGCGGGAAAAACTATGCAACAGCTCAGAGCCTACTTCACTGAAAAAAGCGCCAATTACCATATTAAGCTTATTGAGCAGGGATTTTTTTTCTCTTACGCTTAGTAACCTGTCAATCACGAGAGTTACCAGCAATACCTGGATTGGAACAAATGCCAGATCCCCTAAAAGGTAGATATAAATGTGATGGCTGTCACCGAAGATTAAAAAGTGAACGAGATATAATAGTGCAGAAATCACCGCCAGACATAGGCCCAGAGCAAGTTGCCATTGAAACTTTTTCATAAAACATCCCCCATATGTTACAATTGTTTACTAATATTAGCATTTTTTATCAGCATAAAACAATATCTAAAGTAATGGACAAAAATGAGTTCGAATCGATTATAGCCGACATCCTTGATGATATCTTCTCAAAATATCAGGACAAGATAAATAACTTAAGCATAGAAATAGATGAGACTGAAATACCGGTTTCTAAAAGCACCGGCAAAAATTCACCTCGCAGCATAATACTTGCGCTTTATCATGGAGTGCCCCTCACAAAACGTGCGGCCGGTCCGCCGATTTTCCCCGACCGGATTACTTTCTATAAAAAAGCCATGGAATCAGTAAGCAGAAATGATGAGGAATTAAAAAAAACAATAAAAAGAGTGGTTCTGCACGAGGTTGGCCACTATTTTGGCCTTGAGGAAGGCAAACTGGAAGAACTGGGCTACTGACTTCAAAGTTTTAATCATGCAAGCGCTCAACTTAACCGGCCAACCGGGTCGGTTCACTAATTTGGTACCAAACAATCAACTGGTCAGGTCCAGTAATCCTGTCTACAAATTTAGTCCGCCGCACCTTGGCATAAGGGCTTTTTATTAAGTTGGCCCTATACTTTATTATCTTCTTAAATCTGTTAGCTTTTACCCTATTGGCTTCTGCCCTATTGGCTTCTGCCCCAGCTGATCTTTTTATATATTAATTTCTTCCACCTATTGACTTTTATTTCATGAATTGTATAATCACTAATATATTTTTCATTTAAAGTGAAAATATATTTTACTTATGATAAAAAATTATTTTGTTTTATTTTATGTAAATGTGTTATAATAAATTAACAAAATGATTCTAAATCATTAATTTATAAAAGACTTTAATAATAGAAGGATATTGTCGATAGTATTTGTAAGTTATTTTTATAATTTTAGTCAAATTAAATTTTTTTAGGAGTTGAATAAATATATGGGAGAAGATAAAACAAAAATTGAGCCGGAAGCAACAATGAAAATTCCACAGGAACTTCCCTTGCTGGCATTAAAAAACAGTGTTGTTTTCCCTTTTCTTTCTACACCTTTGGTTGTAGGAAGAAAAAAATCAATTGAAGCTATAAATAATGCTTCGAGGGAACATAAGATAATAGTTGTTGTGTCCCAAAAAACGGAAGGTAAGGAAGCAATTGAAAAAGAAGATCTGTATGAATTCGGAACTGCCTGTGCAATAAAACAGGTTGTAAATATTTCAACAGATGAAATTAAATGCGTCGTTGAAGGGATCTGCAGGGTAAAAATTAAATATTTTACTCAGTCAGAGCCTTACTTCAGGGTTTTTACTGAAGTCATTAAAGAAGAACCGATAGTATCAAGCAGTGAGATTGAAAATTTAAATACAACCATAAGGATGCAGGTAGAAAAGTTCATCCAGCTGGGAATACCGCTTCCGACAGCGTTTGTGGTTGCTGCAACAAATATTTCCAAACCTGAAATCCAGGCTGATTTGTTTGCTTCATACCTTTTATCTGAGACAAGCCAGAAGCAGGCCATTCTGGAAGAGACAAATATCGAAAAAAGGCTTAGAAAACTGACCGAATACCTTGCTGAAGAGCTGAGGAAATTTGAGGTACAGTCACAGATAAGAGATAAAGTGCAGAAAGAAGTTGGGAAGACCCAGCGGGAGTATTATTTAAGACAGCAGCTTAAGGCGATAAAAGAAGAACTTGGCGAATCAGATGAATCATTTGAACTGATAACTGATATTGATAAGAAGCTTTTAAAAAAGAAAATGCCTAAAGAAGCAAAGGAAAAAGTACAGAAAGAAATAAAAAGACTTGAAAGTATGAATTCAATGTCCCCTGAGTATTCCTACGTAAGGACATACATAGACTGCATGCTTGATGTCCCATGGTCAGAAAAGACCGTGGATGTTCTGGATATTAAAAAAGCAAAAAAAGTTCTTGACAGCGACCATTATGACCTTGAAAAAGTAAAGGAACATATTTTAGATTACCTGGCAGTGAGAAAACTTAAAGGCAAACAGACCAAGGGTCCTATTCTTTGCTTTGTGGGCCCTCCGGGTGTCGGCAAGACATCCCTTGGCCAGTCAATTGCAAAATCGATGGGCAGGAAATTTATAAGGATGTCTATCGGCGGAATAAGGGACGAAGCTGAGATACGCGGCCACAGAAGAACTTATGTTGGAGCGCTTCCGGGAAGGATCATACAGAGCCTTATTCAGGCTAAGACAAATAACCCGGTTTTTATGCTGGATGAAATTGATAAAGTGGGTTCTGATTACAGGGGCGATCCATCTTCGGCACTGCTTGAAGTTTTGGATCCCGAACAGAACAATTCTTTCAGGGACCATTATCTTGAGGTGCCCTACGATCTGTCTAATGTAATGTTTATAACAACGGCAAATGTGCTTGATACAATTCAGCCTGCACTTAGAGACAGGATGGAAATAATTGAAATACCGGGATACAGCTCTGAAGAAAAGATACATATTGCTGAAAATTTCCTTATTCCCAAACAGGTAAAAGAACAGGGGATTGAAAGATATAATGTCAAGTTCAACAAGGAATCGGTACTTCTGTTGATAGAAGAATATACCCGTGAGGCCGGAGTAAGAAATCTTGAAAGAGAAATAGGCAATATTTGCAAGAAAGTCGCAAGAGAGATACTTGAAAACAAAAGATTCCCGAAGCTTATTACAAAGGCCAAGGTTTCTGAATACCTTGGAGTATCCAAAGTGCAGCCGAGCGAGATCGAGGATAAAAATACTGTCGGAGTTGCAACAGGACTTGCTTATACATCAGTCGGCGGAGATATTATATTTATAGAAGCTACCCACTATAAGGGAAGCGGCAGGCTTACACTTACAGGCAGTCTTGGCGAGGTCATGCAGGAGTCTGCAAAGGCAGCAATAAGTTACGTGCATTCAAAAGCGCATGAGTTCGGTATTTCCGACAGCCTGTTTAGCAAGTCAGATATTCATATACATGTACCGGCAGGAGCAATTCCAAAGGACGGTCCGTCTGCAGGTGTTACAATTACCACTTCCCTGCTTTCTGCGCTTACAGGTATAGCAACACTAAGGGACGTAGGTATGACCGGGGAGATTACTTTAAGGGGAAGGGTTCTTCCAATCGGAGGACTTAAGGAAAAACTTCTTGCTGCAAAACGTGCAGGCTTAAAAAAAGTTATAATACCTTTAAAGAATAAAAGAGATCTTGAAGAAATTCCTCAAAGCATTTTAAAAGGACTGAAAATTGTATTTGCTGAGACTATTGATGATGTAGTTAAAAATGCTCTTGAGACTGACCCGTTTGTCGGCAGGACAAATTTAGTCGGAAAACAGGATGGAGGGCAATTATCCCACATCACTGCTTAGTATAGGATTAGAAGGGCTTAAAACGTTAAAGATTTGATTAATACAGATATATGAAATGGTGCATATTAATACCAATAAATATGCACCATTTTTTAATTCTGCCTGGCGGTTTATTCAGTCTTACCGACTTTTCAATTAGCCTGCTACCTGGCTCCCTGTTTAGGCTGCCTGGTCCTGCATTTGGATGACGGGCCAGTTATTTAATCTTATCGTATAACCTCATCTGTGCTGACTGGCTTTTCATCTGGTTTTACTGGCCCTTTATTTAGTCTTACCGCGGTCCTTATTCACTTGGTAGTTGCCTGGCCCCCTCGTTTAGTCTGCCTGGCCCTTCATCAGCTCTTCCAGCTCGGCATGCAGTGTCTCCCATTCATGCAGTCTTTCATCAAGCTCTTTTTTTTGTGTTCCATATCTTTCAAATATTGTCTGGCCGCCAGATGCCCCGAAAGCTATTTTCCCCGGTGATTCAATCTGTTTTGACAATTGCTCTAACCCGCTTTCAAGCTTCTCTATCGAGGTCTCGCAATTTACAATCTTTCCGGTCATCCTGCGAAGCATTTTTTGGAATTCTTTTTTTTCCAGGTATCCTTCTTTAGTTATTGGGATTTTTGAGCCAATATTTTTACTGTCGGCCCCATTCCTCCCGGATTCAAGCACGCGAAGTGAATCTATTTTTTTCTTTTCAAGAAAATAACTTATCGGTCCAAGATACTCAGTCAGTTTATGGTCCTTAAATTCATAGACTTTTTCGACCAGGCCATCCAAAAATTCCCTGTCATGCGATACCAGCAGCAGCGTGCCCGTATATTCAAGAAGCGCCTGTTTAAGTATGTCTTTGGATCTCATATCCAGATGATTTGTCGGCTCATCAAGTATAAGAAAATTTAACGGCTCAAGCAGAAGTTTGATAAGCGCAAGCCTTGACCTTTCCCCTCCTGACAGTACCTTTACCTTCTTATCAATATCATCAGCCTTAAAAAGAAATGCGCCGAGAAGCGCCCTGGCATTGACATTGCTGCCGGCGCTGACTGCCCTGTTTATAGTATCAAAAACGGTTATATCCTCATCCATCAGCTCATCCTGGTTTTGCGCAAAATACCCGGTTTTGACATTATGGCCCATTTTAAGGTTCCCTGTAAAATCCAGGTTGCCGGCCAGTATCCTTGACAGTGTAGTTTTACCTTCACCGTTTTTGCCCACAAATGCGACCCTTTCACCACTTTTTAAAACAAGGTTTATATTATTAAGGACATTTTTCGGGCCATAACTTTTTGAAAGGCCGATTGCATCGATTACAATATTTCCTGAGCGTGGGACGGCTCCAAACCTTATTTTTATGGATGATTTGTCCTCGTCGTCTATTTCTATCCTCTTTATTTTTTCAAGCTGCTTTACCCTTGACTGCACCTGGACGGCTTTAGTGGCCTTATACCTGAAACGCTCTATGAACTTGTCAGTGTCGGCAATAGATTTTTGCTGGTTTTTATAAGCTGCCAGCTGCTGCTGCCTGCGTTCCTCCCTCAAAATGACATACCTGGAGTATGGGACCTTGTAATCGTATATCTTTCCAAGCATGACCTCTATTGTGCGGTTGGTTGCATTATCAAGAAAAGCCCTGTCATGCGAGATTATAATGGCGGCCCCGCGATAATTTGCAAGAAAACTTTCGACCCACTGGATAGATTCAATATCAAGATGATTAGTCGGCTCATCTAAAAGCAGCAAATCGGGCCGCTTTAGAAGTATCTTTGCAAGCTCTATGCGCATTCTCCAGCCGCCGCTAAACTGGCTCGTATTGCTTGGCAGATCTCCGGGACCAAAACCCAGCCCAAACAATGTCCTCTCGATCTGTTCATCTATTTTTGAAGCGCCCAATGCTTCTATCCTTGCAGACATTTCAGACATTTTACCTGCAACTGCAAGATATTCGTCGGAGTGATAGTCGCTGCTTTCCTCAAGCCTGCGGCTTAATTGAAAGACTTTGTTTTCAAGGTCAAGTATCTCGGAAAATGCTGTTTTGACTTCATTAAAAAGTGTCCTGCTGTCGACTATCTTCATTTGCTGCGGCAGATACCCGAAAGTAACCCCTGAGGGCTTTTCAATAGTACCGCTGTCGGGCGACTGCAAGCCCTGTATGACTTTAAGCAGGGTGGTTTTTCCGGCTCCGTTATTTCCTACCAGCCCAAGCCTGTCTTTCGGGCCTATTTGGAAAGAAACATCGTCGAGCAGCGTGCGGCTGCCGAAGCCTAGTTTAACATGGTTTATGGATATCATGGTTTACTATTAATGCTTAATGTTTAATGCTTGAAAGTTAATTCTTAATACTTGAAATTTAATGCTTAGTACTTGAAATTTAATTCTTAGTACTTGAAATTTAATTTTTAATACTTGAAATTTAATGCTTAAAATGCCTCTTGCCCGTAAAAACCATAGGGATATTATTTTTGTTGCAAAGCTCTATTACATCTTTGTCATGAACGGACCCTCCGGGCTGGATGATTGCGGCAATGCCTGCTTTAACGGCAATTTCTACGGCATCCGTAAAAGGAAAAAATGCATCCGATGCAAGTATGGAACCTTTTGCGTTTTCCCCGGCTTTTTGTGTTGCAAGCATTGTTGAATCAACCCTGCTCATCTGGCCCGTACCCACACCTGTTGTGGTTTTGTTTTTTGCAAGAAGAATAGCATTTGATTTTATGTTTTTTATTACCTGCCATGCAAAAACCATGTCATCTGTCTGCCCCCTCGTGGGCCTTACAGAGGTTACAGTTTCCAGATTTTCAGACCCTGCAATACCTTCGTCGAGTTCCTGTACTAAAAGTCCCCCGTCAATACCTTTTAAATCCAGGTATGTTGATTTATATCCGGGCAATTTAAGTTCTGAAAGGTGCCCTGCCAGGTCGAAATTGATTTTTAAAACCCTTAAGTTTTCCCGCACTTTAAGGATGTTTAGTGCTTCATCTTCAAAGTCAGGAGCAATAAGGACCTCAACAAATTTGTCAGACATGAATCTTGCAGCATCAGATGTCCATCTGTAATTACATGCAACAACGCTGCCGAATGCAGATATCGGGTCCGCAGTATGGGCATTAAGATATGCCTGCGTGACAGTTGTTGCACAAGAAACGCCACAGGGATTGTTATGCTTGATTATTGCAACGCAAGGGCTTTCAAATTCTTTGACAATAGCAAAAGCCGCATTTGTATCAAGTATATTGTTATAGGAAAGCTCCTTTCCCTGGAGCTGGACGCTTCCTGCAAGGCTCCCGTCAACGGCCTCTGCGTATCTGTAGTAAGCAGCTTTCTGGTGAGGGTTTTCACCGTATCTTAAGTCCTGTATCTTTTCAAACTTTAAGTTGATAGATTTATTAAAATTCCCCTGCCCGTCTTTTATATCGTTTGCCGCCAAATCAGCAATGACTTCATTCTCAACCTTTGTGCAGTCGATTTTTAAATAATTCCTTACGAATACGCCGGAATCTTTGTAATCTGACTCTTTAAAACTGCTGTATCTGTTACTTAAATAATTAAAAATCACACTGTCGTATTCGCAGGTGTGCTGGAATGCTTTAATGCTTAGGGCAAAAAGGGTGGAATCATTTATGCAACCGCCATTATTTTTAAGCTCATCAGCAATTTTTTCATAATCTTCCGGGTCCACTATCACTGCAACACTTTTATGGTTTTTTGCGGCGCTTCTTAACATCGTGGGGCCCCCGATATCAATATTCTCGATTGCTTCCTTAAGGGTTACACCCTCTTTTGCTACAGTCTCCTTAAACGGGTAAAGATTGACAACCACCATGTCGATAAGCTTCATTCCTACCCGAGATGCCTGGGCCAAATGCTCCGGCTTGCTTCGGTCCGCAAGTATGGCGCCGTGGACAAACGGGTGCAGAGTTTTAAGCCTTCCATCCATCATCTCAGGAAAATCTGTCAGCTCCTCCACCTTCAAGACTTTCAGTCCTGCTTCAGAAAGCTGTTTGTATGTTCCCCCGGTTGAAACGATTTCCACACCAAAAGACTGCAGTACTTCAGAGAATTTTAATATGCCTATTTTGTTTGAGACGCTTATAAGCGCTCTTTCTACCCTGACTGCCATACGTACTCCCCTTTATAAAAATTGTATAAAAAGATTAAATTGCTGAAGTTTCTGTTATTTTGAAGTAAGTTTTTAAAAATTAAGGTTACTACAACCGGGCGATTTCTTCAAAATAATTTTTTGAATTTATTATAGTAAAAGAATGTGCCAATGGAAAAATATCCTTGCTAACCCTTCTTTCATCCATTTTTACTTCTATGCAACCATAGTTCTTTTTATAATCTTCCAGCACTAAATCGACTTCCAGCCCGCCATACTCTCTATAAAAATACATTGTCTGTTTTAAGTGTGAGTTTTTTCTTTTTTTCTCTATTTCTGAAACAATAAAATTTTCAAAAACCCCTCCCCTGTCCGGACGAAGCTCCAAATCCCTAAAATCCTTGACCAAAATATTTCTTATGCCTAAATCATAAAAATAAAGTTTCCTGTTTTCTGAAACTGCTTTCCTGATATTTGTTTTAAATGACGGCAGAGGTATCAGAATATAGTTTTTAATAAAAATTTCTATATAATTGGAAACTGTCACTGCATTTGCTCCAAAACTGTTTGCCAGTTCCCTAACAGACACTTCTGAACCAATCTGTAAAGCAATTTTTATTAAAATGTCTTTTGCCAGTTTTTCATTTTTCAGGTCATAGATATTAATGATATCTTTTAAAACATAGGTATCTAAAATGTTTTGTAATAAATCAATTTTTCCAGACTCAGAAAGCGCATTGTCTGCATATACTTCAGGATATGCCCCAAATATTTGCAACTGTTGGGCTGTTTTTTGCTGAAAATTATATTTGACATATTCCTTTTTATTAGAGTTTTCATCAATTTCCTCAATCGAAAGCGGCAAGCAATAACTTTCAGTAAACCTCCCCGAAAGAGTATCAAAATTTGCTGATTTTTGCCTGAGTTCGCTGCTTCCGGTTGCAATGATTTTGACATTAAACTCATCATAAAGAATTTTAAGGGCAACTGTACTTTCTGGATAGTTTTGCACTTCATCAATAAGAATGACTTTATGCTCCAAGGCAATTTTTTCGAGCGCCTCTCTTGAAGGGACAAACAGTTCCCTTTCAGAAATAAAATCAAAATTAAATACCGGGACAGATAGTTTTGAAGATATGTCTTTTAATATGGTTGTTTTTCCGGAGCGCCTGGGTCCCCATATAAAAAATATCTTGCGGCTATCACCCTTTATGTAATCTTCTATTAGTCTTTTGACATGTCTTTGTAACATTATATTTACATTTTAACACTAAAGTATATATTGTCAATATACAAATTAGTGCTAAAATGAATACTTTGTGTTTCTTCTAATGTGTAAATTTTTTAAGTCTTTGGAAAGGGAGTTTTCAATATTATCCCTGGACGGATTGGCGGTTTTCTTAATTTCAACCGGATAAATCACCCCATTTTGCTCTATTAAAATATCGATTTCTCTGACATCCTTGTCACGGTAATAATATAGAGATGGTTCCAGCACACCGGCATTGTAATAACTTTTAAGAATTTCAGCTACTACAAAGGTTTCAAAAAAAGCGCCCGCCATAGTACCTGCTTCAAGCACTTCCGGTGTGTTCCATTTTTATATCCCATAACTATATTTGTCTATTATAATATTTGATAGTAATAGCCGAAATTAGTTAAAATATCAAGTTTGTATTACTTGTTTAATGGGTTTATTTTGCGGCTTTTTACGGGGCTTCAAACCTATCAGTATTAAAAAAACTATCAAAAAAACGCTGAAAATAGCTCCGGGAAGAGACGCCTTATCTCCAAACAATGCAAGGGCCGTAGCAGCAGCAAATCCGCTGTTTTTAATGGTTACAGCGAGTACACAACTCTTCCTTATTTCATCCGAAACCTTTAACTTTCTTAAAATTAAATTTGTAAGAAGCCACAGACCAAAAATAGTTATTATGCAGACAATGGAAATAGCTGCAAGAGTCTTAAAATCCCGGAAAAAAATACTCCTGTTTAAAGAGACAACTGCAAATATGACAACAAACAATCCCCAGTTGACAATTGCGCCCCTGAATTTATCAATATGCTTTTCAAGCCTGAATTTGACAAGAATTTGTGAAATTATCATCGGGGCGATTATAAGTTCGATAAATATTATTAGTAGATTTAATGGCTGGATAAAACTTTTACCGACAAATAATAGTCCGGCCAAAGGTATCAACAAGAGCGAAGCTATATATGCTCCAACCATCCCGATTACTGAAAACTTCTCGTCTGCGCCAATAATACTGGCAAAAGGCGCGATTGCAACACCCGGCGGCGCAGTTGCAAGTATAACAAAGCCTATCCATAAATCACTGTCCCTGACAAGAAACCGAGCAAGAATAATCATGACGGCCCCGGCGATAACAAAGTTAAACAGGATTGTGTAGAGAGTGGATCTTAGAACCAGCCTGGCATTGGCCAATGATTTAAACGATACCCTGGTAAGTGAAACAACCATTACAATTGCAAGCGCAGGCACAGTAAGATGCTTGACCCAATCACCGATATTGCTTATTGAGAGCCCAAGAACAATTGAAAGCAAGAGTATAAAATTCCTGTTAGTTATAAGCCATAAAAACTTTTTCAAATCTGTTCTGTTATCAACTCCTTTAATTTTGGTACATATTTAAGCACATAATATATTTTACATAGGGTTTTATCAAGTGCCATCCTCTGACGATCCCGAAGAATGAAAGAACAAGGTTATGTGCCTTAAGATTTATTAAGAATATGGATTATTTTGACAACTCTTCCCTTAAGCCCGCGAATAAATTCTTCTCTTGCAGTAAGCCTGATAAAAGAAAATATCGTCTCATGTTTTGAGATATCAGTATATAAATCCGGAGACTATTTAAAATTACTTGATGAACTCGCTGCAAATGAATTGACCGGTGGGCAAGTTATGACGGATTGCTTTTGCTTGCGGCTCAAAAAGAAAAAGTTGATAAAATTCTTACCTTAAATTTAAATGATTTTATAAAATAATCAGAAACATGTCCGATGAGGCCCGGTTAAAGAAATGCTTTGAATTAACTGAGCTGACCAAACAGCTTTTTTTAACAGGTTTAAAAAATAGGTTTCCGGACTGCTCGGAAAAAGAAATAAAAGAAATATACATAAAAAGAATAACCAGATTGTTGTTAATACAGGCTATTTCTTAATAGTTACTTTCCTGCCTTCGATTTTTAACATGCCGGCGCAGAAATATTTTACTGCAAGCGGGTATATCCTGTGTTCTGCACCGTGAATCTTTTCCTCCAGTGTTGCACAGCTGTCATCTTCGCTTATTTCAACAGCCTGCTGCAGGATTATGGGGCCGCTGTCTAAACATTCGTCAACAAAATGCACCGTAACGCCTGTGACCTTTACGCCGAAGTCAAAAGCGTCTTTTATCCCGTGTGAACCCTTAAAGGCCGGTAGAAGCGCCGGATGGATGTTTATTATTCTGTTTTTGAATTTTTCCAGTATATTCGGGCCGATAAGGAGCATATATCCTGCAAGCACCACAAGGTCTATTTTTTCCTTCTTTAGTATACTTAAAACCTGTTCATCGTATTCCCTTCGGCTGCAAAATTGTCCGGGGTCCAAAAAAATATCCTTTATGCCATGATTTCTGGCGCGCTGCAACGCGTAGGCGCTGCTTTTATTGGAAAACACTAAAACGATTTCTCCGTTTAAATCATCATTTTTTGAAAAGTCTATCAAAGCCTGTAGATTGGAGCCGAAACCTGAAGCAAATACAGCGATCCTATTCATTTTAAATTATCATGACCTTTCCACTGCCTTTTACTATTCGTCCTATTTTGAAGGCAGTATCACCAGACTCTTGGGCTATACGAGTGGCCATTTCCACATATTCAGGGCTTATTATGTAAACCATGCCTATCCCCATATTAAATACCCTGAACATCTCGTCATTTGCCATATTTCCCTTTACTTGTAAAAACTTAAATATTTCAGGGATTTCCCAGCTTCCCTGCCTGATTTGGGCATTCAAGCTGCCGGGTATGACACGGTTTATATTCTCATAAAATCCGCCGCCTGTAATATGCGCCATTCCGTTGATTTTTATATTTTTATCCTTAAAATTCTTTGACAGCTTAAAATAAAGCTTTGTAGGCTCCATGAGTATCTCTCCAAGGTTTTTACCTGAAAGATCTTCTGATTTAAATTTATAATCCCCGGCAAGGCTTAGCTTCTTTTCCCTGATTATCTCCCTGACAAGCGAATAACCGTTGCTGTGGATCCCGGATGAAGCAACCCCTAATATAATGTCACCCTCTTTTACAAGCTCAGGCTTGATCACCTGCTGCCTGTCAACCACACCTACTACAAATCCTGCAAGGTCTATGTCTCCACGACCATACATGTCGGGCATCTCGGCGATCTCTCCACCGATTAAAGCGGTTTCACATACCCTGCAGCTTGATGCAATTGAATCGACTATTTTTTTTATTTTCCCCGGCTCCAACTTTCCACAGGCAATATAGTCAAGAAAAAAAAGTGGGACAGCGCCGCAGCAGAGGATGTCATTTATGCCCATTGCAACAAGATCCTGCCCGACATTATCAAGAAGCCCTGTGGTCCTGGCGAGAAGCAGTTTGGTTCCTACGCCGTCGGTGGATGAAACTAAAACCGGCTCTTTAAATTTATCTTTTTCAAACAAAAAAAGACCGGCATAAGAAGTCATGTCATTTAAGACATTTTTATTGAATGTTGAAAAAACAGATTTTTTGATAAGCTTTATGGCCAAGCCCGCTGCATCCAGGTCAACACCTGAATCTTTATAGGTAGCAGATTTTATATCATCCGAATTATCCATTTTATTGCCCCTCACTATTTTGTTGATACAACCTTTTTATTACCCTGAACTTTTTCACTAATATATACTTACTTATGTCCCGGGATTTTTTACTGATCCAATTTTTTATTGCTTTAAACCTTTTAGTTAATCCGGTCCCTCGATTGCACCGGCCTTATTATGAGCTTTATTTTGTTACCCGACTGGTACTTTCTTTTTATCAATCCGGCTTTTATAAAGATGCTTTTTGCTCTTTGTGGTACTCTTCGCCTTCCATGAAGTATTTGTCAGCTTGAGTTTCGTCAGATACAGGCACAGGATAATCGCCGTTAAAGCACGCAAAGCAGAATTTATCCTTCGGCTCACCTATTGCTTTTACCAGACCCTCTATTGAAAGGTATTTCAGACTGTCCACATTCAAATATTTCCTTATATCTTCCAGGGTCCTGTGACTGGCTATAAATTCCTTTTTAGTTGCCATATCAATGCCGTAGTAACACGGATAAAGTAAAGGAGGTGAGCTTATGCGCATGTGTATCTCTTTTGCACCGGCTGAATAAAGCATCTGCACAACCTTTTTTGATGTATTGCCCCTTACTATCGAATCGTCCACAACGACAAGCCTTTTACCCTTAATTACATCACTAAGTGGATTTAATTTTACCTTTACCCCGACTTCCCTGATTTCCTGCGTTGGCTGAATAAAGGTCCTGCCTACATACCTGTTTTTTATGAGCCCTTCCCCATACGGTATTTTTGAAGCAGCAGAATAACCTATAGCTGCAGGAGTTCCGGAATCCGGAACTGAAATCACCATGTCTGCTTTTACAGAACTCTCTTTTGCAAGCTGACGGCCCATTTTATGCCTGATTTCAAAAATATTTTTATTGTAAAGATAGCTGTCCGGCCTTGCAAAATAAATAAGCTCAAAAACACACATGGATATCCTGTCAACCGGCAGTATCATCTGGGAGCGCAGCCCGTCTTTGTCAATAGTTATTATCTCCCCGGGGTCCACTTCCCTTACGTGTTTTGCATCTATAATATCAAGGGCACATGTTTCGGAAGCTATGACATAGTCACCGTCCCTGTCACCTAAAACCATCGGCCTGAATCCGTGAGGGTCACGGACTGCAAAGATCTTGTCCTTTGTTAAAATCAGCAGGCTGTAAGATCCCTTTATTTTACCGGTCACTTCTTCAACCGCTTCTTCAAAACTGCCGGCCCCTGAACTCTCAATAAGCGAAGCTATGACTTCAGTATCCGTGGTTGTTTCAAATCTTATACCTTTTCGCATCTGTTCCTTGCGTATCTCTTCGGTATTTGTAAGATTTCCGTTATGCGCGATTGCAAAGACTTCATCCTTAAACATCCGGTAGAGAGGCTGGGAGTTTTTCCAGATATTTCTGCCCGTTGTTGAATAACGCGTATGACCTATACCGATTTTACCTTGCAGCGGCGCCAGGTTTTGCTCCGAAAAGACCTGCGAAACAAGCCCCAGGTCCTTAAAAACAAGCAGGTCCTCACCATCCGAAACTGCAATTCCGGCACTTTCCTGGCCGCGGTGCTGAAGCGCCTGCAGACCGTAAAAAATAAATTCGGCTACATTTTTGCTTTGGGAGTAAACGCCGAATACGCCGCACTCGTCATGAACTTTTCTTGAACTTAAAAGAATGTTCTCTTTCATATTTTTTTTTCACACCACTTTCTTGCATTCTGGAACATCTTCAGCCATGGCGAAGCTTTAAGCTCTCTTTTTAGGCCTTCGGGTATCCATGGCAGCTGCCACAGTAAAAATGACCTTTCCGGATGGGGCATCATTGCAAGATGCCGCCCGTCAGCTGAACAAATTGCAGTATAGCCGCCCGGTGAACTGTTCGGGTTAAAAGGATAACAGTCAGGTCCTGCAGCATTACCTTTGTCATCAACATATACAATGGGCATAAGATTTTGTTCTGTTGCGTCTTTGAATATTTCACTATCAGGATAATACATGCGGCCTTCCCTGTGCGCAACCCAGATCCCGAAAACTGTCTCTTCCATACCTCGGAGCATTATTGAAGGGCTTTTTAGGATTTTTACCGTAGCCCATCTGGATTCAAAGCGCCCGGACGGATTTGAGATAAACCTTGGCTGCTTTATCTCATCGATGCCATTAAAAGGCACCCTGCCCAGAAGAGTCAGCAGCTGGCATCCATTACAGACACCAAGAGAAAAAGTATCATGCCTCGCATAAAATTCATCAAACATCATAGACAGGCCGGGATTGAATTTGATTATGCCCGCCCAGCCTTTTGCACTGTCAAGGACATCAGCATAAGAAAATCCTCCGACAAAAACTGCGCCCTTAAAACTTTCGAGGGAAACCTCTTTTGCAAGCAGGTCAGTCATAGTAACGTCCCAGGGCTCAAAGCCAGCCATATAAAAAGCTGATGCCATCTCCCTGTCGCCATTGCTGCCTTCATCCCTTATTATTGCAACTTTAGGCTTATTTGGTCGGGCAAGGATTTCAGGGTCTGTAATTTCAGGCACAAAAGAAATATTGTATGAGGGACCCTTCCTTATGTGTGACTCTGCTTGTTTTGCTGAATAGACGGGATCCATCTGGTGTTTTTCCAGTTCATCACTTGTGGATTCCCACCATTTAAGCAAGTCATCTGTATTAATGCGGCAGACCTCCCGGCCGGCATTTTTAATTACCAGTTCTTTTTTTTCTAAAGTCTTTCCAATAATAAGATGGGGGAGCTCAAATTTAATGATGATTTCAAGTATATTCTTTTGGTGTTGCGGCATATATTCAATAAACAGCCCGAGTTCCTCGGAGAATAATTGCGCCATTATTGAATCGCTGCCTTCGCTGCCGGGGC
>JBBQDW010000017.1:0-24233 GCA_038320085.1 Candidatus Humimicrobiales bacterium
GATGGATGCTTAAGGTTTTGAGAAATCAGGATGAGTTTTTCCTTCAAAATTTTCTTTTCATCGCAAGATAATTCTGAGACATTTTTTTTAAAAGAATCTGAATAAACAAACTTCATAAGCCTTAGATTTCCAGGTCTTTAAATAGTTTTTCCAATGATTCCGCTTTATGAACTTTTCCTTCTTCTAACTGCCTTTCAACTTCATCCTCACCTTTTTGCCATTCCGGAGAATAAAACCATGCCTGATCCTTGGGTACGATTGCGACAGGTGTTAAAATAAGTCTGCCATCTTTTTCTTCAATATCTATTTTGTCACCAACTTTAAGACTAAGTTTCTCAACTATTTTTTTTGGAATAGTCACCTGGGATTTTTGCTTTAAATCTATTATCATGAAATTACCTTTAAAATATCTTACAGTATTACTTTACTAAAGTCAGACTTTCTAACAATATATAATTTATAAAGTTAAATGTAAATAGGTTTACAGGTTTATTTAATTTGTTGATAAGATATGTCAGGGCTGTTTGGTCATATAATTGCTTTGCCTTTAGGGATATTTTTTGGTATAAAGATATATGTTTTAAAGGTAATGCTTTATTATGGATGGGTATTCAAGAAATAGTTTGAAATGGTTTAGTCCGCGTCAGAAAATCCGGGTCCGCAAGCGTATTTACAAACTGTTAAAGTAAAAAACACCTTTAAAATATTATAATTATGCTTCCTTGCGCCTGTAGCTCAGTTGGATAGAGCAGTGGTCTACGAAACCAAAGGTCGGAGGTTCGAATCCTCTCAGGCGCGCCAAAATAAAACAGGAAATAGGATAAGTATAGAGAATATGAAGCTAAAAACCCTGCTTGTTAGTTATTTATAAAAAAATAGTAAAAAAACAATTGACTAATGTATTTATTTCTGGTATTAATATCATAAGCTTTGAATTTTGGTAGTTTTAGACATGAATTGAAATTTACAGATGATAGAATGTATAAGTAGATAAATGTACTAAAATGGCCTGTTAAAGGTTTAAGGCTTTAAATCTTGGGATGTTTAATAACATAAGGTCTTAAGGTTATGATAGAAGATAACCCGGGGTTTATTTTATTCGGCAACTCTTTTTCGTTAGATAGTATTTTAATTAAGAGCTAGGATTGTTACTTACAATTACCTCTCTGAAAAAATATTCTAAAGATTTGAGAGTGAACATTTTTTTTAAGGAGGAAAGTATGCAAGGTAACAAACTATATGTAGGCAATTTAGCTTACTCTGTTACTAACGAACAATTGGAAAAGTTATTTTCTAGTTACGGCAAGGTTCTATCAGCCAATGTAATAGGAGATAAAGGCTTTGGATTTGTTGAAATGACAGATTCATCAGAAGCAGAGAAGGCAATGGAAGCTTTAAACGGTACACCCTATGAGGGACGTAATCTTAAAGTTGACGAAGCTCAGCCTCAGAGAGAAAGAACAGACAGAGGCAACAGAAGATATTAAGTTAATGTAATTACATAGTAATTCGATTTAGATAATATCTAAAAAGACCCCACTTAGGTGGGGTCTTTTTTTTGCCCCGGTAAATTTAATAAAATAAGTTAATGATTTTTTAAAGAAATATTGTTATCATATTGTCTGCTTTGGGAAAGCTGTTTTAGGAGAGGTGCTTGAGTGGCCGAAAAGGGCCGCCTGCTAAGCGGTTAGGCGGGTGTAAGCTTGCCTCGAGGGTTCGAATCCCTCCCTCTCCGCCAGTATGTAAATGTAATTGCAGATTCATCTTCTGCTGACCAGAATTAAAACAAATGTCATCATTAAGCCCTAAAATATACAAAATTGCGGGGCAAACCATTCTATCAACTTAAAGTCTGGCACTTCAATTCAAACAGTAAAAAAGATTCCTAAAAGCCCGTGTAAGCCTGGGTAATACTTAAAAGCCCGGGTAAGCCTGGGTAATAGTATATGTGTTATAAAAGGTAAGATTTGTTTATTTCATTTATAAAAAATATCTTCAGAGATTTAGAGACTAAAAACTTTTTACTGTTTTATTTTTTCTGCAAGTTCCGCTTTAAATTTTTTAACAAATCAAAAATTTATAAATATCAAAAACAAAGAGCAAGATATATTGTAAAATATGCATCCGCGCGCTCCGGTTTTTTTAAAAAGTATTATTCAGGTTTTGATCTAAATGATTTTTCAGGTTTACCAACAGTCAATAAAAAAATAATGATGGATAACCTGACAGATTACAATACGGTTGGATTAACCAAAGAAGAAATATTAAGCTTTTGTCTTGAAATTGAAAAAACCAGGGATTTTTCTAAAAGATTAAAAGGATTGAATATTGGAATGTCTTCCGGTACAAGCGGCAATAAAGGAGTAGAAATTGTAACTTCTGCGGAAGAAAGTTATATGAGATCTGCCTTACTCGCTCGTTTCGATTTTCCTAAAAACGAAAAAATCAACCTTGCTTTTATTTTAAGGGTCAGCGCTCCGGCTTTCAATCTTAATAAATTCGGCCATAAATTAACCTATATAAGCCAGTTAAATCCTTTTTATGAAATAAAAAATCAACTTGAAAAAATCCGGCCCAATGTCTTGTCTGCGCCTCCCTCCATGCTTAAAATAATAGGCTCACATGTAAAAAATGGTAAAATATCATTAAACCTCAAACGAGTAATTTCTTATGCGGAAATACTTTATCCGGATGTCAAAGACTATCTGGCTGATGTTTTTAAATGCCCCGTTCATCAAATCTACAAGTGCACCGAAGGGCCGATAGCTATTTCCTGCAAATATGGCAGCCTGCATATTAATGAAGATCTTGTGCTGGTTGAAACATTAAATAGTGACGGAACAATAACAACGCCCGGCCAGGCTTGCCAAAAACTAATTGTTACCGATTTACACAAGAAATCACAACCGATAATCCGATATGAATTAAATGACATCATTACTATCAGCCCTGATAAATGCCTATGCGGCTCATCTTTCAGGGTCATAGAAAATATTCAGGGAAGAGCTGACGATCTTTTTTGGGCTAAAAATATCATAAACAATGAATGGCAATATATTTTTCCCGATTATATAAGCAGGGCAATTATAACTGCTTCGGAGGATATTGATGAATACCAGGCCATACAAAATTCTCCTGATGATATATTAATCAGGATTCAGTTAAAAAATGGAGTCTGCTGCAATCAATTTGAAAGTCAGGCTGTTAAAAAAAATATTAATGATGTTTTTGACAGTTACCAATGCAGGCAGCCAAAAATATTGATATTATTTGAAAAGCCGCAATTTAATAAGAATTCAAATAAATTAATTCGAATTCATAGAAATTTTAATATAGACGGAAAATATGATGCACAATAGTAGATTAAGATCGATGGACATATTGCGGGGGATGGCCCTGATGTTTATCATCCTGTTTCATTCTTCTATCTACAACTATGCCAATATCGACAAAATTGACTTCAGTAATCCTCCGTTATTGATTGTACTTATGAGTTTTATGGCGCTGTGGGGAGGGATTTTTATTATTTATTCAACAGTAACAAATACTGTAATGATTTTAAGGAGAAACCAAAGAGAGAATAATATAAAAACAGCCGTTTACCTGACTATTGCCGGAGCACTTTATCTGTTTTTCCATTATATCCTGAATATTTTTTTAGGCAGATGGAATATTGATTTTATAAATAATAAGCCAGATATGACTTTTATTGCCGGCACTTTACGCAATATGCACTTATCGTTACCCAGTATTACAAAAATTTTCGAAGGATCTTCATTATCAACAATTGCCCTGAATCTTATTATTTTATCCTGGGTCTTATTTTTTCTTTTAAAAAATAATGGTGTAAATAAAGCAGCCAGGAATTATTTATGGCTTGGAATTCCAGGATTTTTAATTATGATTTTGTCTTTTGCCAGAGTTTTTCTTTATAGCCAATTTACTCAGGCAATTGAATCAAATAATTATTTTCTGGGTATTTTATATAGTTTTATTCTTGCAAATCCATACCCGTTATTGCCTTACTTGGCCTACGGTTTTTTTGGAGCGTTAATCGGTCTGATGATTTTTAATAACAGAAAAGATTTGCTAAAAAAGGTTATTGTACCAGTGGGGATATTTTTCGTTTTGTTTGGATTGCTGGGTATATTAAATTTTCAAAAAACAATTTCCAAACCGGATTATTTTTGGTATTTTAAAACCAATTTTGAATTAGGTCTTTTTTTACTAATGTTAATATTCGCAATCTTATTCTTTGAGCATCGGATAAAGTTTTTAAGCAAAATGATTATCCCGGAATGGTTCAGCAGAATCAGTCTGACTATATACATGCTGGAAACTTTTATATCTGAAATTTTTAGAATTATTTTGCATTCATTTCTTCCAAATTGGGACCAGACAATAAACGGTTGCCTGGCTTTTGGTGCTTTTAATATTATTATATGGATTATTATTTTGTTTTTTTGGAAAAAGGCTAATTTTAAATATAGCCTGGAATATTTCTGGGTGATATTTTTTAACAAAATCGGTAAAAGTTCGACAAAAATGGATTTTTTATAATAATTTAAAAAGAATTTGCCGCAAACCAGGGTTAAGTTTGATATTCTGCTAAAGTATTATTTAACTGGAATATTTTTTAAAATTTGTTAGTATATCCGAAAGCAAAGAATGAAAGTCAGGCTGTAAAGTTTTCAGAGATGCTAATTGAAGCAGGATCAGGTTTTACTGCGGGCGGCAGCTATGATGATGACGCAATATCATCAGGCTTTGGTTTTAAGACCGAAAGTTACAATACATTCAGCGGGGCTCGAAAAGGAACTATAGAAGAACAATCAAATCTTTTCGGCAAAAAATACGAATACAAATTTAATTATGGGGAAATACGATCTAAAACTGAAGAATCAGCAAAGTCTTCCGGTTATATATTCGAGTATCAAATCCTGCCTATAAAATAGTTTTATAACTATGAAAGATATACTTAAAAGTTTAAGAGAAGATTTAAATTTATATGCAAGTCCCCAAAAATCTTTAGCCTTAAAAAGGTTTTTTAAAACCGGAAAGGGCCAATATGGTGAAGGAGATATTTTTTTGGGGGTAATGGTACCCGATTCAAAAAAAATTGTAAAAAAATATGCCGGTATTTCCATCGATGATGCATTGAGGCTCTTAAAATCAAAAATACACGAAGAACGTCTGACAGCTCTTCTTATAATGGTAGAAAAGACAAGGCATGCCGATGAAACTGCAAAAGAAATTTTATTTAAAAAATATCTTGAAAATACCCAGTATATAAATAACTGGGACCTTGTCGATCTCTCTGCAGATAAAATAGTCGGAAGTTATTTATTTGACAAACCCAAAGATATTCTGCACTCTCTTGCCGAATCTGAAAATTTATGGGAAAGAAGAATTGCCATATTGGCAACTTATGATTTTATAAAAAGAGGACGTTACGAAGAGACACTATTAATTGCAGAAATCCTGTTAAATGACAGTCATGATTTAATACATAAGGCAGTCGGCTGGATGTTAAGGGAAGTAGGCAAGAGGTGCTCTCAGGAAGCACTTGAACAGTTTCTGCTTGTAAATTATAAACAGATGCCAAGGACGATGCTGCGTTATGCTATTGAGAGATTTCCGGAAATCATAAGGCTGCAATACATTAGGGGAGAAAAGTAACAAAAATATCCTGGAAGAGGAATTTTGCGAAATTTTAAAAGAACAGAATAATTTATGCATACTATGCTTTCTCTATCAGGAAAATAACCTGCACCGGGATAATGAAACTCTGAAAGATGTCCAAAATATTTTTAATTCCTTTTTATTTTTTAAACATGCTTGTGTTATAATTTAAAAGTTTTAAGTTAAGACTTATGGGGCAAGTATTATGGTATTTCCAGAAAATAACTTTCCCTGTAAGGTTATAATAACGTATTTTTAAGTAACCAATAAGTATTTCACTATAATCTGATTTTGGAGAGATGGCTGAGTGGTTGAAAGCGCACGCTTGGAAGGCGTGTGAGCGGCGCAAGCCGTTTCGAGGGTTCGAATCCCTCTCTCTCCGCCAACTGGAAAATATCTTTGTTAGCTCGCCCACTGCGAGGGCTCGCTAGTCGGTTTTAAGCGCAAATTGGAATTTTTTATCTTTCAAAATGAATTTAGAGCCGATATTTTTTAGAAATGCCCAGATTTCTTGATTTTAAGTATATGGATAATGTTCCACGCAATGAATTACGAATAATCCCCGGTGTTGGTAAAAGAGAGTTAAAAGAAAAAGCGATGCGATGATACGAGCAGGGACTTGGTAAACCAAATCCCTGCAAAAAATCTTAAAATCTAGAGAAAACTTTTATGGTTGCCTTTTTGCTACTGTCTTAGGTTTATTTTGCAGCTGGTATCTCACGGGCCGGGTTATATAAATTTTCCAGCAGTTGATATGCAATATCGCTGGCCAATTGTTCCGGAACATAGGATAGATCTGTCCAGGGCGCTGTGGGGACCATTACTCTGAAAAACAGGTTGCCTTTTAGCACTGCCAGAGTTGTAAAGGTTACTCCTGCATCTTCAAACTGGCCAAGGTATGCTTTATCACCAATTCCTGCAATATCCTCAGTCTTATTGTCTACTGCAAATCCCTTAACAGAATCGTAACGAGCTTGTCCGCCTTCAACCTCAACGCTGATTTCAATTTTATTTTCACCACTTTTTGGATCATCTATAATATAGTATCCGCCTCTTGGCTTGCCATCACCTGGTTTATCAAGTGGGTTATGATAAAACGCCATTTCTTTTCCGGTGATTTTCCCCATTTCTTCCAGGGACATTGCCTGCTGAATCTGCCATCCCGCCGGAAGAACAATGGTGTCAGAAAGAGCCGGAGTAGAAGGGGACTCATCAGCCGATGCTGTGGTGTCTGCCGGCGCTTCGGTGGTTTCGGCAGCAGCGGTATCCTTCGGTGCTTCAGTGGCTTCAATCGTAACTTTGGAAGCTGTAGATTCTGCAATATCTGATGATTTACTTTCTGTCGGCTGACCTGCAGCATTGTTGCCGCAACCGGTGGAAAGTATTAAGACAAGAAAGATTGCTGCTAACACTAGTGCTATAACTGGTTTTTTCAAAAAACTGCGCTCCTTTCATCCAGGGTTATCAAACCCGGTTTCTGCATCAAAAATATCTTTGCAGATTATTTAATAATTCAAATCCAGGATCTTCTGAATATACAGAATGGTCTTGAAAATCTGTTTAAAGATTCTACAATTTTGTTTGAATCCTTACAATAAAAACTTTGTTTTTATTTCATTATAAACTGAAAGGGAAAATTATTGTTTCGGGTTATGCCAAATAAATGATATAAATATATATTCAGAAATTCATGACAATTATGCAGTAACTTATGTAAATGGGACCAAAGAAATCAAAAAACCCTGGCGATCATTTTCCAGGCACTTTTGCCGGATGCGTTATGGAGATACTTAGAGTTTGCTTTAAAAACTATAGCAAAATAAGTGATAGTTATTTATCATTAGCAAAACGGAGAGATGGCTGAGAGGCTGAAAGCGCTCGACTCGAAATCGAGTAGGCAGACCAAAACCTGTCTCGGGGGTTCAAATCCCTCTCTCTCCGCCATGATATAAGGCCAGGGAAAAAAGCTAGTAAATAAATCCAACAAACAAGAAGAGTGCCTCATTAGTAGTATTTCATTGACTAAATATTATTGGTTGTATTTATTTCTTAATTATTGGAAAGCCTTTATTTCTGGCTTGTTGAAGCTTCAGCTTTTCTTGCTGCCATAGGGTAGAAACTCATCAATATTATAATGACTATTATGGATATTGAAGCATAATAAACAGTATTTACAATACCGATCCTGTCAGCAGTCTTTCCCAAAAAAATCATTGTTATTGAAGCTGTACCAGTGCTAAGACCCATCACCAGTGAAGAGGCAAAGCTCATGCTGCCGGGAAATATTTCCTGGGAAATTCTTATGCAGGGGGGCAGTGTTGCTATTGAGAAAAACCCTGTGAGAATAAAAAATATTATGCCAATAATGCCTGGGTTTTTAAACATAAAAAAGATAAACGGAAGAGACAGTAAAAGTCCGCCCTGTATTAAAAATGATTTATACTTTATCCTGTCAGACAAATATCCGGCTAATATGCCGCCAAAACCACCGATAATATTATAAAGGATTAAAACAAAGCCTACATTTAGCAGCTTGACGCCTGAACTCGTAAAATATAATGGCATGAATGTTATCATTAATATCCAGGTGATATCTCTTGCAAAAGATGCAGTAAATATTAAAAACAGCTGCATTATTTTATATTTATTAGCCTTCTTTAATTTTTCAAAAAAATTATGGCTTCTTTTTACAGCGGTCGGCTTAAACGGCAGGTCGATATACTTAAAAAGAATTATCGCCATTATTATCCCGGGTATCATTGTGATAGGAGAATAGGATATGCCAAGTTTTTCAATAACAAAGATTATAAGTATTGAACCGAGAGCGTAACCGACAGTACCGGAAAAAGAAATCAGGGAATTGCTTAAACCTTTCATTTTGCCGCCAAACTTGCCGCCCATTGCTGCTGCCGGAGGATGAATCATTGCAATGCTTAAGTTGCCCAAAAAAAGAACGATTACTATAAGGTAGTAGCTTGGCATTATCGGCATGAGGCTGATTAAAATGGCGCTAAACAGCGGACCTGCTACAAAAAAATATTTTGTATTATATTTATCAGCGAGATAACCAAAAATTGGCTGAGTCAGGCTGTTGGAAATACCGGCTATCGCCGTCAGGATCCCGATTAAAAATAACGAAAGGCTGAATTTTATTGCAAGAATAGGAATAAGACCAACGATAAAGCTTGAATAAAGGTCAGTGACAGCATGCCCGCTCATTGCGAGACCGACCTGTAATCTGTTGTTATTTTTTAATGACATTTTATTGAAAACCTAAAAATATATAAATTAAAAATAAATTAAAATTTTTTGCATGCTTTATTTTTTTTGAGCTGGCAGGGAAACTCATTTACAATGTTTTTTATCGTGTTCTAAATAAATAAGTTACCGTGATTTTTTACCCTGCGCTAAATATAAATAAGAAAGATAAAAAACCCCGACCCTTTAAAACAGACTTCCAACAATAAATAGAAAGATATTACTATTTTAAAATATTTTATCAATAACAAACTAAAAACAAATTATAAAATAGAAGTATACGCTTTACTTTTATGACTATAGCAAATTGCTCTTAAGCTTGGCTTCTTTTATGCTAAGAACACTATATGGCGCATATTAGAGCAGATGTCTTGCTTTATTTAAATTACAGCCGGGACTATTAGCTTATAATGTTTTATTGGTATTCATTTATTGGTATTCAATTAGTATCTCAAATAAGTTATAATCTCTTTAAATCGTGCTAGGCGGGGAGCTAGCGGTGCCCTGTACTCACAATCCGCTATAGTGAGGCTGAATTCCAGGCATAGGTTTATGGTGGTGAGGTTTGCGCTTGTGCAAGTGGCGTTGAAAGCTGGGTCCTGCGCGGCGAAGTATTACGAACCCCGTCAGGTCCGAGAGGAAGCAGCGGTAAGTAAATTTCTTCGGGTGTCACAGGAAAACCTGGCTGGAGCAAACTGCACAGGTGGCGCTTGTTATCATATGTCGAAGCTTGGTGCACGGTCTTATAAATTAAATTTTAAAATCTTTTTTTTAGGTCTGAATTGTTATGAGTTATATTTCTTTTTACAGGAAATGGCGCCCTCAAACATTTTCTGAGGTTATAGGCCAGGAACATATTGTTAAGACACTCCAGAATGCAATTTCAAAAAACAGGCTGGTGCACGGTTATATGTTTTGCGGGCCGAAAGGCACCGGCAAGACTTCTATTGCAAGGATTTTTGCAAAGGCTGTCAATTGTGCAAATGGACCTGCTATGGAACCCTGCAATAAATGCGATAATTGTATCAGTATTACTGCAGGGACCAATGTCGATATTATAGAAATAGACGGAGCCTCAAACGGGGGTATCGACCATATCAGGGACCTTCGGGAAAAAATAAAATTCCTTCCAATATTTTTAAGAAAAAAAGTCTATATTATTGATGAGGCTCACCAGGTAACACGCGAGGCTTTTAATGCTTTGCTAAAAACTCTTGAAGAGCCGCCGGAACATATCATGTTTATAATGGCTACGACTGCACCGGAAAAAGTGATGCAGACTATAATGTCGCGCTGCCAGAGATTTGATTTTGAACCCATATCTTTAGAGGGGCTAAGATACAGACTAAAAGAAATTGCAGCAAGCGAAAGTATTGATATAACTGATTCGGCGTTAAGTATGGTGGCAAAATATTCTGATGGAAGCCTGAGGGATGCAGAAGGAATTCTTGAACAGCTGTCTTCTTTTGGTGACAACAGGATAACGGTTGATGAAGTTTCTTCTATCCTTGGAGTAATAGACCAGGAAATGTTTTTTGAGTTGGCAAACATTATCCTGGAAAAAAATATTAGTCAGAGCCTGTTATTTATAAGCAGACTTTTTTCAACAAGCTTTAGCCTTAAGGCTTTTATTTCAGAATTTACTGAACATCTTTACAACCTTTATATAATCAAAAATTATGAAAACCCCGAGGATATACTGGAAATGACAGAAGAATTTAAGGAAATCTTCTATAATCAGGCCGGACTTTTCACTTCATGGAAATTGGAATGCCTTATTGATTTATTTTCTGGACTGCTTTCGCAGATTAAAGACAGCGAAAATCCAAAGACGTTTTTTAAAGCTGCAGTAATTAAAGCATTAAGCACTGAAGAAATAAAAGACACCCAAGTAATAAAAAACTTAAAAAGAATGGATTTGGATTTAACTCAATTTAAAAATGATATTGCAGAGTTAAAAACAGGGAGTAAAATTGCCGGTGTGGTTTCAACAGGAAGGGCTGTAAATATCGAAATCGGCGATAAAGAGAGAGTGGTAGCCGCTAAAATTGAGAGAGAAGTACCCACCCAAATTGAGGAAGTTTCCATAAAAGAATTAGAAAAGCCGGAAGTGATAAAAAAAGAAAAAGCCGGAGAAGATAAAGCCCAAGAAGAAAAGGCTGAAGAAGATAAGGCCAGAGAAAGTAAAGCTGAAGAAAATAAGGCCAGAGAAAGTAAGGCCCAAGAAGGAAAAGCCGGAGAAGAAAAAGTCTGGGAAGAAAAGGCCAGGGAAAGTAAGTCTAAAGAAGATATGGCCAGAGAAAGTAAAGCAAAAAGTGTTTCCCCGGGCAGCACTGAAAAAACTGGTGCGGTCAATGCTAAAATGGTGGAAGAAAACCTGGTTAATAATATTGATTTAATTAAAGGCGATAGTTTAATAGAAAACATAATGACAACCGGGGGCAATGTTTTGGAAAACCCTGGTAAGGACCTTCCGGAAGAACTGCCGCAGGACCTAAAGAAAATTCCCGGACAGTTTTTGCAGTTTACTCCTGAAATTTGGGAGGCTGTTCTTGTGAAAACAAAAGTAAAGAGTGTCCCGCTGCATGCAGTATTAAAAGAAGTAAAAAAGTTTAAAATATCGGAAAATAAAATATTATTTTATCTTGACTCAAAAAACCGATGGCATAAAACCGAGCTTAACAAACTTGAAAACAGGGAATTTATCCAGAAACTATTAGAAACACTGACAGGGGAAAAATTTGAAATAACTTTTGATTTTATAAGCGATGCCAATGTAAATGAAAGCGCCGAACTTGCCCATCCTGCCAGGAAAACCAATGCTCCGGCCGGGTCGCTACCGGAACAAAAAGTTTTTAGCGGGAGTGCAGCAGTTTTAACTGATTTGAGTATTTCAAAAACTGATGAGAATGTTTCAAAAACTGATGAGAATGTTTCAAAAACTGATGTGGACAAAAATATCATCGGCAATAAAGAAGAAGATACCTATGGTTATTTTGAAAATAAATTTAATGTGAAGGAGAAATGATGAATTTTAATTACCAGGACCTGATGAAGCAGGCACATGCGGCACAGAAGCAAATGGAAAAGATCCAGGACGAGCTTAAAAATACAAATTATGAAGCATCTTCTGGTGGAGGTGCGGTTAAGGTTAAAGTCAATGGCGACCAGGAGGTCCTCGAAGTTAAAATTGACAAGGAAGCTTTTGAACCGGCAGATATTGAAATGCTCCAGGATATGGTGCTTGTAGCTTTAAATGATGCAATCAGGCAGTCTAAAGAAGATGCCAAATCAAAACTAATGGGAGTCACCGGAGGAATGAATATTCCCGGGTTTTAATATAAAAAATGTTAAATCTTAAAATGTAATTTTATAACAGATAAGATTAATAAGAGAAAAGATCAGCAAGAGATAAAATTAATAAGAGATAAAATTAATAAGAGATAAGATTAATAAGTGATAAGATTAAGATTAACAATAGGTAAGATTAGTAAGAGATAAGGTTAATAAGTGATAAGATTAAGATTAACAATAGGTAAGATTAGTAAGAGATAAAATAAGTGCGATATGGCATTATTTATTAAAAGTATCGAAAATTTAATCAATGAGTTTAAAAGACTCCCGGGAATCGGACCGAAATCAGCAAAGAGGGTTGTATACTATCTCTTAAAGCAGCAAGCCGGCGATATTGAAAAATTCGCAAAAGCAATGATTGAAATGAGTGAAAAAATCAGGTTTTGTTCAATCTGCTTTGGTATTTCTGAAGAAGACGTGTGCAGTATCTGCAGCGATACAAGCCGTGATGCAGGCAAAATATGTATAGTTGAAGAGATCTCTGATGTTGCAATCATGGAAAACACCGGGGAGTACAGAGGGCTTTATCATGTGCTTGGCAATCTTCTATCCCCGATTGACAACATTGGGCCTGAAGAGATAAGGGTACCTGCACTTCTTGAACGCATAAAAAAAACAAATATTGATGAGATAATCTTTGCTTTAAATCCAACAGTCGAAGGTGAAAGTACTTCAACCTATTTAAAGAAAATATTAAAACCTCTGGAAATAAAAATAACAAGGCTTGCAAGCGGACTGCCCGTAGGCGGTGATATTGAATATGCTGACGAAGTCACTCTGGGCAGGGCCCTAAATGACAGAAAAGAGTTTTAAGTTCTTAAAAAGTTATGATATAATCTCAAGGTTTGCCTTACTTTAATAGTGAAAAACTATAGTTAAAAAAGAAATCTTAAAAAAGAAGCTTAAGAAATTTTAATGAGCATTTAAAAAGGAGAAGTAATTAAATGACGAAACAAAAAATGGAGACGATGGATGGTAACTCTGCCGCAGCATATGTGTCTTATGCATTTACAGAAGTTGCAGCAATTTACCCGATTACCCCGTCTTCCACAATGGGCGAGTATGTTGATGATTGGGCGGCGCATTCTAAAAAGAACATGTTCGGACAGCCGGTACTGGTGTCGGAGCTCCAGTCTGAAGGAGGCGCAGCAGGCGCAATACATGGGTCACTCGCAGCAGGAGCGCTCTCGACAAGTTATACGGCATCGCAGGGGCTTTTGCTGATGATACCGAACATGTATAAGATTGCAGGCGAACTGCTTCCGGGAGTTTTGCATGTCAGCGCCAGGACCGTTGCAACTCATGCGCTTTCAATATTTGGGGACCACTCAGATGTCATGGCTTGCAGGCAGACAGGCTGGGCCATGCTTGCCTCAGGCTCGGTGCAGGAGATAATGGATCTTGCAGGTGTTGCGCATTTGTCTGCAATAAAATCCAGTATACCGTTCCTTCATTTTTTTGACGGATTCAGGACATCCAGTGAAATCCAGAAGATATCTGTAATCGATTATGAGGATTTTAAGAAGCTTACGGACCATGACGCAATAAAGAGATTCAGGGATAAATCTTTAAATCCTGATCACCCTATAACAAGGGGTACGGCCCAGAATCCTGATATATTTTTCCAGGCAAGAGAAGCGCAAAACAAGTTTTATGAGGCAGTTCCGGAAATAGTGGCTGATTATATGAAAAAAATCAGTGATTTGACCGGTAGGCAGTATAACCTGTTTGATTATTATGGCGCACCGGATGCTGAAAATATCATCGTAGCAATGGGTTCAGTTACTGAAACCATTGAGGAAACCATTGATTATTTGGCAGGCAGGGGCGAAAAAGTGGGACTTATTAAGGTCAGGCTGTACAGGCCTTTTTCACAGAAACATTTCCTTGCTGTACTTCCCAAATCTGTTAAAAAGATAGTTGTGCTTGACAGGACAAAAGAACCGGGTTCCGTAGGTGAACCTCTGCTGGAAGACATAAAAACAATGTTCTACAATGAAACCAAAAGACCTGTGATAATAGGCGGGATATACGGTCTTTCATCCAAAGATACAACTCCCTCACAGATGAAAGCAGTATTTGATAATCTTAAGCTTGACAGCCCCAAGGACCATTTTACTGTAGGTATCAACGATGACGTAACACATTATTCGCTTGAAGTAAAAGATAATATAGTCACAACTCCCGAGGGTACGATAAGCTGCAAGTTCTGGGGATTAGGATCTGACGGTACTGTCGGCGCCAATAAGAATTCCATCAAAATCATTGGCGACAATACGGATCTTTATGCTCAGGGTTATTTTGAATATGACTCAAAAAAATCCGGAGGAGTTACAATATCTCATTTAAGGTTTGGTAAAAAACCAATCAAATCTCCATATTTTGTTTCATTTTCCGATTTTACTGCATGCCATAACCAGGCCTATGTCAATCAATACGACCTGGTAAAAGGACTAAAAGAAGGCGGGACATTTATTTTAAACTGTGAATGGTCACCTGAAGAACTTGGTGAAAAGTTTCCTGCAAGCCTTAAAAAATATCTTGCGGTCCATAATATTAATTTCTATATAATTGATGCAACCAAAATAGCGGGTGAGATCGGCCTTGGAAACAGGATAAACATGGTAATGCAGGCTGCATTTTTTAAGCTTGCAAATGTGATACCTTTGGATGATGCAATAAAATTCATGAAAAAGGCTGTTTTAAAAACATATGGCTCCAAAGGCGAAGATATTGTAAAAATGAACAATAAAGCCATAGATATGGGAATAGATGCCGTAGTTAAAGTCGAGGTTCCGCAGTCCTGGAAAGATGCGCAGGAGATTGCAGATATAAAAGGGGCGCAGGAACCGGATATCATTAAAAATATCTTAAGAATTGTCAACAGGCATGAAGGGGATTCAATACCGGTAAGCGCTTTTGTCGGAGCTGAAGACGGGGCATTTCCTCCGGGAACTGCAGCTTATGAAAAAAGAGGCATTGCCATAAATGTGCCTGAATGGATCAAGGAAAACTGCATTCAGTGCAACCAGTGTTCCTATGTATGTCCCCATGCTGTCATTAGACCGATTCTGCTTGATGAAGAAGAAGCTAAAATTGCTCCTGAAGGGTTTGATATGCTCGATGCCAAAGGCAAGGGCCTTGAGGGGCTCAAATACAGGATGCAGCTGAGTTATTATGATTGTACGGGATGCGGCAACTGCGTTGAGACATGCCCGGCAAAACAAAAAGCTCTTGCGCTGCAGCCATTCAATACCCAGGAAAAACAGTCAGCTTTGTGGGATTTTGCCTTAACAGTAAAACCAAAAGAGAGCCTTGTTTCAGACGATACCATTAAAGGCAGTCAGTTCAAGCAGCCATTACTGGAGTTTTCAGGGGCCTGTGCAGGCTGCGGCGAGACGCCATACGTAAAACTTGTAACCCAGCTTTTTGGGGACAGGATGCTTATAGCAAATGCTACAGGTTGTTCATCTATTTGGGGAGCTACTGCTCCAAGCATGCCTTATACTATTAACTCAAAGGGCCGCGGCCCTGCATTTTCTAATTCACTATTTGAGGATAATGCGGAGTTCGGATATGGAATGGTTTTATCCTTTATTTCACAAAGAAACAGGATAGAAAACCTGATTAAAGAAATGATTTGTCTTTCTATCGACCAAAAAATAAAGGATGCGCTAAATGACTGGATTTTAAATAAGGATAAAGGCGAAGAAAGTAAGGCTGCTTCAGAAAAAGTCCTTGATGTTCTGTCAGTAAAAGTAAAGGATACAAGGGCAGAAGAGATCAGAAATGAGATACTCCTGCTGAAAGATTTTCTTATCAAGAAATCAGTATGGGCGTTTGGCGGCGACGGATGGGCCTATGATATCGGTTATGGCGGACTGGATCATGTCCTGGCATCGAAAAAGGATATAAATGTCCTGGTGCTTGATACTGAAGTTTATTCAAATACGGGTGGCCAGTCCTCCAAATCTACACCGAAAGGCGCGGTTGCCAAGTTTGCAACTGCAGGAAAACAGGTCAAGAAAAAATCTCTCGGCCTTATATCAATGACTTATGGTTATATCTATGTGGCGCAGGTAGCAATGGGCGCCAATATGAACCAGACTTTAAAAGCCTTTCGTGAGGCAGAGTCATACGACGGCCCTTCGATTGTAATAGCCTATGCTACATGCATTAATCATGGAATCAAAGGCGGAATGGTTCATTCTCAATCCAGGCAGAAACAGGCTGTGGATGCAGGGTACTGGCATTTATTCAGGTATAATCCAGAGCTTAAGAAAGATGGTAAAAATCCGTTTATCCTTGATTCAAAAGAACCAAAAGAATCTTTTAGGGGATTTCTTAACGATGAGGTAAGATATTCTTCACTTACAAAGTCATTTCCTGCAGATGCCGAAAGGTTATTTGCTGAGGCAGAACAGGAAGCAAAAGAAAAGTATGAAACTTATAAGAAGCTGGCTGAAGGAAACATAATTTTTTAGACCGGTTTTAAACTTTTGCCTGTAAGGTAACCAAATTATTAAAAATACAATCTATACACGAAAGTGTATAGATTGTATAATTTCTGGTATTATTTTTGGGGATTTAAAAAAAATAGAAAAATTCCATTATCCATAAATTTGGTGACTGAATAAACGATAATTTCTGAATAATTTATAAAATCTTAAAAATTTAAAAACAAAATCTAAAAATATTAAAAAATTTTTATAAAAGCAAGATAAAATATGCAAACGAAAAAAGATATTATTGTAATGAAGTTTGGCGGAACTTCAGTTGGTGACACTGACAGGATAAAAAGGGTTGCTGACAGGGTCGTAAAGGCAAAAAACGCAGGGTCAGATGTAGTTGTAGTCGTATCGGCAATGGGGGATGCTACAGATGATTTAATAGAACTGGCAAATGGCGTGGCAAAGGACCAGAACAGGCGCGAAATGGATATGCTTCTTTCCACGGGTGAGCAGGTATCTGTTGCGCTGCTTGCGCTTGCTATCCAGGAAAAGGGCCACGCTGCTTTATCGATGACAGGTATACAGGCAGGCATTCATACCGATGATGAATATTCGAATGCCAAGATCCTTAGTATCAATGGCGCCAGGATTTTAAAAGAAATCAGGAATGGCAATATAGTCGTCATTGCAGGTTTCCAGGGCCGAAATTCGCTCGGAGATATCACCACTCTTGGAAGAGGCGGCTCAGATACAACTGCTGTTGCTATTGCCGCCGCCCTTAAAGCTAAATATTGCGAAATATACACCGACGTTGACGGGGTTTATACAACTGACCCGAATGTTGTTAGTGAAGCACAAAAAATTGACACGCTGTCTTTTGAAGAAATGCTCGAGCTTGCTTCTTCCGGCGCAAAGGTACTGCATCTGCGCGCAGTTGAGTTCGCCAGAAAACATGATGTGGTAATTCAGGTTAGGTCAAGTTTTAATGAAAATGAAGGGACATGGGTTATGGAAGATTTTAAAAGAACCGATAAAATGGAAAGGCCTGTTGTTACAGGCGTTGCATATGATCCAAACCAGGTCAAAATCACTGTTTTTGGCCTGCAGGACAGGCCAGGAATCGCATCCGGGCTTTTTGGCGCTTTCGCTGAAAATAATATAAGTGTTGACCTGATTGTCCAGAATATTGGGGAAAAAGGAGTTGCAACTATTTCATTTACTGTAAAGAACGAAGATCTTTCAATTGCGCAGAAAGTACTGGAGAACTTAAAGGAATCAGTATCATACTCCAGCCTGGATATAGATGCTGATGTTGCCAAAGTATCAATTGTCGGAGCCGGCATGCAGACCCATCCGGGTGTTGCAGCAAAAATGTTTGAGTTGTTTGCTAATGAAGGAATAAATATTCAAATGATAAGTACTTCACCCATAAGGATTTCATGCGTAATAAAGAAAGAAAAAGTTAAAAGCGCAGTAAGGATTCTGCATTCCGGTTTTGGTTTGGAAAAGCGTGAAGTATACAAAGGAGATTAACTTTGAAGGAATATAATGTGGCAATTGCCGGTGCGACAGGGGCCGTTGGAAAGGTTTTCCTGTCAATTCTTGAAGAGAGGTCTTTTCCAATAAAGTCACTTGTTCTGCTTGCCTCAGAAAGATCTGTCGGGAAAAAGATCGAATTTAAAAAAGAACAGTTTGAAGTAAAGGAACTGGCAAAAGATTCTTTCAAAAATATAGATATAGCTCTTTTTTCTGCAGGCGCATCAAGATCTAAAGAATTTGCAAAATATGCTGCAGACAGCGGTGCCGTAGTAATCGATAACAGCAGCGCTTTCAGGATGGAGCCTGAAATACCACTGGTTATACCGGAAGTCAACCCCAAAGATGCATTCAAACATAAAGGCATTATTGCAAATCCCAATTGCTCAACAATAATTATGGCAGTTGCAATAAAACCCTTATACGATATTTCACCCATCAAAAGAATAGTAGTTTCGACTTACCAGGCAGTGTCGGGGGCAGGCGCAAAAGCCATACTGGAGCTTGAGGACCAGGCAAAGCAAATAATATGCATGGGCAACAGCCAGGTAAGCAAGAATGTTTTCCCTGTGCAGATAGCTTTTAACGTAATCCCGCATATTGATGTATTTTTAGATAATGGGTATACAAAAGAAGAAATGAAAATGCATCATGAAACCCGCAAGATCTTTAATGATTTTAATATAAAAGTAAGTGCGACTACCGTAAGGGTGCCCGTGTTTACCTCTCATTCCGAGTCTTTAAATATTGAGACGGTAAAAAAAATAAGCGTTTCGCAGGCAAAGGAGGCTCTTTCCAAAGCTTCAGGCGTTACATTGAAAGATGATATTGAACATCTGTCATATCCGACACCGCTTGATTCTTCTGGTAAAGACGATGTATATGTAGGAAGAGTAAGAGAGGACTTTTCGGTTGATAATGGCCTGGCGCTGTGGGTGGTAGGGGACCAGCTAAGGAAAGGCGCTGCCTTAAATGCTATCCAGATTGCTGAGCTGCTGATAAACAAAAATACAGGGTACCATAAATAATGTTCTTCAAGTCAATATAAGGATATTTAGTTTGTAGTCTATCTCATGTATGGTGGGCACTATGGCTTTATGTATATTTGTTTTTAACGAGTTGGAGCCAATGGAGCTTAGTGGGTTAGTATTACTATTTTAATGCCGTTATTACTTATTTTCCCTGATATTTTTTAATTTTTGCTTATATTCGGTGATTTTTTCCAACCTTAATTTCAGGTCTTTCTCAAAACCCCTTTCAGTGGGGAAATAATACTTTTTACCCTTTATCTCATCAGGCAGATACGACTGGTACACAAGGGCATTTTCATGATTATGAGGATAAATATAGCCTTTTGAATAGCCGATATTCTTCATCAGCTTTGTTGGGGCATTCCTTATATGATAGGGGACCGGCAGGGACTGATATCTTTTGATATCTTCCATGGCATTTGAATAAGTCTTGTATAATGCATTGCTTTTAGGGGTAAGCGCAAGGTATACCACAGCTTCGATTATTGCCAGATATCCTTCGGGTGGGCCAATGAATTCAAATGAGGCTTTGGCTGCTATAGTTATACTGAGCGCGTTCGGGTCGGCCAGGCCGATATCCTCAGATGCAAACCTTACCATGCGCCTGAGTATATAAAGAGGGTCCTCGCCGCTTTCAATCATTCTTATGGTCCAATATACTGCTGCATCAGGATCACTGCCTCTTAAGCTTTTATGAAGGGCGGATATAATGTTGAAATGCTCTTCCCCGGCTTTATCATAAAGAAGCGCTTTTTTTTGTATGATATTTTCAATGAGCTGGATATCTATTTTTATTGGGATATTGTTTGAGACATCTTCAGTTACTTCTTGTGTCTCCTTTTGAGTTACTCTTTGCATCTCCTTTTGAGTTACTCTTTGCATCTCCTTTTGAGCAGCCTTTTGCATCTCCTTTTGAGTTTCTTTTTGCGTCTCCTTTTGAGTTTCCTTTTGAGTCTCGTCAACTTCCTGCTTTTGGTCAGTTTTAAAGCTTGTTACGGATAGTTCAAGGATATTGTATGCAATTCTTGAGTCGCCATCACAATACATGGCTAAAAACTCGACAGTCTCATCATCTATTTTAATATTATAATTTCCATAGCCTCTTTTTTTATCGCCAAGCGCCCGCCTGATTAAAGCTGCGATTTCACTTTCAGTCAGTTTATTTAAAACAAATACCTTACATCTTGAAAGCAGCGCTGATATTATCTCGAAAGAAGGGTTTTCGGTTGTGGCTCCGATGAGTATTATTGTGCCTTCTTCTACATAGGGAAGGAAGGCATCCTGCTGGGCCTTATTGAACCTGTGGATCTCGTCTATAAAAATAATTGTCCGCTTGTTATGGGTTTTCCTTTCCATTTGGGCAATCTCCATAACGTCCTTGATTTGTTTTATTCCTGATATGACCGCAGAATAAGAAATAAATTTGCTTTCAGTTTTGTTGGCTATTATCCTGGCAAGAGTAGTTTTTCCGCAGCCGGGCGGACCCCATAAAATCATGGAAAAGATCCTGTCTTCTTCTATTATTCTTTGAAGTATTTTACCCTTTCCTACTATATGCTCCTGGCCAATGAATTCGTCAAGCTCAATGGGCCGCATCCTGTCGGCAAGTGGAGCATATTTTTCAGAAGGCTGTATTTTTGAACTGTTTTCAAAGCTGTCAAATAACTTCATATCATTCATATTTTAACCCGTTTCTTTTTGGCTTCTCGCCGGTATATCATTTATAATATTACTACATTATAAATGATATTACCCAATTAGTTTCATGGCTAATATATTAAATTTTAAATTCGAAATAGTATATTAAAAACAAATTACTGTACATTACCAAGGGTAAAAATACTGCCACAATTTTTGGCGGGAATTTTTAAATATTATCCCGATTATCCCGGTATTAATTTTATGTAAAACTTACGATTCCTTGGTCCGTCAAATTCACAAAAATAGACTGCCTGCCAGATTCCAAGCAATACTTTATTATTATCAATTATTAGCGAAAGGGAAGGGCCAAACAGACTGGATTTAATGTGTGAATCAGAATTACCTTCCATGTGGATATAACCTTCATTGCATGGTATAAGGTTACCTGTTTTGGTTAAAATATCACTCACGACATCAGGATCCGAGTTTTCGTTTATCGTGACTGCCGCAGTGGTGTGGGGCACACTAATAAAACAAGCTCCTTCAACTATTCCGGATTGCCTGATTATGTTGTTTATTTTATTTGTGATGTCAATAAATTCAATTCTTTTACTGCTTTTTAAGTCTACAGTTTTAAGCATTTATTACCCCTTTATTACTCTACATCTCTTAATTAAGACTAAAAAACACTTATTTTTATAATTGTTTCATAATATCAGGAATTTCGGAATTATTTTATATAATAATAAGCATAAATTTGGTAAAAAAGATTATATTAAAAAAATAGTTAGAAACTATTTTTTAAAGAATAAGATTTAAAAATATAAAATATCTTAGTTAATTTATCCCAAATATTTTAATGATTACTAGGAGGGCCAAAGATTAGCTCAATTAGAAAATCAAAGAAAACAAAAAATCTTTACGGCAAACCCATTCAAAAGTTAATTCCAAAATAAGTATTTGCCCTCTGCTAACGTTTTTAGCTTGTAAGTTATTCATAGCTTATAGCATTTTGGCTACATTTTCTTGAACATTCCATACACACAAGGCAGTCTTTCTTAAGAATTTCATGATATTTTTCATATTTCTCAACTGCTTTTGCCGGGCATACTCGCATGCAGACTCCACAGTTATTGCATTTCTCTGGATCAATAAGCATTCGGTATTTGGATTTTGATGCAGCAAGGCTAATGATTGATCCATAAGGACATAGGTATCGGTGCCACAGCTCTTCCGGGAAGAAAAACGTCAGCAGTATACCTATTATAAGAAGAACAGGCAAAACAGGGAGCTTCCTGCCAGTTATTATGGAGAAAATAAAAACAATTAAAAACAATCCTAGGGCGAGATAACGCACCCAGGGCTTTGTAAAAGAAGGAGGAATCTTCATGCTTTTAATATGCAGCTTCTTTTTTATCCATGTAACCCCTATTAATAAGGTATTGATAGAACAAAACCACCCGCAGTAGATTCGCCCAAATAAAAATGAAGCAGCAATGCCCAGCAGGAAAAGTCCCATCCATATCTGTGCTTTCCCAACAATAACCAGAAATATAAATAAAGCAAGAAATACTATTTGTACGGTACGCTGTATGGCTCTTTTCAATTTTTATCCTTCCTGTAATTTCTCGGATTAGGTGATTTCACCACAAAAAACTCGAGAATATCTTCATTAAAATTGTTGATGGTCATTTTTATATGATAAGGGATATTAATAATTTGCCCCCCGGCATATAAATGCGCTTCCTGCTCATTAAGCTTTAATGTCATTTTGCCCCGGACAACTATCATGTACACATTTGAATTAGAATAATGTTCAGGAAGCCCCATTCCTTTTGGCAGAACCATGTGATTTATTAATACGGGCTCATCATCAATTAACTTCTCTATATTTTTTGTGTCTTCTGTTGAAAACAAATAAACTTTCTCCAGCATATCAGGTACTCCTTTTACATTTTTAAATTATTCATAGTATACTTCAAGTCAGGATATAAAAAAGTTACCATGGTAACTAATAAGGACGGTGAGTTAAATTAATATTAATAGGTACATAAATGCTCTTTTAAGCCTTAATCTTTTTAGCGGTTATTCACAAAATGAACTGGTTAAATTGTTTGGCTCATCAAGATATAAGATAAATCATTATAATAAGGGGCAGATCATTCACCTCCAAAATGAACTATGTAATGCAATGGATATCATATTGGAAGGTCGGGTATCTGTTCAGAAGATAGATGAGGAAGGAAATATATTAAAAATTACCGTTTTTTCAGGCGGCGATATCTTGGGAGCAAATCTTTTATTCTCAAACAGGAATTCTTATCCTATGACTGTGGTTTCTGAATCAAACTCCGTTGTACTCCATATCTATAAGGAAATGATACTTGAGCTTAGCCAGACGAATGTCTGCTTTATGACAGGCTTGATGATAGTGATTTCTGATAGGACCCTTGTCCTAACAGATAAAATAGATGCTATTTCACTAAAGACAATAAGGCAGCGTTTGATAGATTTCTTAAGATATGAATTCTATATTCAAAAAAGTAATATTCTTTATTTGGATATCTCGAAAAAAGATTTAGCTGAAAGACTGGGGATACAGCGGACTTCTTTGAGCAGGGAGTTGAATAAAATGAGAAAAGATGGCTTGCTGGAATACAAAACCAGTATCATTACGCTTAAAAACATGGGTGTTTTTTCCTGATTCTATCTTTTAGACGTTTTATATGTTTTTTACAATTCTTTTTAAAAGAAACAGAGTATTGACTCCGGAAAAGATTTATATGCTTTATTGCTGCTCCAACTGAATTAACTGCAGTAACCATAAGATCATAATCTCCCCCATTTTTAAGGTGTTGTCTATTTATTTTTTAATATACAATATATCCAAGGGAGTGGGTTCGCTTCACAATAGTTTCTCTATGGTAATAACAAGATATTCATTTCACCATCTTTTAAATCCCCAAAATGCATTAAAAGAAATAAAAAGGGTATGCAAGATAAATGGAAAAATTGTTGTAATAGATGTTTGTGCGCCTTCAGAAAAGCAGAAATCTTATAATCATTTTGAAACACTTAGGGATCCTTCTCATACAAAGGCACTTAATATCGATGAATTTATAAAATTATTTGAAGCCGCTGGCATTGCCAATATAAAAACAAAATCGTACCTTTTAGAAATTGAACTTGAGAACCAGATAAAATCATCGTTTCCCAATAAGGGCGATGATGAAAAAATGAGAGAAATAATTAAAAAAGACCTGGGAATTAATAAAACAGG
>JBBQDW010000018.1:0-23721 GCA_038320085.1 Candidatus Humimicrobiales bacterium
TCCTGCTCAACATATTTATCTTTGCCATAATCAATAAGTTTTATTTTTACTTTTTCCACCTTTTTTTCACCGATATGAATTAGTGAGCCTGCGGGAAGCCCTGATTTTCCCGATCTTTTTGAGGATAAATTGTCCATTATTTTAGTCCATTCTCTAAGTAATTTTTTTAATTTTTACAGTTTTTTTAAGCTTATGTCTTTCAATGCTAATTTTAATATAATATGCTCTGTTTTATATTGTAAAGCTTTTTTACATGATTTTAAGTATTTATTTCAATTCATTGGTATTATTAATATTTGTGTAAAAAGATAATAATATATCAACAATTTATAATCCGGATTTAATAAAGCAGATAAACGGGAACAGATAAAAAAATTAATAACAATAAAGAGGACAGGCAAAAATGAACGAAGTAGTAGTTGTAAGCTGCGCGCGTACCGCAATAGGGAATTTTGGCGGCGCGCTTAAAGATTTTTCTACGGCTAAGCTGGGAAGCATCGTAATTAAAGAAACTTTAAAAAGAGCAAATTTACGGCCCTCTTTTAAGGATCAGGATTCCGGCATAACCCCTGATCTGCTGAAAAATGAAGCCGCATCAGAACTTGAAAACAAGTATTATGACTGGGATGAGAATTCAAATCCTCTATTTGTTGATGAAGTGATAATGGGCAGTATTCTGCAGGGCGGCCTGGGGCAGAACTTGGCAAGGCAGGCTGCAATATTTGCAGGCATCTCAAAAGAAACTCCAGCTTTTACTGTAAATAAAGTTTGCGGCTCGGGGCTTAAAGCAATAACACTGGCTGCGCAATCCATAATGCTTGGCCAGGCCCAGGTTGTGATTGCAGGCGGTATGGAATCAATGAGCAATGCCGGTTATATTCTTCCCAAAGCAAGATGGGGATACAGGATGGACCTTGATGGCAGGGGAGAACTGTTGGATTTGCTGGTTTTTGACGGCTTATGGGAAGTCTTTTACAACTGCCATATGGGACTTACCGCCGAAAGCCTTGCTGAGCGTTGCAGAATAACCCGCCACGAAATGGATAATATTTCATACCAAAGCCAGCAAAGGGCAGTTGGTGCCATTAAGATGGGAAAATTTGAAAAAGAAATTGTCCCCGTTCCAATTCCGCAAAAAAAATCCGACCCTGTTTTATTTAAAGTAGATGAGCGGCCCCGTGATACCACTATGGAGTACCTCTCTGGATTAAAGCCGGTTTTTAAAAAGGACGGTACGATAACAGCAGGGAACTCATCCGGGATCAGTGATGGCGCGGCAGCTCTTTTACTGATGTCGGGCGAAAAAGCCAGACAGCTGGGGCTTGAACCGATGGCAAAAATAAAAGCATGGTCATCAGCCTCGCTTGAACCATTCTTAATGGGTTTGGGGCCTGTTTCTGCTGTCAGAAAGCTTTATAAAAAAACCGGCTACAGCAATAAAGATATTGATGTCATTGAGATAAATGAAGCATTTGCGGCACAGGTTGCATGCTGCATAAAGGAGCTTGGATTAAGCTATGATAAAATAAATCCATACGGCAGCGGTATTTCCCTTGGCCACCCGGTTGGCGCCACAGGAGCAAGAATGGCCGTATCCCTTATTTATGATATGGCAGAAAGAAATCTTAAGAGGGGATTACAGACAATGTGCATAGGCGGCGGAATGGGAATGGCCGCAATCTGGGAAAGATAAGATTGTTAAAATGGATTGCCGCCAGATGTTGTTGTAACGCAGAGATCTATTAACTTTTCAAGAACTATTCTTAAAGATCTTCTGATATTTAGTGTCAAAAAACTATAATCAATCAAAATAATACCTTATGGTAGGCGATATTGGATTTGAACCAATGACCTCTGCGATGTCGACGCAGCGCTCTAACCAACTGAGCTAACCGCCCTGATTTATGAATTTTACCAAAACATCTATGCTTAAGTCAAAGGTATTATTTTTGCTATTACAAGATATTTTTTTTGCAGAATCAGTCTCCATATTTTTTTGGTATTAAAACCTCAGACAATTAAAAAACCGAAATAGCCAAGTTTATAATAGCCAAGTTTTGACAATAACACTGCAATTTTCTAAAATGTATTTTTACACTTAACTGTTAATTTACAATTAACTTTTAACTTTTTGTTTATATGTTTTATTTAAGGAATATTGGCGAATAGCAATGGACGAAATTATAGAAAAAACAGACTTTATCAGGGATATAATAAGGGAAGATCTCGAAAAAAATAATAATAAAAAAATCTGCACCAGGTTTCCACCTGAACCAAACGGCTATCTTCATATAGGGCATGCAAAGTCTATCTGCTTAAATTTCTGGCTTGCTGCAGAGTTTAACGGAAAGTGTAACCTGCGCTTTGATGATACAAACCCGACAAAAGAAGAGCTTGAATATGTCCAGTCGATTAAAAAAGATATAAAATGGCTGGGTTTTGACTGGGGAGGACAGGAATATTATGCATCAGATTATTTTGAAAAATTATATGAATTTGCAATAACCCTTATAAAAAAGTCAAAAGCATATGTTTGTGACTTAAGCGCAGACGAGATTAGGACCTACAGGGGGACCCTGACTGCCCCTGGCATCCAAAGCCCTTACAGGGAACGGTCAACAGAAGAAAATCTTAAACTGTTTGCCCAAATGCGCGAGGGCCTGTTTGCTGATGGTGAAAAAGTACTGAGGGCAAAAATCGACATGGCTTCACCAAACATTAATATGCGGGATCCTATTATCTACAGGATTCTCCACAGCAACCATCACAGAACCGGTGATAAGTGGTGCATTTATCCGACATATGACTGGGCGCACGGGCAATCCGACTCTATAGAAAATATTACTTATTCGATATGTACGCTTGAGTTTGAAGATCACAGGCCCCTGTATGACTGGTTTATCGAAGCGCTTGAGATACATCACCCAAGGCAGATTGAATTTGCAAGGCTTAACCTGACTTATACTGTCATGAGTAAAAGGATGCTTTTAGAACTTGCTGAAAAAAAATATGTCAGCGGATGGGATGATCCCAGAATGCCGACAATATCCGGCATGCGCCGAAGAGGCTATACGCCTGAAGCAATCCGCAATTTCTGCCTGCAAATAGGCGTGGCTAAAGCGGATAGTACTGTGGACATGGCATTTCTTGAACATTTTATAAGAGATGACCTAAATAAAAAAGCGCCAAGGGTCATGGCCGTGATAAGGCCCTTAAAGGTAATAATAGATAATTACCCGCCTGGTTTGCGGGATGAGCTCTCAGCAATAAATAATCCGGAAGACACCTCTGCCGGAACAAGAAAGGTGCCTTTTTCAAATATTCTATACATAGAACAGGACGACTTCATGGAAGTGCCCCATCCTAAATTTTACAGGTTGTCTGTTGGCAGAGAGGTCCGTTTAAGATATGCATATTTTATTAGATGTACGGGTATTACCAAAGACAAAGACGGAAAAATATTGGATATTCACTGCAGCTATGACCCCTTAACCAGGGGAGGCGATGCGCCTGACGGCAGAAAGGTAAAAGCAACAATACATTGGGTTAGCGCGCAGCATGCAGTTCCTGCAGAAATAAGATTATATGAAAATCTTTTTAATAAAGAAAATCCACTAAAAACAGAAGAAGGCGGCAATTTCAAGGATAACCTTAATCCGGATTCCATAACTATTGTTACCGGATGCCGGCTTGAACCATCCCTCTCCGGAGCTAAACCCGGAAGTACTTATCAGTTCGAAAGGCTGGGATACTTCTGTGTCGATGATGATTCCCAAAACCAAACAACAATTGTTTTCAACAGGACAGCCACATTAAAAGACGAGTGGGCAAAAATAAAAACTGTCGTTTGAAAAAGTATTTCCTATTTTGAAAGTTAATAATGGAATATGTAATCACGACAACATGCAGTTTCGACTGTGGTGCCGGGATGAAGTTTTTGTATTTAATGGAAGGGGCAGGATATGCGTAAAAGCAAAAGTCACTACGGATATCATGCCGGGCGTGGTAAGCCTTGGCCAGGGCAAGTGGTACGCGCCTGATTCAGGCGGAACAGATATCGAAAACAATTAAAGAGAGTAGTAACAAGAAAACATTAAGAGAGAGTAGTATCAACAAAACATTAAGAGAGAGTAGTAACAAAATGTATAGAAAAAATCCATTCAGAAATGAGGACCTTGAACTTTTTAACTCATTTTATAAGTCAAAGTCGGATTTTACCCATACGGACCCATGGAGGGTTCTGCGTATACAGAGTGAATTTGTGGAAGGTTTTGATACCCTGGCCGGAATCGGACCGTGTATTGCATTTTTTGGTTCTGCCAGGACTCAGCCGGATAATATTAATTATAAAGCAGCAGAGGAAACTGCGGCCCTTCTGACTAAAAAAAACTTCGGTATAATAACCGGAGGGGGGCTGGGTATTATGGAAGCGGCAAATAAGGGTGCGTTTGATGCCGGAGGGTTATCAATAGGCTGCAACATTGACCTTCCGCAGGAACAGGTAGTAAATGACTATCAGAATGTTTCTCTTGAATTCAGGTATTTCTTTGTACGTAAAACTATTTTTATCAAGTACTCTGTCGGGTTCATGATTTTTCCCGGAGGATTCGGAACTCTTGATGAACTGTTTGAAGCTTTAACACTTGCACAAACAGGCAAAATAGAGCATTTCCCTATAGTTCTTTTTGGAAGGGATTATTGGGAAGGCCTGCATAAGTGGATTGATGATTGCCTGCTTGAAAAATTTTGCACTATAAGTCCTGAGGATAAGAATCTCTACAGCATCGTTGATAATCCCCAGGAGGCAGTCGATTATATTACCCGGGTAATTAATAAAAATGATTTTATATAAAGTTCGGATTGATAACAAAAAACGTTATATATCTCCTTCTCTTTTGGGTACATCATCAGCTGATCTTCTTTTTCCTGTAAACAACCCCTGCCCCAGTGAAGAATAGGTAAGGATTTTATTTTTTTTATTGACAATCCTATAGAAATATTGTTTAATTACTACATAAACTACTAAAATAATAGTTAATATTGTAATAATATACCAGGTTTGCATGAAGGGGCTGCTTTGAGAATCTCAACAAGGTCAAGATATGGAATCAGATTAATGATAAATCTGGCAGCAAATTATAATAAAGGGCATGCCTTTTTAAAAGATATTGCCAGGGAGGAAGAAATCTCGGAAAAATATTTGAGCCAGATAGTCATCCCGCTTAGGAGGGCAGGTTTGCTTACTGCAAGCAGGGGTGTTCACGGAGGGTATACACTGGCAATACCGCCATCCGAGATAACAACAAAAGAAATTGTAGAAGTGCTCGAAGGTGATTTGGAACTTATTGAGTGCGCAAGAGAAATGGATGCCTGCGGCAGGGTTGCAGGTTGTGCCAGTAGGGATCTTTGGGAAGGTTTAAGCAAAAAGATAAACGAGTATTTAAGTTCAATAACCCTTAATGACCTGCTTAAAATAAAAGAAGAAAAAGCCTCAAAGTCGATAGAGTACAGCATCTAATAATGCTTTTTACGAATTTAAAATAATGGGTATTCACATAGCTTTTTATGCTACGGATAGAGTATTAGCATGAGAATAATATAAACAGTCCTCTTGTGTAGCAGATATCTTTAGTCAGGCGGATACCCACCTTAAATATTTATTATAAAAAAACAGTATTTATAAAAATTTAGAGTAAAGAAGTTTAATGGATTTATCATCAAATATTAAAACATATCTTGAAAATGAAAATACCGGCACAAAGCTTGGATCACTAAAATCAGATATTAAGGCAATGGGAAGTGCAGTAGTTGCTTTTTCAGGCGGCGTTGATAGTACTTTTCTCTTAAAAGTCGCATCGCAAGTTCTGGAAGATAATGTGATTGCGGTCACTTTAAAATCACCTTCATTTCCGGAAAGAGAGATAGATGAAGCTATAAGTATTGCCGGCCAGTTTAAGGTAAAACATTTAATAATTGATAGCAGGGAATTTGAAAACCCGGATTTTATTAAAAATGACAGCCTAAGATGCTATTACTGCAAAAAGGAAGTATTCGGTAAAATAATCGATGAAGCACAAAAACATGACATGGCTTTTGTTATTGACGGCCAGAACTATGACGATATATCAGATTACAGGCCGGGCGCAAAAGCTGCGCAGGAGCTGGGAGTAATAAGCCCTCTTAAAAATAACCTGCTGACTAAAGATGAGATAAGGCTTCTTTCAAGGGAAATGGGAATTGCCGGATGGGACAGGCCGTCTTTTGCTTGCCTTGCAAGCAGGGTACCTTACGGCACTCAGATAAGCAAAAGTCTTTTGGAAAAAATAGGCCGTCTTGAGGATTTATTAATTAACGAAGGCTTTTTACAAGTCAGGGTAAGGCACCACGGTGAAATTGCCAGAATCGAAATACTGAAGGAGGATTTTTCAAATTTATTTGAAGAACCATTAATGCAGAAGATAATAAACGAATTTAAGAAAGCCGGATATCTATATGTGGCTCTTGATCTTGAAGGTTACCGAACAGGCAGTATGAATATGGCCTTAAAAAAATAGTGATTTAAAAATATTAAATAAAGGAGTGACTAAAAAGCTACAGTTTAGAGTAACGATTAAAAAGTCACGAATAAAGAGTATCGAATAAATAGTCACTATTAGTAAGCATTAAATAAAATTTTTTCTATATTTAGAAGGAGATTAAGATGGCAAAGTTTGATGAAAGATTAAAACCTGAAACGATAGCCCTGCACGGCGGCCAGGAACCTGATCCGACAACAGGCTCCAGGGCGGTTCCGATTTACCAGACCACATCGTATCAGTTTAAAAGCACTGAGCACGCTGCAAGTCTTTTTGCCCTGACAGAACCGGGAAATATTTACACAAGGCTAATGAACCCGACAAATGATGTTTTTGAAAAAAGAATGGCACTTCTTGACGGTGGTGTAGGGGGGCTTGCAGTTTCAAGCGGCCAGTCTGCCATAACCATTGCAATGCTTAATATAGTCCAGGCAGGAGACGAGATAGTTTCTGCTGACAATCTTTATGGCGGCACCTACAATCTTTTCCACTATACGTTTGCGAGACTGGGTATAAAAGTAAATTTTGTAAAGTCATCTGATTCTGGCGGCTTTAAAAAAGCAATAAACGAAAAAACCAAAGCTATTTATGCTGAGTCAATAGGGAACCCGAAATTGGATGTCGCTGACCTTGACGAACTGTCAAAGATTGCACACGAAAACGGCATTCCGCTTATCCTTGATAATACATCGTCACCATATATCTTAAGGCCCATAGATTTTGGGGTAGACATAGTCGTATATTCTGCAACCAAATTTATTGGAGGGCATGGGACATCACTTGGCGGTGTTATTGTTGATTCAGGGAAATTTGACTGGGAAAACGGCAAGTTCCCCCTGATTGCCGGACCGGAACCGGCATACCACGGGCTTGATTTTGTAGAAGCACTGAGGCCCATGGGCAATATTGCCTTTATAACAAAAGCAAGGGTTGTACTTCTAAGGGACCTGGGTTGCGCCCTGTCTCCTTTTAACTCGTTTTTATTTCTGCAGGGACTTGAAACTCTGCCTCTAAGAATGATAAAGCACTGCGAGAATGCTCTTACTGTTGCCAGCTTTCTAAAGGAACACCTGCTGGTTAGCTGGGTAAATTATCCCGGCCTTGATTCAAGCCCTGAAAAAAAGAAGGTGGATAAGTATTTAAGCAAAGGCGCAGGCGCAATTATAGGTTTTGGTATAAAAGGCGGCGCAGAAGCTGGCAAAAAATTCATAAATTCGCTGCAGCTAATATCGCATGTTGCAAATATCGGCGATGCAAAAACTCTAGCCATCCATCCTGCGACGACCACGCATCAGCAGCTTTCAGAAGAGGAGAGACTGGCAACCGGGGTCACTCCGGATTTCATAAGGCTCTCTATAGGCCTTGAAAATATGGAAGATATATTTGCTGATATTGAGCAGGCCCTAAAAAAATCGCAGGTATAAAGTGAAGGTATAAACTTCAGTGAATATCTGAGTCAAGCTGATACCCATCTAATTTTTTAACCTGAAAAAAAATAATGAAAGGAAAAGAAAATGGCCGGAATATATGATGATGTAACAAAAACCGTCGGCAATACACCATTGGTTAAAATAAATAAATTAAGCAAGGGCCTGAATGGGGTCATTCTTGCAAAACTGGAATCTTTTAATCCGCTCTCAAGCGTTAAAGATCGTATCGGTGTTGCTATGATTGAGGATGCTGAGAAAAAAGGCATAATCAATAAAGACACTATAATTATTGAGCCTACGAGTGGAAATACTGGGGTTGCGCTTGCTTTTGCCTGTGCCGCAAAAGGGTATAAGCTTATACTTACAATGCCGGAGACTATGAGTATTGAAAGACGAAAGTTGTTAAAGATCTTTGGCGCAGAACTTGTATTGACTGAAGGTTTAAAAGGCATGAGCGGCGCAATTGAAAAGGCAAATGAACTTGCTGCAAATACAAAAAATGCTTTCGTCCCGCAGCAATTTACAAATCCGGTAAACCCGGAAATTCACAGGAAAACAACAGCAATTGAGATATTAAATGACACTGATGGCAGGGTAGATTTTATTGTTGCCGGCGTAGGAACAGGCGGCACATTAACAGGAGTAGGTGAAGTATTAAAGAAGAAAATCCCGAATGTCAGGATTATTGCAGTAGAACCTGTGGACTCACCCGTTTTATCAGGTGGTCAGCCCGGTCCCCACAAGATACAGGGCATAGGTGCGGGATTTATCCCGGAGATTTTAAACAGGGACATAATTGATGAAATTATAACCGTAACAAACGAAGATGCCGGAATTACTGCCAGAAGGCTTGCAAAAGAAGAAGGAATCCTTGCAGGCATATCCTGTGGGGCCGCCATGTGGGCCGCGCTTGAGGTTGCCAAAAGGCCGGAAAGTAAAGGAAAACAGATAGTTGTTATCTTGCCCGACACAGGTGAGAGATATCTGTCCACCTGGCTTTTCCAAGAATAAGGATAAACTATTTTTTAAATAAAATATTACCACAGCTGTTGAAATCAAAATCCAGACAGTATCTCCGGAATAATAAAATATTATAAAATAATAATTTAAAGTATTGTTATATTTATGATATAATACATATAATTTTTACTGAAATATCAATAAATCATCAGGTTATTTAAATGAAAGGAGCGGCAAGATGCTTTTTGAAGAAAATAAGCGCTATTTCGGATGGCTTCCTGATTATCCTGATTTTAGGGATTATGGCCTAAAAAAAGATGTGCTCTCAACAAAAAGCATTAAAGAAGGTGTAAAAGATACTATTGCTGCCATGGCATTAAAAACCGGCATACTTCTTAAACCTGGTGAAAAAAAAGAGAAAGAATTACCTGCAAAAACAGACTTAAGAAAATGGTGTTCTCCTGTCGAGGACCAGGGAAAACTTGGCTCCTGCACTGCAAATGCTGCAATAGGCCTTGTAGAATATTTTGAAAAAAAAGCAAATGGAAATTTTATCGATGGTTCCAGGCTGTTTCTTTATAAAACAACTAGAAATCTTCTTCAAAAGACCGGTGATTTTGGAGCATACATAAGAACAACGATTATGGCACTGGTATTGTTTGGTGCAGTACCTGAAAAATATTGGAAGTACGATGTTGAAAGTTTTGATGAAGAGCCGGATTCCTTCTGCTACGCATTTGCCCAGAGCTACAGGACCGCACAGTATTTCAGGCTTGACAGCGGTAAGGGCATTTTACCCGGTGACCTGCTAAAACAAATCAAATTAAACATTGCATCCAAAATCCCTGCAATCTTTGGATTTAGCGTTTATACTTCAATTGGCTATGCCGGAGAAAATGGCGGGAAAATACCTTTTCCATCAGAAAAGGAAAAGTTTGAGGGCGGACATGCAATGGCGGCTGTCGGATACGATGATTCTATGGTAATAATAAACCCTGAAAACAACTTGGAAACTGTCGGCGCGCTGCTGGTACGAAATTCCTGGGGGAAGATGTGGGGTGACGCAGGCTATGGGTGGCTTCCTTATGAATATGTGTTAAAAGGGCTGGCAGTCGATTGGTGGACAATTCTTGAAAATGAATGGGTCAATACAGGGAATTTCAAACTTGACTGAATACTGTCATATTTAATTATCCTTTATAATTTGCAAAGATTATAAGCCTGTTTAATGCATAAAATTTGGGTGTGCAGGTGGTCAGGGCAAGAGAACCGTAGTTTGTGGGCTGCAAAAGGCTGACATCGTTCGGTTTGACCACAGCTTTTGCTGTTACAGTGTAGATAAAATTTTCATTGTTTGCAGACTGAAGTATTATCTCATCGCCAACCTCAAGCTTGTCAACATTGTTAAAAGGTGCGCCATAGGTCGTCCTGTGGCCCGCAATAACGCATAAACTTGGTTCACCCGGAAGGGCAGTTCCTTTGTAATGCCCCGGGCCGCGTTTTAGACTTGGAATGTCGGTCCCTTCATGAACTATCCATTCAACGCCTATTTTTGGGATTAAAATTTTAAAAGGCACTTTTTTATTAGGGTCAAGAATAAAAAGTTCCGGTGATACTGTTGTCGCAGCTCCTGCAGTTACTGTATCCTGGGTTTGGGAACCATTCGAAGAAGTCCCTCCTGTATTGCCGGCTGTATCCTGACTGCCGGATGAAGATATGTCTGTTGTATTGCCTTGCCCGGATTGAGAGGTTGCTCCTGGCGCATCACTTACCTGGCTGGCCCACGCTTCAAGAACCTGTGATTCCTGGCGCCTCATGACAAAGTTTGTATAGAAGGGGTAAGCAAGTATGACTATTCCCCCAACAATCAGAGCAATCCCCAGATATCTAATTATTTTTTGTTTCTTATTTCTCAATTTTTTTCTCTTATCTTTCTTATTTCTTATATTTAATTTCTTATCTCCAATATTTTATACTGTAAATCCTAAAAACAAAATATGGCACCACAGAGTTTTTCGTCAATTGAAAATTTATTAAAGACTTAATTTTTGAATACCTGCTTTTTTCTTTTTGCCTTATAAAAAAAAAGTATTTCCAAGTCCTCGAAAGCAGGGCTGTTTAATACTTTGCCATCAAAGCTGAAACGTGATCCATGGCATGGGCAGTCCCAAGATTTTTCAGCGCTGTTAAACCTCAAAAGGCATTTCATATGAGGACATAAAGGGTTTAAAAAATATATGTTTCCATCGGCATGCTTGTACAGAGCAACTTTGGTTCCTGATATTTCAATAATTTTGCCTTCACCTGGATCACAATCTTTCAGGTGTTCAGTAAAATTCTGGATTTTTTTAATTTTATCATAAGAGTCAGTTTTTTCGACACTGGATAAAACACCGGTTTTTTCAAAGCTTGCCGGTATGCCTGTTTTTTTAACACTCTTCTGTTTACCGGTTTTTTCAAAGCCATTTGAAGTGTCTGTCTTAGCTATTTTGCCTGAACTGGCTATTTTAAATGTTCTTCCTGCAGTTTCAGTACTATTATTTGTGCTTAGCCTAAATCTTGCCGGGTCATATATCCCGGACCAGGGGTTTTTAGTGCCGAGTATCATATCCGATATTATCATTGCCGCAATTGTACCATGTGTCATACCCCAGCCATTAAAACCGGTTGCTATAAATATGTTTTTGCCATCTGGCAGGTATCTTCCAATATAGGGGACCATGTCAAACGTATTGTTATCCTGTGAGGACCAGCAATACTCGATATGGTCTATTTCATAATACTGCCTGACATATTTGAATAGCTTTACAAATCTTTCCATGGTATCTTCATCTTTTCCTGTCACATGCTCCTGGCCACCCGCAATTACGAGTTCGCCGCCCTGATAAGGCTGGGACCGGAAGGAATATATATCTTTTTCAGCGCTGATAAATATCCCATCAGGAAAACCAGTCTTAATTTTCATTGCAAAAGAGTAAATCCGCCCAGCTTCCATCCTTGCATAATATTGGCCGGGTTTATCATAAAATGGAAAATTTGTAGCGATAACGATATTTTTTGCTTTAACTTCACCTGAAGTGGTATTTATTAAAAACCCTTTACTTCCACTCTCTTTTATACCTGTCGCTCTTGTCTTCTCAAAGATTATACTTCCATTGCCTGGTATCATTTCTGCCAGCCGTAAAAGATACTTTCTTGGGTGAAACTGAGCCTGATCTGAAAAGCAGACTGCGCCTTTTGCGGGTATAGGAATAGGAACTTTTTCTTCAACATGTACAGGCAGTCCAAGGCTTGCTGCTGCACTTGCCTCTTCCAGCAACTTTTCCATAGTCTTGTCCTTTTCTGCATACGTATAAGCAGTTTTTCTAGAAAAATCACAATTTATGTTGTTGAATTTTATAAGGCCGGCAATTTTTTCTATGGCGGCCTGGTTTGCATCGGCATATTGTTTTGCCATATCAAAACCGAATTTATCAATCAGATACCTGTAAATCATTATGTGCTGAGATGTGATTTTTCCGGATGTATAACCTGATACTCCTTTTGCAACCCTGTCAGCTTCGATAAGCGCAACGTTTATGCCTGCCTGTTTTAAAAACAAAGCAGTCGAAATACCTGCAATACCTCCTCCTATTACTGCAGTATCAGTATCTGTTTTTTTGTTTGCAGGCAGGGAAGGATAGTCAGAAGAAGGGGTAGTTGCAAGCCATATTGAATCTTCGTTTTTACATAGAGCTCTTTTTTCCATGACTTTGCCCATATTAATAATCAAACCTGCATGATTTATTTCAATTAATAATAATTTAAATTAATAAAAGCTTTGACTGCTCTGAATTAATCCTGTGTCTAGAGATGAGCCCGGGTCATAAGTAAAACTCTAGATAAGAGCAGGCACAAGTAAAACTATAGATAAGTTCAGGCCACAAGTAAAATTTAAAAAATTTTAGATTTTAAAAAGTATGAAAGCTGTAAGGAATCCAAGGACAGTCAATATTCCTATAAGATAGCCGCCCTCTTCATAGGCTTCAGGCATCATGCTGTCTGCGAGCATGGCAAGGATTGCTCCTGAAGCAAATGACTCGATTATCCCAAGAATGTTAAAATCAAGTTTTTCTAAAAAAATATAGCTTAAAACAACGGTGGCCATGATTGCTAAACCGACTGAAATCCAGATAAAATATATTCTTTTTTTAGTAAATCCTTCCTTTTTTAAATCATCGATTGAAGAAATGCTTTCAGGAAAGTTGGACAGGAAAATTGCAGCAGCCATTAACAGCCCTATACCGTTTTTGCTTAAGAGGGAGATGCCAAGAGCAACTGACTCAGGTATTCCGTCTAGCAGGGCGCCAAGGACAATTGCTCTCCCGTTTGTCTCCCTGACTATCTTAAAGGGTTTTCTTTTCTTACGGCCTCTGCCCCCGAACCTGTGTATCAGGAAATCACCCGAAATAAAGACAAGCCCGCCAACCAAAAAACCTATGATTACAGCATCAAATCCGCCATGCTTAAAAGCTTCTTCCATAAGCCCGAAGGTAAGGGCACATATCATGACTCCTGAGCCGAATGCCATTATTGCAGCAATGACTTTCTGTTGTACCTTAAAAGATGTGCCGATAATGGTACCCAGTATTAATGAGAAACCTGACAGAAATGCAAATATTAGGACATTGGTCATATTTTCACTGCCTGTTTATAAAATGCGGTATAAAACTATTACAATTAAAGCTATTATGTATAAAGCATTACAACTAAAACCTTACATTACAACTAAAGCATTACAACTAAAGCATTACCTTACAACTAAAGCCTTACATTACAATTAACGCATTTTAATTAATGCAATTACCATTAAGCATTATAATTCAAAAACAATTACTATAAAGCTATTTTAAACTTCTAAAATTTTTATGTAAATAAATCAGCAAATAATCCTCTCGCCTAAATCAATAAAAAATCAATTAATATTTTATCAAAAGCCGCGATTGCTGTTATAATTTTAAAAATCAAATAATTTAAAAAAACCCTGTATGGATTTATAAATAAAAGTTTTTTATAAGGAGTCGCCGGATGGATACTGAAGAAAAGAAAAAAAACTGGAGAAACATTTATATCCTGGGTGTCGCAAGTTTTTTTAATGATTTTTCTTCTGAGATGATTTATCCCCTCATACCGGTATTTATCAAGTCAGTTCTTGGGGTCGGCGCATATTTTATAGGTATTATCGAAGGCATTGCTGAAACGGCCAACAGCCTCCTAAAACTTTTCTCAGGATATTTTTCTGACAGGTTTAAAAAAAGAAAGATTTTTGTTGTATTCGGCTATGCCTTTTCCAACATAGTACGGCCCCTTATCGGTTTGGCAAATTCCTGGGGGTTTTTACTTGCACTGCGTTTTTCAGACAGGATAGGAAAAGGGGTAAGGACTTCACCGAGAGATGCAATTATTGCTGAAAGTTCGCCTGACAACAGGAGGGGATTTGCCTTCGGGTTTCACAGGGCGATGGACCATCTTGGCGCAGTCACAGGTTCTTTGGTGGCAAGCCTTATTCTATATGTGTTTTTATTAGATATCAGGAAAGTATTTTTACTGTCGGTAATTCCCGGGATAATCGCAGTGCTTCTTATAATTTTCGGAGTCAGGGAAGTAAGAAAAAAAGATGAATTAAAAGCCGGGCAGCAGGTTAAAGTAAAAGAAGCAGAAACACCACAAAAATCTTCAACGCCTGCGTTTCATATCAGGGATTTAAAAAAACTCGGAGGTAAATTTGGTTATTATTTAAGTATCCTTGTAGTTTTTGCTCTGGGTAACTCAACTGATGCGTTCCTGCTTTTAAGGGCCTCTGATCTTGGAATAAAAACTGCCTTTATACCACTCTTATGGGCCGTACATCATGTATCAAAAGCTGCATTTTCATTTTTTGGCGGACATCTTTCTGACAGGCTTGGAAGAAAACCTATGATAATTATCGGCTGGGTTGTGTATGGATTGACATATATAGGTTTTGCATTTACGGACCTGCCATATATGATATGGCTGTTGTTTATATTTTACGGGCTATTCTTTGGATTTACGGAAGGAGTTGAAAAAGCGCTTGTTTGTGATATGGTGCCAAAAGACAGGCTGGGTTCTGCTTATGGCTTTTATAACCTGGCAATAGGGATTTCTGCATTACCGGCATCGCTAATTTTCGGTTTTATATGGACAAAGGTAAGTTCTAAAGCGGCTTTTTTAACCGGGGCGGGCATTGCAGTTGCAGCAATTTTGATGCTGTTATTTTTGAAGGCAGGGAGCAGAGTAAAAGCAAACATCGAGTGAGTTGTTATTTTGTTTTAATTTGAATGAATCATTAAAATGAAACTGTTAATATAGAATAGACTGCATTCAAAAAATGGCCGTGAGAATAAGCCGGCTGCCAGAGGGCTGACGGAAGCGGCTGCAGGGATAAGGCCGGCTTATTGATACGGCAAGCGACTATTAATGCTAAGCGACTGCTGACAACATCGGCCACTATCTATGGGGCACTTCAGGCTAAGTGATTATTAATAATGCATTGATAGAAATGGAGAAAAAATGGAAATAAGTGATGATATTAAAAAAGCCCGGGGTTTTTTAAAAGACTATATAAGGCTTGAAACAGATTTTACAAAGACGGACCAGAACCTTGGAATAAAGCCGCCGCCCGTACAAACATCTCATCCGGAGGAAAAACAGATAATAGAGCTGCCAAAACCCGAAGAGTGGAAAAATATAAATGACAAGGGGCTGATTTCTGCGATTGAAGACAGGAAAAGCCACAGGAAATTCACAAATGAATTCTTTTCGCTTGATGAGCTTTCATTTTTATTATGGGCAACGCAGGGAGTAAGAAAAAATCTTGGCAGCACAGTTCTTCGAAATGTTCCTTCTGCAGGAAACCGCCATCCTTTTGAAACCTGCCTTTGCATATCAAACGTCGAAGGGCTCCAGCAGGGGATATACCGGTACCTTCCTATTGAACACGGGCTTATTTTTGAATTTGCTGTCACACAAATGGCTGAAAAAATAATCGATGCCACAATGGGCCAGGTTTTTGTAAGCACTGCTGCAGCAGTTTTTGTCTGGACCGCAATACCATACCGAACCGAATGGCGGTATGGCATTGCTTCATATAAAGTCATTGCTATCGATGTGGGTCATGTCTGCCAAAACCTTTATCTTGCATGCGAGGCAATTAGCGCGGGCACATGCGCAGTCGCAGCATATAACCAGAAACTCATGGATGAACTGATAAAAGTTGACGGCATAGAGGAGTTTACCGTATATCTTGCACCGGTCGGAAAGGTTTTAAAATGATATGCCTTTAACATAAAGAATCAGTGGGATGGGAGATCAGTATGGATAAAGATAATCCGGTGCCTGGTAAGAAGGAGTTTGCGTTTACAAACGATTTAAGCAGAAACCTTGCGATTTTTTGCAGCGATGAACGTTTTATCGATGCAAGTTTGGCATTTTTAAAAGATATCCTTAAAATGAAAAAATTTGATCTTATTGTTACGGCTGGCGGTCCTGCATTTATAACAGCAGACACAGAAGCGCTGATGGCAAACTTAAGCCTTTTAAAAGAGGAGCACAAAATATCGACCATTACCCTTATCTCACATGAAGACTGTAAGTATTACAAAAAAAAATATGAAAATGAAAGTCATTCTGAAATATTGAAATACCAGCAAAAAAATCTCCGGGAGGCAAAGAAGAAATTACTGAAACTATACCTGGGACTGAATGTGGAGATTTATTTTGCCAGGATAGCCTCCGAAAGGATCATTTTTGAGAATCAGGCTCAAATTTAACTTGGATAAATTTGAATAAATTTAAAGATAGTATCAGAGCAACCCTTATATCGCTGCGAAACAGGAATTATCGCCTGTTTTTTTATGGCCAGGCCGCCTCGCTTGTAGGGACGTGGATGCAGATAGTTGCAATGAGCTGGCTTGTCTATCATCTTACAAATTCTGCGCTTCTTTTAGGCATTGTAGGATTTTTAAGCCAGATACCGGTTTTCTTTCTTTCACCCTTTTCAGGAGTCTTTATAGACAGATGGAACAAGCATCGTGTACTTGTTATTACACAGACCTTTTCAATGCTTCAGGCGTTGGCATTAGCTGTTTTAACCCTTACCGGCGTGATAAATATCTGGTATCTTGTGGCGCTTAGCCTGAGCCTTGGGTTTATTAACGCTTTTGATATGCCGGCGCGACAGGCTTTTGTTGTGGAAATGGTAGAGAAGCGCAGCGATATGGCAAATGCAATTGCATTAAATTCCGCTATAGTGAACGCTTCAAGATTAATAGGGCCCGCCGCAGCAGGTGTTCTTGTTGCCGTTGTAGGTGAAGGCTACTGTTTTCTCATAAACGCAATAAGTTTTTTGGCGGTAATCGCAGCATTGCTTGCAATGAAGCTCAAAAAAGCACACAAACTTCAATCCCGCACTAACGTATTAAAGGAGATAAAGGAAGGCTTCAGGTATGCATTCGGGTTTACACCAATAAGATCCCTGCTCCTTCTTCTGGGGCTCATAAGCCTTGTGGGAATGCCCTACACAGTTCTTATGCCTATTTTTGCCACAGATGTTTTAAAAGGCAACTCATACACACTCGGGTTTTTAATGGCTTCAGCAGGCGTAGGGGCACTGATAGGCGGTATGTATCTTGCAGTCCGGAAAACCATATTGGGTCTGGGTAAAATACTTGCTGGCGCAACTGCCGTCTTTGGATTTGGCCTCGTATTTTTTGCTATTTCCAAAAATCTGTGGTTTTCTCTTGCCATGCTGCTTTTTTCGGGATTTGGAATGATAATAAATATAGCTTCAATCAATACAATCCTTCAAACAATAACCGATGATGACAAGCGAGGCAGAGTAATGAGTTTATATACCATGGCATTTATCGGGATGACTCCTTTTGGAAATCTCCTTGCAGGAATAATGGCGGAGAAAATCGGCGCCCCCCATACGATATTGATATGTGGTGCGATATGTATCCTGGGAGCAATAGTGTTTTCAATAAAACTTCCTTCAATCAAGTTGGCTTAAAAAACCGGTGTGTCTAGAAAAATGATTCATAAACGAAAATTAAAATTTTTTAATTCTTTTTTAATAAGGCTTTAATTTAAATCCTTATAATAATATTTAGCAGAATAAATGACTTGTAAATGACGACCGGCATCAACCGGCAAGAGAAGCGTGGCAATAGTTTTTAGCATTTTGGCAGGTATTTTTGCAGGAATGTTTTTTATGCACTGGCTCGGCGGAGATGGCGGCAGAATGTTCGGGGGCCATATGATGCAGAGATTTAGTGATTTTAAGGATTTCAGGAAGTAAAAACAAGACAGGACCGGACATGAGGGACATGATTGTTGGAATGCTTGTCCGACTTTGTCTTTTTATATATAAATGCTACATTACCCTGATTACTATAAAAATTAAGGCTTCACAGTTATGTGAAGCCTTAATTTAAACCAACAGACTTATATAAAATACAAGTATCGATACGAATCAATACAAACTTATGCAAAACCGCGGCATACAATCTTTTAAAGGCGCTTTCTTATGAGACTATGGTCCGTAGATGTATTCCTGCAAGTGAGTAGCTGATAGCGTAATGGAAAAGTCCCGGGTATTTTATTGAGGTCCATAATAAAAGGTTCCAGAAGTGTTTTCTATTTCTGCCTCTTATCCCCAATTGCCAGATAGAACCAAACAGCGCTCTAACTTCAAATTTCTGTAGTCCTCTCCTTACAGTAACCTTTTTTGCAGGCCTGAATTCCCGAAGGAAGGTCTTTATCCTTTCATAATAATCTTTGGGATTATAAATCGTTTCAAGGATCCTGGTATACCCGCTAAAAAGTATTTTCTTGTCCATTTTAGGAATAAAATTTAAGGTTGAAAAAATTGTATTGTTTGCTGACGATACCTTGACTATTCTTTTATTTTCCTCCAGCCTTTTATGCAGTTTGGTTTTCGGAAGGGCAGTAAGCAGACCCACCATTGCAGTTACAATGCCGCTTTTTTGTATAAACTCTATCTGCTTCTGGAAAATAGCAGGGGTATCTGAGTCGAAACCTACTATAAAGCCGCCCTGGACCTCAAGACCAAAATTCTGAAGCTTTTTAATGCTCAAGACTAAGTCCCTGTTCTGGTTTTGGAATTTGGAGCATTCCTCAAGGCTCTTTTCATCAGGTGTTTCAATACCTATAAAAACCGTATTAAATCCGGCTTCAACCATAAGTTTTATCAGCTCTTCATCATCGGTGAGGTTTATGGACACCTGTGTATTTAGGGTGAAAGGATATTTTTTACTTTTCTGCCACTCTATTACAGCAGGCAGGATTTCTGACTTTAATTTGTGTTTATTGCCAATAAGATTGTCATCAACAAAAAACACTGCTTCATGCCACCCAAGGTCATAAATTGCATCAAGCTCAGCAATTACCTGGTCCTTTGTTTTCGTTCTCGGGGTCCTGCCGTTTAAAACGACAATATCACAAAATTCACAGTTAAAAGGACATCCCCTGGAATACTGAAGACTCATAGAATGGTACCTGAAAGGATTTATCATTTTCCAGTCCGGGACAGGCACGTTTGAGAGTTCAGGAAAATCCATTGCCTGGTAGACTTTTTTCAACGTATTTTCTTCTACGTCTTTAATAAAATCACCCAGAGTATTCTCAGCTTCTCCAAGGAAAAGATGGTCGACAAATGGAAAATCTTCGGCACCGGTCGTAAAAAGCGGGCCTCCTGCAACTACAGGTTTATTAAGCTGTTTTACTTTTTCGATGACCTTTAGGGCGGACTCTTTCTGGACTATCATCCCGCTGATAAAAACAAAATCGGCCCACACTATATCTGAAGTATTCAGGATATCAGTATTGAGATCGACCAGTTTTTTATTCCAGTGGCCGGGAAGCATTGAGGATATTGTAAGTATCCCAAGCGGGGGATAAGCAGCTTTCTTTCCCAAAATTTTCATTACGTTTTCAAAACCCCAAAAGGTCTTTGTATGCTGCGGATAAACAAGCAAGATATTTTTACTATTTTTTTCCATAAAAAGTTTACCTCAAATCAAATTAATTTTTTAAAATTTTTACGATTATTTCAGATATATCGGGTGAAGTAAAGGTAAACAGGCTCAAATTACTGTAAAATTCTTGTAAAGTTTTAATAAAGAATTTATTAATTAACAGGAAATAAAATATTTTTTATAAAATCTGCCGGCTAATAAGAAATAGAATATTTTTTATAAAATCTGTCTGCTGACAGGAAATAGAATATTTTTTAAGTATGACAAACAGTTGTCAAAATAAGACTTGTATAATAGGCGGCAGTCTTTATAATTACAGTTTAATAATTTTTTAACAGAATTCTAATTTTGAAGAACACATAAGCATCTTAAATCCCAATATTAACCTGTGTGTTAGAAAGACTTATAATTAGAATTAATGAAAGGATTAAAATACAAATGGGCGAGGTATTAATCGATTGTCCCGTCTGCGGTATAGAAATGCGAAATTCTATATATAAGTCCCACATATGTCTTGGGGATAAAATCGACGATCTATCGTTTTTTACAGATATTTTAATGGAAATCGAAGAAGACGAAGAATCCGACAACTGATTACATATGAAACAACTAATATTAGACGGTTACAATGTAATACATGAAATCCCCCAATTAAAAAAGAATCTTCTGCTGAGTCTTGAAGACGCAAGGACGGCCCTTGTTGATTTTATGCAAATCTGGATAAATAACCGTTCATATCGAGGAAAAATCAATATAGTATTTGATGGAATTGACGGTTTTATAAGAAGCAGCAAAACACTTTACGGTATTAATTGTATGTATTCCAAATCAGGGCAGAAGGCAGATGACTATATAATATGCATGGTAAGAGAAACAAAAAACAGGGCAGGTATTACTGTTGTATCAAATGATAATTATGTCAGAGGTACTTGCAGTTCTTTAGGCGCAGCAACCGAAAGACCTGCTTTTTTAACAGAATATCCCAAATTAAAGATGCGCAGAATAACCACCCAAAAAATTGCCAAAAAAATCAGCGCCGCAGCAGAAAAAGAAATAAATGAATTTTTAAAAGAAAAATGGGGGATAAAATAGATAAAAAAATTCCCCGACTACAAGCCGAGGAAAATTTTTCTCTGCCTTACCTTAGCAAGACACCGGAATAATATCATATTTACAGACATCTTGTCAAATTAATAAAATAGTTGCCATTTAAAAATTAAAAGTGAGCCGAATTAATAAAAAAATATATAAAAATAGTAAAATCATTTTCAGATGATTAATTCCGAAATAATAATTGGTTTTTTAATAAAATGTCAGGTTTTCGATATAGTCTGATACTTTTTGAGTCCGCATATAGTTTTCTGATTTTAAAAGAGTCAGGTACTCTGCGAGTTTATCGCCGAATCGTGTGCCTTTGTATTTTTCAGCATTCATTTTAAAGTCATCAAACCTTTTCGGTATGATGTTTCCGTCAAACTTAAAAACCGGGGTATTATCAATTCCGCCCATGTAAACCCATAAGCTGCCATTAAGCATATTTACAATATAATATATTCTTATAAAACCGGAATATTTCTCCTCAAACTCATAAAGTGAGATTATTCTGTTTATAAATTCTTCAAGGGGGATAGTAATGCCTGCATCACTAACGGGAGGTTTTTCAGAGTCTGCTGCCCCGCCGCCCGCAACAAACAATATGCTTGACCCTGTGTCATTCGCTGTCGAAACATCTATAACTGAAATTTCAGGGGCTCGTTCATTGCTGGAACCTGAAGAATCTGTTGCAGCTGCATCGCTTAAGGACCCGGATTCTGTTGAGGAAGCTGAAGAATCCGGAGAAGTGGCCACTGACGCCTCTGTGGCCGCTGCATCGCCTCCTTTTTTAGATTCCGTGGCCATATTTTGTACTGCTACAGCTTTTGGGGCACACGAAACAAATAAAAAAATTAAAACCAGCAATACTGATAATATAACGACAATTTTTTTGTACACCATGTTTATCCTTTTGTCTTTACTTTAAAAGCTCTTTAATAATATTTTCTGAATAATGATTTTAATGTATGCATTTAATTATATTAGGTATTAAATTATAGTAAGAATATAATGTTTTTGTAATGCAAATTCACAAAATTATCAGCTAAAAAGAAATCCCTCCGATTCCTTGCTAAAACCGGAGGGTATTCTTTTTACGTTTAAGGTAAGCTCTATCAGGCGGTCCAGCCCTGTGATACTTTCTTTCATTTTCTTAAAAAACCTCTTTTCTTTATTATTATCCTTTCCTTGTTACTTTCTAATCTATTCTTTAAGGTAAGCTCTATCAGGCGTCCAGCCCTTTGATGCTTTCTTTCATTTTTTTATACAATCTCCTTGCTTGCTGTTTTTTTCTGTTATTTTGCGTCCAAATTTTAATTAAAACTTTAGTTGCCTGGTTTGCTTTAATCCCCCCCGGGCTTACTTATAATCCCTTGCTTAATTTGTAAATACCGTTGTTACTACTATCCTGTCCCCGTTATCAACCATACCGACACCTATGTGGTTGTATCCGGCCCTTAACATGTTTGCATTATGCGAAGGGCTGTTTTGCCATGCATTCATAAATGCTTCCGGGGTCCCTATTCCTGCAGGGGTTGCCTGGCCTAAGTTTTCTCCGCCTATTTTATACTTTACACCGTTAGCCCTAAAAAGGTTAAATACTGTAGTTCCTTCAGGTGTATAGTGGGACCAGTAGTTTCTGTCCATTAAGTCCTGGCTTCTAAATTTGGCTATATATGTAAGTGTAGGATCAAAAGCTATTGCATTTAGTCCGCTTTCGACTCTGTAGTTGTTAATCATTGCTGCCACTGCATTTTCATAATCATTAAGCTCTGCTAAAGGCTTTGAAATAACTGCAGTGCTGTTTTGCCCTTGTGAAGTGCTTACACCCTTGACATCTATGGCTGCTGCAGGGCTTGCTGCTGCTATACAGAAGGATACGATTAAAAGCATAACTACTGCTGATGCGATAAAAAGACTCAGGTTTTTAAAATTCTTCTTCATTTTTTCTCCCCGATAACTAAAAAAGCCATTTAACCTTTTTAATAGAGGCTAAATGGCTTTTTAATACCCGGGTGCTTTACTGGCCAAAAACACGCACGCTTATAATTATTTTTTCCATGCAAAAAATAATAGCCGGTTGCATCACTGGCTCGTTACACTTCCAGATGCCCAAATAATGAAATGTAAGTCTTAGCCTCTATTACTTTAAAATTACTTATTTAGTTATCAAATAAACTTTATATTATTGTATTGATACAAATGGTATGATAAGAATATATATTTGTCAAGCTTTTTATTTAAATTTTTTAAAATATATTAAATTATCTAAAGCATTATCTGGAAAACAATAGTTTGTATGGCAGTAATTCAGCAATAAAATCAGTAAAATAAATTATTTGTTAAAATAATTAATCAAGATTTTAGCGAAATGTGACGATATATTAACATGTGGATATATTTGTAACTATTGAGTATATTGAGCAATTATGACAGGAGACTTAATTTGCAGCCGAGGAACAGTAAAAAACCCATGAACGAAAATTTTTATAAACAGATTATAGAGCAGTCCTTATACGGATATGCGTACCACAAAATCATCCTGGACGAAAAAGGCGCACCCATAGACTATGAGTTTATTGAGGTAAATGAGATTTTCGAAAAACT
>JBBQDW010000019.1:0-23292 GCA_038320085.1 Candidatus Humimicrobiales bacterium
CGGTCCGTACTTATACCATCTGCCTGACTGCATCCACAAATCACCGGGCTGTAATGCCGGCATCAGCATTTCAATGGCCCCGGTATTATCCATTTCTTCCCTGACTATCTTTTCGATCTTTTTTAAAACCCTGTAACCTAAGGGCAGGTATGCATAAATACCTGAGGCTATTTTCCTTATCAGCCCAGCGCGAAGCGATAGTGAATAACTCGGTATCTCTGAGCTTGAAGCGTCTTCTTTTGTCGTTTTTAAATAATATTCGGAAAACCTGGTCACTTTTCACTCCTTTTAACGAATTTTATATTTAAAATTTTTAAAATCAAATCTTATAGTAATTTATTAAGTTCTTTCTTGAATTCTTCCAGGACCTCAGTAAGCTCTACCCTTTTAATAACAGCGCCTTTTACAAAAACAGCAGCCTTCTGCCTGCCAAACGCGATCCCGATATCAGCATCCTTTGCTTCGCCCGGGCCATTGACTATGCAGCCCATTACTGCGACCTTTAATTGGGCATTTATCCCGGATGTCAATTTTTCAACTTCAGAAACAAGGGTTTTTAAATCCACTTCTGTCCGGCTGCATGTCGGGCACGATACAATATCGATTCCATATTTTCGCAAGCCAAGGCTTGACAGGATAGTATATGCCGCTTTTACTTCCAGGACTGATTTGTCAGTCAGTGATACCCTTATAGTATCCCCAATTCCTTCTGATAATAATATACCTATTCCGACCGCAGATTTTATGGAGCCCGTAAACGCAGGTCCGGCCTCTGTTATCCCGACATGCAGAGGATAGTCGATTTTTGATGAAATCTGCCTGTATGCCGATATCGTGTCAGTTACTGAGGATGCTTTGGCTGAAATCTTAAAATTATAAAATTTAAGGTTTTCAAAAAACCTTACAGCTTCAAGAGTACTTTCAACAATTGCGCCTGAAAAATCACCCGGAAAACTCCCGAGCATTTTTTTCTCAAGTGAGCCGGAATTTACACCAATCCTTATGGCAGCATTCCTGTTTTTTGCCAGCATTACAACTTTTTCAAGGCCCGGTTTATCAGTCATGTTACCGGGATTTATTCTTACACAATCTGCTCCGGCTTCAAGTGCCCTGATAGCAAATCTGTAGTCAAACTGGATATCAGCCACCACCGGAACCTCAAAGGCTTCTTGTTTTATCAGTTTATTTAAAATCTCAAGTGAATCCTCCTGAACAATTGCAATCCTTATTATCTCGCAGCCGCAAGATTGCAGCTCTGTAATCTCATTTAAGATTGCGCCATAATTCTCAAGCCTGCTTTTAAGCATGGACTGCACAAGCACAGGATTGTCTCCGCCGATTTTAATATTTCCGACATTAATTGCCCTTGTTAATTTTCTTGTCACTTGCATCCCTGATTATATTTTTAAATAACGTAAAAATATTATTAACCAATCCTTCTTATGGCAGCATTATCATCGCAAACAACAGCATTACCATCGCGAACATTGGTATTATTATCGTAAACACTAACAATAATCGCGTACAACAACAATATTAAAACACGAATACGGAATATAAAAAATACCTGGGTTGACTTAAAATTCCTGAATTTTATAAAAACAAAAATTCCTATGTTTTAAAAATAATTACATGCTTGGAAGCTTAAAGGGGCTTATAATGTCAAAGACTACTCCAATCAAAAGCAGTGAAACCACCAGCACAATTCCCATAGTGTTATATATTTCAATTGCTTTTTTAGATACAGGTTTTTTTCTTATTGCCTCAATTATTATTATCACAAGATGGCCGCCGTCAACCGGCAGTATCGGCAGAAAATTTCCAAAAGCAAGCAATATTGAAACAAGGGCCACAAATAGTATAAAGTTCTGCGCGCCCATTGCCGCTGACTGCTGGAAAATGCTTACAACACCTATAGGTGAAACCGGACGGGCCTCTGAAAATGGGATTTTTCCTGAAAAAAGCATTCCAAATAACTTTACATATGTAACAGACAGACCCCATACCATCTTAAAGCTTTCCTTTACGACCTGGCCCGCTCCCATTCTTTCCTTTACGAGAAGCGGCCCTACGCCTAAATATCCCTTTCCGTCGACACTTGAAAGCTTCGCATCGATATTAATTTCTTTTTTGTCTCTTATTACTTTGAATGTCACTTCTTTGCCGGGATAATCTTTTATTATAACCGAGAAATCATCCCAGGATTTTATTTCCTTGTCATTTAAAGAAATAACCTTATCACCCTTCTGGAAACCATATGTTTCTGCCGGTGAGCCGGGCTGCAGGAAATCAATTGTATTAGAAGGAACAAAAACACCCAGAGAAAAATAAACTATTATCAAAATTACTGCAAAAATAATATTAAATATCCCTCCGCCGCTTATAACCAGAAATTTCTTGTAAAAAGGTTTGTCATAAAAAGCCTTGTCCTTAAAATTTTCCGGGATTACCTCATTTCTATCCTGGCCAAGTATTTTATTATAACCACCAACAGGAATTGCGCTGATACCGTACATCGTGCCGCTTTTTTTTGAAGTATATTTCAGGATTTTAGGGCCAAATCCTATAAAGAACTCCTGGACATGAATCCCGCTTAATTTGGCAATTAAAAAATGTCCAAGTTCATGTACGAAGACGATTACCGAAAAACCTAAAATTGCTATTAAATATTGCAGGATTATCATTAAATTATTTTTTTATCCCTTTTTAGTTTATTATTTAGTAAATTATATGAATCTTTATTAAATTATGAGAATCTTTACTCCGGCACCCGAAGAATATTGATTATTTCCTGCAGCAATTGAATCCAAATTATTTATAATAATATTTGTTACTAACCACAGGACATTTACAAGTCTTTATTAAACCATGAGAATCTTTTTTAATTTATAATTTTCCGAATCTTCTGCTTCGATTCTGAAAGCTCCTGATTGCTTTAAAAAAATTCTTCCTGTTAAAATCCGGCCACATTATATTTGTAAAATATAACTCTGTATAGGCAATCTGCCATAATAAAAAATTACTGATCCTGCTTTCCCCGCCGGTCCTTATTAAAAGGTCGGGGTCAGGAATACCTGCAGTATATAGATAGCCCGAAACTATTTCCGGGCCAACAGTTTTTAAATCGATATCTGCCAGGCGCCAGTCAGTATGTATTTTTTTTACTGCATCAAATATTTCCTGCCTGGCACCGTAGCTGAAAGCTATATTAAAAACCAGTGAAATGTTATTTTTGGTTTTTTCTTCAGCATTTTCAAAAACTTTCAGAATTTTTTCAGGAATTATTTCGCGTTGCCCGATAAGATTTAACTTTACATCGTTTTCAATCAAACCATCAAGTTCCCTCTGAAGCACCTCAACAAAAAGTTTCATGAGATCTTTTACTTCTTCGGCCGGCCTTTGCCAGTTTTCGCTTGAGAATGAGTAGGCGGTAAGATATTTTATACCCAGGTCCTTGCACACCACAACAGTCTCCCTTAAGACCTCGGCGCCCCTCTGATGGCCGATAATCCTTGGAAGCCTTCTTCTTGTGGCCCATCTTCCATTACCGTCCATTATTATTGCTACATGCTGCGGGATATTTCCATTTTTAAGTGATTTAAGCGAAAGAGACAACGGAAAAGCAAAACGAGAAAAAAAACACTTCAAAATTGTATCCCTACACTTCCATTATTTCCTTATCTTTTAACAGCACGGCCTCATTAATTATTTCAATGTATTTATCTGTCAAATTTTGGGTTTTCTTGTGGTACTGCTCAGTATCATCTTCAGTTATTTCTTTATTATGTTCAAGCTTCTTTAACTCATCATTTACCTCACGCCTGATATTTCTTATTCCTATCCTTCCGTCCTCAGCAATTTTTTTAACAAGTTTGACCATTTCATTTCTTCTTTCCTCGTTGAGGGCAGGGATAATAAGCCTTATTGTCTTGCCGTCATTGCCGGGATTAAGGTTTAAGTCTGATGCAATTATCTGTTTTTCTATTTCTTTTATTAATTTTGCTTCATAAGGCGTGATGACAATAGTCCTTGCCTCAGGGATATTTATATTTGCCAACTGTTTGAGCTGTGTCCTTGCACCGTAATAATCCACATATATCCTGTCCAGAAGTGTTGCGGAGGCCCTGCCTGTCCTTATGGTATTAAATTCATGCTGCGTGTTTTCAATTGTCTGTTTCATTCTGTTTTCACAATCGGATACTAGCTGATCTTTAATTTGAATCACCCCTTCTAACTATGGTTCCAATTTTTTTTCCCGCAATAACATCTTTTATATTTCCGGATTTGGTTATATCAAAAACCACAACCGGAAGATTATTTTCCATGCATAATGAAGTCGCTGTGGAATCAAGGATCCTCAAATTCTTAGCCAGTACCTCAATGTATGTCAATTCTTCAAATCTCTTTGCATCCGGATATTTTTTTGGATCTTTGTCGTATACACCATCGACCTTGGTTGCTTTAAAAAGTATTTCTGCATCTATTTCAAGAGCCCTGAGGGCCGCAGCAGTGTCTGTAGAAAAATAAGGGTTTCCTGTCCCGCCTGCAAATATTACGACTCTTTTCTTTTCAAGATGCCTCAGCGCGCGCCTTCTTATAAAAGGTTCAGCAATTTCCTGCATTGTAATGGATGACTGCACCCTGGTTGAAATATCTTTTTTTTCCAGGGCATCCTGCAAGCCTATGGCATTCATTACTGTGGCAAGCATACCGATATAGTCAGCTGTTGTCCTGTCCATTCCATTTGCGCTGGCTTCAACCCCTCTCCAGAAATTGCCTCCGCCTACGACCACCGCAATTTCCACACCCATAAGGACCACATCCTTTATCTGATCCGCTATGCTGTCCATTACTTTTGGGTCAATGCCATAATCAGATTTACCGATAAGCGCCTCTCCGCTTATCTTTAACATTACCCTGCTGTATTTTGGTACATCCATAACTGGCTATCCCTTATGTGATATTTATTATTCTTACCGTTTCTTAACGTTTCTAACCGGTACTTACCAAATCTATTCTTGCCGAATCTATTCTTCCCGAATCTATTCTTATCGGATCTATTCTTACCGGATATAACCGAATCTTACCAGACATCGGTGTCTTCAAATATTTTTTATTCTTCCGGGCTGGTTTCCCCTAAGATCCACCTTACAAATCTTTTAATGATTATATTTTCACCGATTACAACTATGTTTTCTTTTAACAGGCCATTTATAGTCATGTCAGGATTTTTTACATAAAGCTGCTCAAGCAGGCATGTTTCCTGAAAGTATTTCGACAATTTGCCTTCAGCAATCTTATCAACGATATTTTCAGGTTTGCCTTCATTTATGGCTTGTCTTCTGTATATTTCTTTTTCTTTTTCAACTATATCGGCTGAAATTTCGTCTTTTGAAACATAAAGTGGTGCTGCAGCAGCAATATGAAGCGCGATGTTGTGGGAAAGAGTTTTAAAAACTTCATTTTTTGCCACAAAGTCAGTTTCGCAATTAAGTTCAATCATGACGCCTATCTTTGAACCAAGATGTATGTATGTGTCCAGAATGCCTTCCCTGGTTGGCCTTTTCGATTTCTTTGCAGCTTTATCAAGCCCTTTTTCCCTCAAATATTCACATGCCTTATCAAACTCCCCATTACATTCGGTAAGCGCTCTCTTGCAGTCCATCATCCCTACACCGCTTTTTTCCCTGAGCTTTTTAACCATTTCTGCATTTATTTCCATCAAAATCTCCCTATGATTTAAAATTTAAAAAAACTTACTTTATATTTTTTCTATTGAATCTATTTTATATTTTTTCCACTGAATCTATTTTAGATTTTTTCTATTGAATCTATGTCTTCAGTGTCAAGTTCATCAATTTTTTCCTGAAGTGTGGAAGGTATTTCTTCAACAACCTCTGAAGGTTTAACAGGCTCCGGTTTGTCTGCAACTTTGAACTTGTCTTCCCTGCCTTTTTTTACAGCTTCTGCGATAACGCTTGTAATTAAGCTGCAGGCCCTTATTGCATCGTCATTTCCCGGAATAACATAATCAACATTATCTGGGTCACAGTTTGTATCTACGATACCGGCCACAGGTATCCCCAATTTTTTAGCTTCAGCAACTGCAATAATCTCCTTATGAGGATCTATTACAAATAGCATATCAGGCAGTTTTAGCATATCCCTTATGCCGCCGATGTTATAAAGCAATTTTTCATATTCTTTCCTTATCTCCAGCACTTCTTTTTTCGGTATCATCTCAAAAACACCATTTTTTTCCATATTCTCTATTTCCGAAATCCTTTTTGTCCTTGCAAAAATAGTCCGAAAATTTGTCAGGGTCCCGCCAAGCCACCTGTTCCTGACATACGGCATTCCGCATTCCTTTGCATAGCTTTCAACGATATCCTGGGTCTGTTTTTTAGTTCCTACAAACAGTATGTTTCCACCATTTGATGCAACGTTTTTTACGTGCTCATAAGCTTCGATTAACAGTTGCAGTGTTTGCTGAAGGTCGATTATATATATGCCGTTTTTTTCGGCAAATATATATCTTTTCATTTTGGGGTTCCATTTTCTGGTCTGATGCCCGAAATGTACTCCTACTTCAAGGAGCTGTTTCATTGTTACGATGCTTTCCATTGCTGTTCCTTTCGTTTTTTATGGTTTTACCTCCACCACTTTTAACAGATATGCAGTCACCATAGTACAAGAAGTGATGTGTGAATTTTCAACGTAGAATTTTAACATAATCTGGTTTATTGAGCAAACAATTAAAATATAAATTAAAATATAAAATTAAAAGTAAAAATGTTTTTAATAATGAATTTAAACCTGCCAGGTAAATCTTTTATGTGTGATATCAGATTTTTCTTTTGAAAAGTCCTAATTGTATAACAATCTTTGAAAGATTTGATAAAAATATGTTATAATTTATGTAAATCCGACCTTAGATTTACAATTGGAACATTTAATAGTTAGAACATTTAAAATATTACAAGCCGATAAGAGAACTAAAAAATGAAGAACTTTTTTGAAATAAAAGAGTTATTAAAAAATCATAAAAAAGAATTTGAGGAAAAATATCAGATAAAAGATATTGGTATATTTGGTTCTTATGCCAAAGGAATGCAAAAGAAGACAAGCGATATTGATATTTTGGTAACATTTAAAAAACCTGTGAGCCTTCTGCATATAGTATCTTTTGAGAACTATGTAAGTGATTTACTGGGCACTAAAGCTGATGTTGTTCCAAAAAACAATATCAGAATGGAATTAAAAGATTCTATTTTAAAAGAGATGATTTCCATATGAAAAGAAGCGTCGAAATCTACATTAAGGATATTATTAAATATATGGAAAGAGCAGAAAACCATATTAAAAACTTTCAGCTCGATCAGTTTCTTAAAGACGATAAAACATGCGATGCAATTATACGCTGTATTGAGGTTATTGGAGAAGCAACTAAAAATATACCTGAAGAAATCAGGATCACATACCCGTCTATTTCCTGGCGTGATTTGGCAGGAATGCGGGACAAGATCATTCATAGTTATTTTACTGTAGATTTTGAAACTGTTTGGCTTGTTGTAAAAGAAGATATTCCAAGACTAAAACCAATGGTAAAAGAAGTTTTAAAGAATTTGGAAGAAGTAGTACAAGTCCCTACAACTCCACAATAAACAAAAGATGGCCCTTTAGGATTGTCCTAGTCTTACAATCTACATTGCTGTATTATCTCGCATATTTTTTGTAATTACTCAGTAAGAACTAATTATTACCATCCCCATCTTTAGCGCCGGCCCTTGGATGGAACTTATTGAAGTCTTCTTTTAGTTTTTTTATATTAAGATGCGTGTAGATCTGGGTGGTTGCAATATTTTCGTGGCCAAGAAGTTCCTGAATTTCCCTTATCCCGGCCCCGTGCTGAAGAAGGTGAGTGGCAAAACTGTGCCTGAGCCCATGCGGGCTGATTTTCTTGCCGATATTGGCCTCAGCCAAGCTTTTGTCAAGTATGTTCCTGATACTTCTTACGTTGAGTTTTTTACCAAACCTGTTTAAAAATAGATACCCGCCGCTGCTATTGCCGCTGCCGCTGCCACTTCCATTCCCACTCCCGCTTCCACTGCCGCTGCCGCTGGCACTGGCACTGTTTCTCCCGCTTCCACTCCCGCTTCCATTCGCACTGCCGCTGCCGCCGCCCAAATCAGCATATTCAACCTGCTGGTAACTCATATTTTTTTTGGAGTAAATAAACTGCGGCCTTATCTTTAGATACCTTACCAGCCACTCCTTTGCATTCCTGTTTAAATATACTGTCCTGTATTTTCTTCCCTTTCCAAACACTTCAGCCGAACTGTTGCCCATGTCAATATCTTTAAGCCTTAAACCCTCTGTCTCGCTTACCCTTGCGCCTGTAGAATATATAAACTCAAGAAGGGCCCTGTTTCTTATACCCAAAATACCGCAGCAGTCCATTTTTTCTATCAAGGCTTTTGTTTCCGACTCTGAAAGAAAGGAGTACAGCCTTGCATGTATTTTTGGCGGGAGAATAAACTGGCTTATCTGGTTTCCTATATAGCCATTTAATTCACAAAATTTAAAGAAATTCTTATATGAGGAATACTTTCTAATAACGGTCCTGTTGGAGTATTTGTATTTGTCCAAAAATTTTAAAAACTCCCTGAAAATATCCAGGTTTATAAAGTTTAAGTCATCGATCTGTTTTTTTAATAAAAAGTCTGCAAACTGCCCCAGATCCTTTAGGTATGACTGTATTGAATTTGAAGCCAGGTTCTTTTCATATTTTAAGTGCTTGTAGTAAAGTTCCAGGCTTTCTTTGATACTCATAAATAATCGCTTTCAATATCCTTCATTTTATTCTTTAATGATTGTCTGGCTTCAGTAAGCAGGGAAAGCTTCGTCTCCGATTCGGCAAGAAGAGGATTTGCAAAATCAAAAGAGTTGGCGCTTGCCTGTGTAAGAAATTCCTTTAAATCCCTCATAACCTCAATAATGGCATCCCTTATCTTGTCTGACCTATAATCTGTTTTAAAGTTTTCCCTGGAAATATCATCGGCAATTGCATCAAGTTTATAAAAGGCCCCGTCAAGGACTATTCCTGCCCTCGCACTATTTATTGTTTTTTTCTGCCGGATGCTTTGTATTATCTTTTTTAAATCAGAATTCCATACACTGTCATACTTAAACAATGCAAGACCAAGGCGGCTTTTTGGCTTTTCGACTTTCTTTCTTTTAAATATCATTACCCCTGCCTTCAAAATGTTTTATTAATCCTGCTTTCCAAATTAGATTTTAACATATTCTTACAAATTGATTATTATTTTTTTCACAAATCAGGTTATTAAATTGAAGCACAGAAATAATCTTTAACACAACTGCTATTGTATACCCGGTATTTGCAACTATTTCTTCAAGGCTTAGAGGTTTAAAGCCTATTAAATCATACACCGCCTTTTCTGTTGTCTCCAGCTTATTTAATATATTTAAAATGCTTAAAGGACTTTTAAACAACCCGGTTTTTGCCTGTAAACCTGTCGGCATAAATGGTAATTGCCCGCAATTTTTTATTTTGGATGGCGCCTCTTTTGCTGCTTCTGAATATGCAGACGATTTTAACATGCTGTAAAAACCCCAAATCTCTTCAAGTATATCGTCAGGATGCGCTACAAGTTTTGCTCCGTTTTTTATAAGGTTATGGTTTCCCTTAATCTCAGGACTGAAAATACTGCCGGGTACAGCAAATACTTCCCTGTCCTGGTTTACTGCAAAATCGCAGGTTATCAAAGCACCGCTTTTTTCCGGAGCTTCAATCACCACAACACCGGCACATAAACCGCTGATTATCCTGTTTCTTGCAGGAAAATTATTTTTTATTGGCGGCGTCTTTGGTATAAACTCAGTTACAATGCTTCCCAAGGCGCCAAGCTCATAATAAAGGTCCTTATTTTCAGCAGGGTAAATAACATCGATACCACAACCTAAAACTGCAATGCTTGAGCCTTTTTCTTTTATTGAAGCTTTATGGGCATAATAATCTATTCCTGAAGCAAGCCCGCTTACGATTGTAATGCCTTCCCTGGCCAGTTGCGCTGCAAAATACCCTGCTGCATCCCTGCCGTAAGCTGTTGACTTTCTTGTACCTACAATGGCAATGCACAGATTATTCTCCAGGATTTTGGAACCTTTGTAAAAAAGAACCGGCGGTGGAAAAAATATCTCTTTTAAAAGTACAGGATAATTTTTTTCAGAGATATTGACAGCGTCTGACTTGCTTATTTTTAGTATTTTTAACATATTTTCTACTTCAGCAGAAGGACCTGAGCGAGGCTTCTCAAACAGGCTGTTTTCCGGGTGAAACGATGTGCGGTAATAGCTTAATGTTTTTTTTATATCTATGGAATTTTTCCTGTAGCTGCTTATGAAATCTGAAGGTTTTACATTCTTTTCATAAAGTATCTGCAGGATTGTCTTACTGTCTTCATTCATATTCAAAATTAACCCTGTAATTTAATGCTTCAAAAAAACTGGATGTGCTTATTTTTTCGCTGCTTTCCATGTCGGAAATAGTCCTTGATACTTTTATAAGGCTGGATACTGCCCTGGCAGAAAGATTATACTTTGTTACCATTTTTGGGATAAGTCCTGCTATTTCAATGTTTTCAGATATCCATTTGTTTATAAGTTTTGTCCCCGACTCGGAATTGTACCTTACGGCATTTTCTTTATTGCAGCCCTTTCTAAAAAACCTTTTTTCCTGCACTTTGCGGCATGCAATCACACGATTTTTTATCATATATGAAGATTCATTTTTTACAGATATTTCAGAAAACTCATCCTCACGTAACCTTGGCACATTTATCCTCATATCTATCCTGTCTATTGTCGGGCCGGAAATAGCATTCCAGTATTTTCGTATCTCGTTATCTGTACATCTGCATTTTTTCCTTTCATCACCTTTATAACCGCAGCTGCAGGGATTTATGGCGACCACAAACATAAAACTGCATGGAAATCTGTAAAACAGGTTATTGCGTGAAATGATGACTTCCTTGTTTTCCAAAGGTATTCGTAAGGATTCGATGTGGGACCGGGGATATTGTGAAAATTCATCAAGAAATAATATTCCTCTGTGAGCCAGGCTTATCTCTCCCGGCCTGGGAGTGCTGCCTCCTCCTATAAGGCATGCCTGTGTAATTGTGTTGTGGGGGTTTATAAATGGTCTTTTTACAATAAGGCCATTGCTGTATTTTTTGTACAGGCTGTAAATCTTGGTTACTTCTATACTCTCCTCTCTGCTTAAGTCAGGCATGATTGACAAAATCCTTTTTGCCAGCATCGTTTTTCCGGCGCCGGGTGGGCCGATAAGCATTATGTTATGCATGCCGGCAGCTGCAATTTCTATTGCCCTCCTGGCCTTTAACTGTCCCCTGATATCCATAAAATCATTATCAGGCATATCAGAATCAATATCAGTACCGGTTTCAGTTTCAGTGTCGGTATCGGTGTCGGTATCAATGTCGGTATCAGTGTCGGTATCAGTTTCAGTGTCAGTATCAGTGTCGGTATCGGTATCAGTTCCGGTATCTGAATAAGTATTATTTGCTGCGGCTGCCAAACCTTGATTGTTTAGGCTAAAACTGTATTTACTGTCACTTTTATTTTTAACGCGTATATTGTATAGGGTCCTGCTTTCCGGTTTCATGCCATATGCCGTTTGGTCTGAAAATATAGCTGCTTCCAGTAGCTTGCCCTTACCTGAAACAATATTTATAACGGAACCCAGGTCGCTGCAACTTACTATCCCTATATCATTGATAACGATTGCCTGGTCAAGGTTGCCTTCAGGGATAAAAAAATATTTTTTCTTAAGTTCTGCAGATTTTTCTGCCATGCTTATAATGCCTCTGACAGGATTAATTTTTCCATCCAGAGACAGCTCACCTATAAATCCTGACAGTTTTATTACCCCGGCATCCAGGTTTTTTACCTGTTCACTGACAATAAGAAGCGCCACTGCTATCGGCAGGTCGTATAGCACTCCCTCTTTTTTAATATCTGCAGGCGCAAGATTGATGATTATCCTCTTCATTGGAAAAATATATCCGCTGTTTAATATTGCGGCCCTGACACGCAGTCTGGATTCATTGACGGCCTGATCAGGAAGTCCCACTATGGTAAATGAAGGAAGGCCGTTTGATATATGCACTTCCACCGAAATGCTAATGGCTTCAATGCCGGCCAGGGCGAAACTGTCAATTTTAAAAAACATAATCATATTATATATATATTTGTATATTTATGCAAATATATTATTAGTCAATTATAGAAATACTTTATGCAGAAATGCTTTATTTTATAACAATTTGAATTAGTATCAGGAGATAATGGTTAATTGGGAAAATCTATACTTGTATAGTCGGCCTACTATTTAACGCTTGCAGTAATAAGAACTTTTCAAAAAAATAAAGAAACCGCCTTTTCATTAACCTCGCACGCCAAATGAAGTATATTATCCAAACTGTATTCCAGATAGCGATACATCTCATCGAAAAATAGATAGGTATTATGCTTGCAATCTATCTCCACAATTTTTTGATAGTCCTCTTTTGCTGCTAAATAAGGTATTACCATGCATAAAAGCGCTGCCGGTCCAATAGGACACATAAACCTTTAGGAGAAACTGACAAGAAAGCCCAGTTCGGAAAATCTTAAACGCTGAGTTTGACGTGGCGGGAGCTGGAAACGTACTGAAATTATATTGGTGGCGCGCCAGTTCCCGACCCTACTTAAAAGAATTAACCTTCTTAAAATTTTTGCTAATAAAGATTGATAAAAATCTTCAGCTCTGATTAGATTATAAAATCTGTTAGTTTATAAAATACAATTATTAAAAAAATACCATTATTTTAATAGAGCTGGAGAAAGTAATGAAAAAAAACCAAAGAAATTTATTAGAAATCAGCGTAGTAGTTCTTCTTGCCATAATTATAGCATTAATAGCATTTTTTGCGATGCCACTTGGCAGATTTGTAAGCATAGTTATTTTTGGGCTTGGATTTGTTCCAATACTTGTTGCTTATATTTTTAAAATTAGTATAAAGAAAATGTTGCCTGATATTATTTTTGGTCTTATTGATAATTTATTATTAATCATACCTGCCATAGTCGGTGCGGAATTTTTTGGTGCTGCAGGAGCATTAGCAGGCGCTGTTGTCGGAAATGCTCTATCAGATTCTATAGCAGGTATTTTTGAGGGTAGCCTATCTGGATGGTTGCATACAAAAGGAATTGATTCAACGCGTACTATTCTTGGTTCCTCGCTTGGTAAAATGAGCGGTTGTTTGCTTATTGGAATTTTCTTAATCTTCTTTAAGTAAATATACTGGTTAAAATGGATTTCTCCTGTTTTTTTCTTAAATCTCTATTTGGCTGCCCTCTTCCGGCTTACTTCAAACTATTGAAATTGTTTTCCCAATGCCATTTATGGCTGCAAAAGAAAAAATTTAAAATATTTATAAGAATGTTTGCTTTTTGAAATGAGATTACAAAAAACAATTTAAAAAAAATAAAATCGCAAGCCCCGCAACCCGGCGCATTTTGGGTGGTGGCAAAATGCGCCAAAAAATTATAAGAATTTACTCTTTAATTACGATGCTGGATTATCTTCCTTTTGTAATTTTTGAATTTATGATTTGAATTTTAAAAAAAATATTACCCAAGCTCTAATATTTTAAAAAGAAAAAATTTATATTATTTATGAATATATAATTTTTTTAAAATCTTCTTGAAATTTTTTAACAATATCTATATTCTCCTTTTTCCATCTATTGAATAACTTGGAATATCCTTTCCCGAAATAAGGAGCAAACTTTTTATCTTTAAACCATTTTTTTACAGTTCCTTTTTCTTGTCCGCTTTGATAATCAACAAAGCAAGTTTGTTTTGTGAAATTACTTTCATCGACCCAAAAGTTATCTGTGTCTGATAGATCATATAAAAAATTAAAAAATATTGTTTCTGGCCTAGCAATTTTTTTCCCTGCTTTCTCTGGCAGCATATTCTCAGTTGAGACATAGTTTTCAAGAGTTAATTTATCTACATTTATTCTCTCTTTTGAATACTTGGATACATCGTTAAGTGTTACCTCTTTCCACTTCATATCACCCACACACTTCACCTCTTTTCCTCCAGCTTTTTTTGTGTTGCTTTAATACTTTCTAAAAAGTCTTTTTCCACTTTTGACAGCTCATCTTTGGTTTTCTCTCTGTATTTTTCAAATTCAAGTTCAGCTTTTATTTTAGCCTGTTCATGGCTTATTTTACCTGCATTTTCTAATAGTTCGCTGTCACTCATTTTTATAAAATCATCAAGCTTTTGTACCCAGTCTTTCATATGCATTGGTTTTTGTCTTATAGCCTGCAACTCTGCAAATTCAAGATAAGCTGATACAAGTCTGTTCAATATATTTAATTCATCTTCTTTTAGATAATTCTTTGCAATAGATGTATCTGATTTCTTAGGATTTTTCCCTTCAAATGCAGTCATTCCCATGAACTGCTCCTCTGCATTGACTCTTAAATAGATCATTTCTGCTGCTGTGTGTCCATGGGCTGCGTAATGCATTTTATTTTGTACAGTTTTAAAGAATTCTTTTGTTATTTCAGCTTCAGGGCCATAATCAATACTAGTTGCATAAATATCTAATACTTGTCTATAAAAGACTTTTTCACTAGAGCGGATATCACGAATACGTTCTATCAGCTCTTTGAAGTAATGCCCACCACCTGCTTTCTTAAGCAGGTCATCGTTCATGGTAAAACCCTTAACTATGTATTCTTTTAATCGTTGTGTAGCCCAAATCCTAAATTGGGTCCCCCTGTGTGATTTAACCCGGTATCCCACCGAAATTATTACATCCAGGTTATAATATCTGACATTATATTTTTTGCCGTCTGCCGCAGTTGTTCGGAAATTCCGAACAACTGCACTTTCATTTAATTCGCCCTCTTCAAAAATATGTTTTATGTGCTCACTGACATTTGCCTTACTAGATTGAAGTAGCTCAACAATCTGCGGTTGTGACAACCAAACGGTTTCATCTTCAATTCGTACATCAACTTTTGTCTGCCCGTCTTCGGTTTGATAAATCAATATTTCAGTATTATTTTCAAAACTCATATCCAATCGCCCCCAGTCTCTGCCTGATCTCATCCTCCAGATGATGGGATTTGGCAAACATCTCAGCAAGTTCACCTGTAAGCCTTATCATCTTTTCGTCAAATGGTTCACCGTCATCTTCCGCTTCTTCAATTCCGACATATCTGCCGGGAGTTAGAATATATTCGTGCCCTCTGACTTCTTCAATGCTCACAGATTTGCAAAAACCCTTAATATCTTCATAATCTTTTTTATCGCGCCAGTTGTGATAAGTATCATATATATGCTTTATCTCCTTATCAGAAAGTTCCCTGTGCTTGCGGGTAACCATTGTCCCCATTTTACGAGCATCTAAAAACAGGATTTTATCCTTGCGATTTTCTCTATTCTTGGAGATAAACCAGAGACATACCGGAATGGTCACATTATAAAAAAGATTTGGTGGCATCGTTACAATACAGTCTACAAGCCCTGCTTCAATAATGTTTTTCCTGGTTTCCGCTTCTGCTTTTGTGGAAGTGCTCATTGACCCATTAGCCAGCACAAATCCGGCAATACCGGTGGGAGACAGCTTGCTAATCATATGTTCTATCCAGGCATAGTTTGCATTGTTTGCCGGCGGGATGCCATATTTCCAGCGAGCGTCATCCAAAATAAGCGTATAATCGCTGACATTAAAAGGTGGGTTTGCCAGGACAAAATCCGCCCGCAGGTTTTTATGAAGGTCATTACCAAATGTATCTGCATCTCTTTCGCCCAAATTACCGTCAATGCCACGAATAGCCAGGTTCATTTTGCATAACCTCCAGGTATTAGCAGTAAACTCCTGGCCAAAAATATGAACATCATCTTTCCGACCCTGATGCTCTTCGACAAATCTTTGAGATTGCACAAACATACCGCCGGACCCGCAGCAGGGATCATACACTCTGCCTTTATAGGGCTCAATCATTCCAACAAGAAGCTTTACAATTGTTGGCGGAGTATAAAACTCCCCCTCACTGGAACCAAATTTACCCAAAAAATATTCATAAACCCTGCCCAGGATATCCTGCGCTTTTGCTGCTTTATTTCCCATATTAAAAGAGAATAGGTCAATTAATTCACCGAGCTTTGTTTTATTAAGGTCCGGTCTGGCATAGTTTTTCGGCAAAACGCCTTTTAGGTTTTGATTCACCTTTTCAATTGCAATCATTGCTTCGTCAATAATCTGACCAATAATGCTTTGCTTGGCACTCTTCTTTATAAATCCCCATCTTGCAATTGCAGGAACAAAGAAAACATTATCTTCAATATAAGCATCTCTGTCCTCTTCAAAACCATCACCCGCACCAATGAGCTCGTTATATTTTTCTTCAAAGCTGTCTGAGATGTATTTTAAAAAGATGAGCCCCAAAATAACATCCTTGTAATCGGATGGTTGTATATTACCTCTAAGCTTATCAGCCTTTTCCCACAATTTATTTTCAAATTCCAGATTTACTGCCATAGTATTAACCCTCCTATGTTAATTTGTTATAAAGGCTATCTTTTATAGTTGCCCATCTGCTTTCAGCTTCTTTAATAATTTTTTTATATGTTTTAAGCTCATCATTGTATTTGTTTATTATTCCCTTTTGCTCAATCATTGAGATCAGAGGAATTTCCATTTCCATAATATCCAAATAGTTAATATTCATAATCCTTGTGCCGCGTTGAAAACTCTTTATAATAGCAAGCCCAACAGGACTTTCTAAAAACATCTTTAAATACTCTCCAATTACTTTTTCCTTTGGCCTGATTACAATGAGGTTAGCTGAAGCGATAATTGTTTTGTTTTGAGTCTTAAAAACTGCAGACTTAACGGCAGTACCTCTGCATGCCAGAACGACATCTCCACTTAACAGCTCATATCGCTTGATTTTACGTTCTTCTTCTTCGATAGTTTCCATGTTCAAATAATTAATTTCACCATTTTCGATGTTTGAGATATTAAGCACACTGATGCTGCCCAGGGTAGTATCGTTTTTTAAAATGGATTTACCTCTAAACACTTCTGCGATATCTTTTAGTCTCACTTTTTCTAAATTGGAATTTTTAAACCTCTGAATATTCTCATTGTCATCAGATATTAGAAGCTCAATTCTCCAGTCCTCATGCGCCAGGAATTCCCTGGTTGATATCTCTTTCTTATCTGTGATGTCAAATGTGTCTTTGTTTAATTCCAAGGCTCCAAATTCAATATTGGGTTGAGGATTAGTCGTGATAGTGAATAAATAAGTCTTGATTGATGTAAAAGGTCTGAAGGTTCCCTCAGGCAAAATATAAATACTTTTTACATTGAAGTTATCTGCAATATAGGATCTCAGATTCTTATATCCTATACCGGCAAAAGTTATTTTTGCAGGTACAATTATGTCCAAATTGCCAGGGTTGTTTAAATGTCCGAGCATATTCTCAAGTGCTATGCCATCACTGTCTCTTGTTAAGAATTTTCTGCCTAGCTCATCAGGCTTATAGCCAAAGGCTGGCAGGCAATAAATATAATCAAACTTCTCATCCTTCAAGCATTCAGTATAGATTGATTCAAAACGGACTTTCACATTTTGATACTTTTCAAAAGACAGCTTCAAAAGTAAGTTCATGAGCCTAAACTGTGTTGTTAATGTCAGCTCAGTATATGGAAATTGTTTTATTATCTCTTTAAGACCAGATAAATGTTTTTCAGCTTCAGTAATAAGTATCTTTTGTGGTAGAAGCATACGCATTTTCTCACTAATATAAGTACTCAAACATATGGGTGAAATTACTGTACCCAATCGATCATTTTTATATATCTCTAATGTAAAATCTATTAGATCAATGTCTCTTAATACTTTAAAAATATCCAGAAAGTCATCTCTGTCAGCAGGGAAAAAGCCTAATTCATCTTCAGTTGTTTTTTTCATAAACTGAAACAGGTTTTCTTTATCCTTTGCAATATTTGAATTTTCCTCAAGATTCTCTAATACCATTTTAACTCGAAGCATTTCATTTAATAGCTGTTCTCTGGAAGATATCTGTCTTTGATACAATTTGTTTAAGGCTAAATCTATATTTTTACTCATTTAAATCCTCCTTTCTATGCTTCTTCGGTAATTATATTATAATACTAATTATTTTAGTATGTCAATACTAAATAGTATATTTAATTAAACCAGTATTAAATGTTATAAAAATTACGAGTTAATGGCTTTAAAAGCAGTTTTTGTAATGCTGCAGAAGAAGTTTTTTTTCTGATACTTTTATTGTAATGACATCAAAGCTGACCTCAAAACTGTTTAAGTACCTTAGGCTCAGGTAATAGGCTGCAGATTTTTTTATCCTGCCTGTTTTTACTGTATTTACTGCCTCTTCCGGCTCTCCATAACTTGCCGTGGCCCTGGTTTTGACTTCAATAAAACAGATGACATTTTCCCTTCTTGCGATTATGTCTATCTCACCATAAATGCACCTGAAATTTTTATTAAGAATCTCATAACCTGCTGATTTCATATATTCACAGGATTTTATTTCTCCGATATTTCCAAGCACTTTTTTCGGGATCAATTTATTACACCCCTGAAAGACACTCTGTGTATTCGGCAAGGGCCGTATTTCCTAAGGACAAGCATGTGTTTTTTGGTTCCATAGCCTTTGTTTGTGCCGAAATCATATTCAGGATATATTCGGGAATACTTCAGCATCAGCCTGTCCCTTATTACTTTTGCAATCACTGAGGCGGCGGCAATACTGGCGCTGAGCTCGTCGCCATTAATTATGGGGATGATTTCTGTATTATATTTTCTAATATTTATTTCGTAAGCATCTGTAATAACAATATCGGGCTTACTTTTAAGGCCCAATATGGCCTTTTTTAAGACGAGGTGGTTTGCTTTTCCAAGAGATATCCTGTCAATTATTGAAGGTGGGACCTTTGAGACTGACCAGCTCCTGCTGCTTTTTATAATCTTCCGAAACAGGCTGTTTCTGGTTTTTTGGGGTATCTTTTTTGAATCATTTAACTTTTCAATAAATATTTTGTTCCTGTCAAGTATTACGGCGGCTGCTACTATGGGACCGGCAAGAGAGCCTCTCCCCACCTCATCGACACCTGCAACAGCATTATAACCGCACAAGTAAAGCTCATCTTCGTAGACACATAAATTTATTAGCCTTTTTACTTCCTTAAATTTCATCTTGCGGCAAGCTAAAAATAAAGAGAATTGAAATGTTCCTTTTGAATTCCCCGGCTGATGTAATAAGAATTACAATACAAAAGATTGTACCAAAAAGTTTGTTTTAACAAAAATTATTTAGCTAAAAGCAGGTATGCTTATAAATAAAAAATAATCTTAAGAAGGTTTGCCTGCCCCTTAAAATTTAACTCAAGCAGTTGTGCCAGCTATTGAAAGTTATCTTAAACAGGTGTTCCTGCTATCAAAATTATCTTAAGCAGACTTAACTTCTCTTGAAAAGTTATCTTAAGCAGGTTTTCCTGCCCTTGAAAAGGGCCCGTATATAAAGATGACTCTTCCAAAGATACTTTCAATAGAAATCGGTCCGAAGACCCTGCTGTCAGCGCTGTTATTTCTGTTATCCCCCATCACAAAATATTCATTACTGCCTATTTTATAAGATTTTATTTCATAAGCAGGGACCATTGATGCAGGGAGGTACGATTCCTGAAGCTTGTTTCCGTCTATGTAAACAAAATCATCTTCAGAAAAGCTTATCATTTCATCGGGAAGGCCTATTACTCTTTTAACGAGATTCTTTTTTTCAAGAGGAGAATAAATTGCGATAATGTCCCCTCTTTTAACTGTCTTGAATTTATATTCCAGTTTATTTACTATAACCTTGTCGCCGACAAGTAGTGTCGGAGACATAGAAGGCGTAGGTACTATAAACGGTTCTATTACAAAAATTCTTAAAGTTATCGAAATTAGTGCCGCAATAACAGCAACAATAATATATCCAAGTAATTCTTTGAATATGTTTTTTTTATTTTTCAAATTCTATTTTTGCTTTTTTGCCTATTTTTTTCCTGATGTAATAAAGCTTTGCTCTTCTTACGATACCGGTATTTAGTTTTGTAATGGACTGGATCATAGGCGAGTGAAGAAGGAAGGTCCTCTCCACGCCTATATTAAAAGATATTTTCCTGACTGTAAAAGTCTTGTTTATCCCGCCGCCCTGCATCTTTATTACAATACCTTCAAAACTCTGGATTCTTTCTTTGGTCTCTTCTTTTATCCTAAGGTTTACTTTAACCTTGTCTCCAGCTTTAAATTCAGGATTATCAGTTTTTAAATATTTGCTTTCTACCTTATCCAATATGTTCATTTCTTTACTCCGGACTATTAATTTATATTCAATTCATATACAAAAGACAAACTAAGAAAATATAAAGAATTTAATGGTTTTTGTCAATTAATTATTTCTCGATTCTTTTTCCATCACTCATCCTTTTTACAGGTTTTCTTATTCAGCAGGTCGGGCCTTTTGATTTTTGTATTCTCAAATGACTTTTTCTCCCGCCAATCCTTTATCATGCCATGGTTGCCGCTTAAAAGCACTTCCGGAACAGCAAGCTCTTTGTATGTTTCAGGCCTTGTGTATTGCGGAAAATCAAGAAGATCCTGTTCAAAGGATTCATTTGTAAGGGATTGTTCTTTTCCTACCACTCCTGCTATCAGCCTTATGACCCCGTCTATTATTACCATCGCGGGTATTTCCCCTCCTGTCAGCACATAATCGCCTACGGAAACTTCCATATCTACAAACATATCCCTGACTCTTTCATCAACACCTTCATACCTGCCGCATATAAGTATTATATTTTCAAGCGATGCAAAATAACGCAGCATTTTCTGGTCAAGTTTTTGTCCCTGGGGTGAAAGCAGGATAGTTTTGCAATTATTAATGTTTCTCCTTAAATTTTCAGCTTTTATAAAACTGATGGCATCGTCTATCGGCTGTACGGACATTACCATTCCTGGCCCGCCGCCATAGGGCCTGTCGTCGACTTTTTTATGCCTGTCCTTCGTAAAATCCCTGAGGTTATGCGTATTAAACTCGCAAAGCTGTTTGGCCTTGCTTTCCTTTAATACTCCATACTCAAGAATATTATCGAAAAGCTGGGGAAATATCGTTATAACATCTATTTTAAACATTAGCTTTTGTATACCTGTTTTTAATTGCTTAAATATTTACCAGAAGAATTTTTAAAAATATTTAAATACTAACCTCCGGAAGACTACTTTAAGACTGTTTAAATATACCCCGAAATAATTTATAAGAATATTTATATATATTCCGGCAGGCTTTTTAGAAATATCTTTTTGCCCTTTATGTCAATTGCTTCAATGTATTCTTCATACATCGGGATAATCATTTTTTTCCCTTCTTTAGTGGAAACCATAAGATTGTCATTGTAGGCATAGTTTTTAACATCCTCAACAATACCGATATAATCACCGTCGTAATTTTTAGTTTTTTCTTTAACCTGCGCGCTGCTTCTTAGAAAAAGACTGCATCCTATCAATTCGTCTGCCCAGTGTGAATCTTTTTTTAGTTTCGGCTGACCCTCCGGGCCCCTGTAAAGGTTTTCATCCCTTAAGCCTTCTGAGTTTATGCTGTCGTTATATCCATAAAATTTAAATATTGTCCTTGACTGTCCCTTATAGATGACATTTTTTATGTCTTCTATCTGAAGCTTTTTTGTGCAGCGTTCATCCAGATATAATATATCTTCCTTACAAATAGTATCGGGATAATCGGTTATCAACCTGACATAAGAATAACCTTTAATGCCATGAGGTTTTCCGATTACCCCGATAATCCTGGGAACTTTCGCATTTTCTGACATAACTCTAATTATGTCCGCTTATTCTAACCCTGATTTTTTAAAAATAAAAATCTAAAGCTTCTTTCTTCCTGGCACGACTCTTACTGTCTGTCGGCCTCTTTTTATCTGACGCGTCACTTTTTGTCTGACGTGATATCAGATATATAAACATTTCAAAATAAAATTTCAGTCAATAATCTTAACAATGGAAGAATTGCCTCTTTTAGCGGATGCGGCCCGCATCACAACCCTTAAAGCATTTGCTGTTCTTCCTTTTTTACCAATAACTTTTCCAAGGTCGGCTTCCGCTACTCGCAACATAAAAATCACAGTTTTCTCTCCTTCATGTTCTTCAGTGATTTCTACGTCGTCAGGACTGTCTACTAATTCTTTTACCATAAACTCCAGCAGTTCTTTCACGATATACCTCCGTCTCTCTTGTATTGACTACTGCTTTAAATTAACAATCTGGAAAATCTTCTGAACAGTACCTGAGGGCTGCGCACCCTTTCCCAGCCAGTCCAGGGCTTTTTCTTTGTTAAGTTCAATTTTTGAGGGTTCAGTCTTTGGGTCATAAGTCCCTATGATTTCAATGAACCTGCCGTCTCTTGGTGCCCTGCTGTCTGTTACAACAATCCTGTAAAAAGGTTGTTTTTTTGCACCTACTCTAGTTAGTCTAATCTTTACACTCAATCCAATAACCTCCTGAAATCCATTCTGTAACTATATTTTTGTATTTTCTGCAAACTTTATTATATATATTTATAAAAAACTTGCAAAATATTTTTTATTTATAAAAAAAGTATTAGAAAGAAAAGGGGAACCCCTTCATTGGTCCCGATCTTTGTCCTCGCCCTGAAAACTGTTTAAATGTCTGCTGCGCCATTGCAAACTGTTTTAAAAGTTTATTAACGTCTCCCGTTGTGGTGCCGCTTCCTGCTGCAATCCTCTTTTTTCGGCTTCCATTTATAATAAAAGGCTTTAATTTTTCCTGTGTTGTCATTGAATTTATGATAGCTTCGACTTTTTCTAACTGAGCCTCACCTACATTTACATTTGCAAGAAGCTTACTTTTATTCGGGATTGGCAGCATCGCAAAAATCTTTTCAAGAGAACCTATTTTCTTAATACTTTTTAGCTGTTCGATAAAATCAACAAAATTCATTTCATTTTTTAGTATCTTTTGCTCGAACTCTCTTGCCTTTTTTTCATCTATTACTTTTTCAGCTTTTTCTATTAATGTCATGACATCGCCCATGCCAAGTATCCTTGACGCTATCCTG
>JBBQDW010000020.1:0-23100 GCA_038320085.1 Candidatus Humimicrobiales bacterium
CACACCGCATTCTATACTCTTTCCCCAGAGGTTTTCATCTGTACTGTAGGGGGATTTTTTGGTAACATTTATACTGATGCCGTGTTCTTTTGCATATTCGATTTCTTCATCCCTTGAAAGCGTCCATTCCCTTAAGGGGGCGATTATTTTTAAATCCGGGTTTAAACTCCTGATTCCGACATCAAACCTTACCTGGTCATTACCCTTGGCAGTGCACCCGTGAGCGATGGCTTTTGCGTTTACTTTTTTTGCTTCCTCAACAAGCTTTTTAACTATCAACGGGCGGGCAAGCGCCGTGGCAAGGACGTAGTTTTTTTCATATTTTAAATTTGCCATTATTGAAGGAATGACAAAGTCGTTTACAAATTCTGATTTTGCATCAACAATTACAGCGCCAAATGCGCCGTTTGTTTTTGCTCTTTCATAAGCTTCATTTAAATCATCAGGCTGGCCGCAGTCAATAAGGACAGCCATGACTTCCATTTTATAATTTTCTTTTATCCATTTTATTGATACTGAAGTATCAAGACCCCCCGAATATGCAAGTATGACTATGTCTTTCATTTTAAATTTTCTCTCCTTTTATTTGCTGCTTTTTTAATTCTACTTTTTTTGATTCTGATTATCATTAAGTCTATCCTATTATTGGCCTTTTTATCTAAGGCTTTTTACTTTTTCTAATCTTTTATTTAGACCCTATACTCTAAAGTTTTTAAACAACACCTGCTCTTAATAAACAAACATTTAAATTATCACATATATAAGGCTGTGTATTTGGTCCCAGGCAATTATAAATCAATAACTCCTGAATAATTCCAGTATCCTTTGCGCTTCTGATTCATTTTTTATAATACACATTATCGTGTCGTCACCGGCAACTGTTCCTAATATTTCTTCAAAATTTGAACCGTCTATTGCAGCTGCTACCCCTTGCGCCTCGCCTGGCTGCGTCTTTATGACAATAATATTGTTTGCCCTTTCAATGGATATCGCATTATCTTTAAATTTTGATTTTATCCTCTCCAAACCAGTATGAGGGTCCCCCTGGTAATTCAGGTTTAATGAGTAGTATTCATTTTGGAGCGCATCCCTGACCTTTACCAGGTTTAGCGAACTTATGTCCCTTGAAATTGTTGCCTGGGTCACAACAAAACCCCTTTTATTTAATTCTTCAAGAAGGTCTTCCTGGGAAGATATCTTTTTATCCCTTATTATCTCCCTTATTATTCTTAATCTTTCCTGTCTTTTCATAATTTTATCTTGACATAATTTTTATATAGCAGGTTTTTACTAAGAAAAAAGATATACAAGCAGGGCCTTCTGCGCATGCATACGGTTTTCTGCCTGCTGCCAGACAATTGAATTTTTACCGTCGATTACTGTTGATGTTATTTCAGATTCCCTGTGAGCAGGCAGACAGTGCATTATTTTTACATCAGGTTTTGCAAAAGCCAAAAGCTTTTGGTTTACCTGGAATTTGGAAAGCTGTGCAATTTTTTCCTCCGAATGCTCTTCCCCCATACTTACCCACACATCTGTATAAATTATGTCCGCACCGGCAACTGCCGCAGATGGGTCATATTCAAGCTTTATACTGCTGCCGCTTTTTGATGCCTGGTTAAAAACATATTCCATTATTTCTTTTTCCGGCTCGTATTTTCGCGAACATCCGACAGTGATATCCAGGCCAAGTTTTACAAAACCGATAAGAAGGCTGTTTAAAACATTATTGCAGTCCCCGACATATGTAAATTTCAGGGATTTATCCAGCAGGCCCAGTTCATGGATTGTAAACAAGTCTGAGAGTATCTGGCATGGATGATAGGAGTCCGTCAGGCCGTTTATTACCGGTATTGTACCGTTTGCTGCAAATATCTCCACTGTTTTTTGTTCAAATGTCCTTATTACAAGTCCGTCAAGATAACGGGAAAAGACCCTGGCGCTGTCTTCAAGGGTTTCCCCTCTTTTTATCTGAAGGCTGTCTGCATCAAGATAGATACAGTTTCCGCCAAGCTGGGTGATCCCTGCTTCAAAAGAAAGCCTGGTTCTTGTTGACTGCTTGTTAAACAGTAAAGCGATACTTTTTTTGCTTAAAAGGTCCCCATACAGGCTCCTGTCTTTTTTAATTTTTTCAGCAAGACCTATCATATATTCGATCTCATCTTTTGAGTAATCTTTAAGAGTCAAAAAGTCTTTTTTCTTTTTATCCATTTTTTATTCTTTTCTTTATTTGTATTATTCTTTTAATAATTCCCAAGGTTTTCCAGCATCCAGCCCAACAATATCTTGAGGTCCTTCCTGCCAATAACAAGGGAAGGCAAAAATCTTAAAATGGATGGGGAAACCTTATTTATAACAAGGCCGTCTTCAAGCGCTTTGGAAACAATTTCCGCCGCAGCAGGTTTTGCAAGTTCTACCCCAACCATCAGTCCCATCCCCCTCACTTCCTTTATTATTGGGAACTCTCGCGCCATCTTTTTAAGTTCATCCATAAAAAAGCAGCCAAGTTTTGCTGCTTTTTCAGCCAGGTTCTTTGTTAAAATATAATCTATAACTGCACAACCCGCTGCACAGGAGGCAGCATTGCCGCCAAATGTCGAACCATGGCTGCCGGGAGTAAATACTGAACTTACATCTTCTCCTGCAACAATAGCACCAAGAGGCATACCGCCGCCGATACTTTTGGCAAGGACCAGTATATCCGGAACTATGCCATAATTCTGGAATGCAAACATTTTGCCTGTCCGGCCAAAACCCGTTTGAACCTCGTCAAAGATAAGAAGCAAATTGTTTTTTAGGCAGACTTCCTTTAGCTGGCTTAAAAACTCTTTTTCTGCAACATTAATACCGCCCTCACCCTGTATGGGCTCCAAAAGCACTGCACAGGTACCTGCACTTATCTTTTCTTTTACTGACTCAATATCGTTGATTTTTGCATATTCAAAACCATCTATAAGAGGCTCAAAGATCTTTTGTTTTTCCTCTTGCGCCGTTGCTGAAAGCGCGCCCAGCGTCCTTCCATGGAAAGATTTATAAAATGAGATTATCCTGTAGCGGGAAGCATTATAGCGTTCTTTGGAATATTTTCTTGCCAGCTTTACGGCTGCTTCTATTGCCTCAGTACCGCTGTTTGAAAAAAATACTTTCTTTCCAAATCCTGTGATTTCACATAATTTTTTTGCCAGCTCAACCTGGGGCCCGTTAAAGTATATGTTCGACGGCTGTATGATATCAGCCACCTGTTTTTTAATTTTTGCAAGCACAGCCGGATTACTGTGCCCCACATTAAGGCATCCGTATCCTGCAATAAAATCCAGGTAACCTTTACCATTGGCATCCCAGAGATACTGCATCTTTGCCCTTGTAAAAACTACGGGCATCCGCGCATAGGTGGGCATTAAATAATTGCTGCCCATTTCAAAGAGCTCTTTATTCATATCGATTTTACCTGTTTTTTGAAGCATCTTATGTTGTTCTCCTGTCATAAAGTGATCATTGTCCCAATACCTTTATCCGTAAAGATTTCAATAAGTATTACATGTTTGGTTATCCCGTTTAAAATGTGGGTCTTCTCAACTCCGCTTTTTAATGAATTGATGCAGGCTTTGACTTTGGGTATCATCCCGGATGCGATTTCGCCGCTTTCTATCATATCTATGCATTTTTGCGCAGACAATCTTGAGATGAGTTTTTTATCCGGATTTTCTGCCTGGCTGCCTTTTTGCAGAGTGCCCCCATTTCCGGTTATGCCGTCAACATCGGTAAGCAATATCATTTTTTTAGCATTAAGCGCTACGGCGATTTCACTTGCACAAGTATCAGCATTTATGTTGTAGAGGTTACCCATTGCATCGGTGCCTAAAGTCGCAATTACAGGAATATAATCATTCTTTAAAATGTTTGTGATAAAACCTGCATCCACTTGCTGTATTTCACCAACAAATCCAAGGTCTATATCCCTGCCTTCTTTTGTATAAACTTTCTTTTTGCACATGATAAAATTCCCATCATTTCCGGATATTCCGACCGCCGCATTACCGTGCTTATTTAAAAATGAGACTATTTTAGTGTTTATGCTGCCCATTAAAACCATTTTGACAACATCTATGGTATCCTTTGTAGTGACCCTTAAGCCATCAACAAACTCGACTTTTATTTTTTTCTGCTCCATAAGTTCAGTTATCTGTTTGCCCCCGCCATGGACGAGCACGACCTTCATGCCGACATATTTCATCAGTATCAAATCATCAAGCACACTCTGCATAATAGAGTCATTTTCCATCATGGCTCCGCCTATTTTTACCACTACTATTTTTGCAAAATCTTCCTTTATGTATGGCAGGGCCTCCAGCAAAACCTGGGCCTTGTTAAGATAAACACTTTCTATTTTATTATCATTATCAGTATAGAATTCAATATCTTTTGAGTGCTGAATCAAATCGTTATGAGAAAATGCCATGGCCCCTCAGCCCTTCTTCCTGGTCAAAATTAAAAATAAGATTCATATTCTGTACAGCCTGCCCGGCGGCTCCTTTCAGCAGATTGTCTATTGTGCTGAAAATCTTTAAAGTGCCGGTCCTTTCGTCAAGCGCGATACCTATCTGGCAATAATTTGTCCCGACCACGTCTTTTAGCTGGGGCACTTTCTCGCCAAGAAAACTGACAAAAGCGGCTTTACTGTAAAAAGTATTATAGAGTTTGGTGATTATTTCTTTTAACTGTTTGCACTGGTCCTGTTTGTAATAATTCCCATCCTTAGTTCCCGGGCTTGTTTCCTGCATAGTTTCCGGGTTTGTTTCCTGTGCAATTCCACAAATTATTTCCTGATTGATTCCCGGGCTTTGCAGTGCGCCCGCACTACCGTTTATCTCCCTGTTAATCTCCGAGCTTTCTTTTTTATTATTACCTGCGCAGATTTCAACCTTGCAGTAAACAGAAGTAAATATCCCCCTGCTGACAGGCAAAAGATGGGGCGTGAAACAAACCCTGATGTCTTCTCCTGAAATGTTTTTTATTTCCTGTTCAACTTCGCCTGTGTGCCTGTGCAGGAGGGGCGAGTATGCGAAAAAATTCTCATTAACGCTGCAAAACAGATAGTCATTTTTTAGTTTTCTTCCGGCGCCCGTGACTCCGGATTTTGAGTCTATATTAATGTTTGTTACGCTTAAATCTTTGCATGCCAGCAGCGGAGCGAGCGCCAATATTATGGATGTCGGGTAACATCCGGGATTCGCTATGCGCCTGGACGCTTTAATTTTTTCTTCATATATTTCCGGCAGTCCGTAAACAAACTCTTTTAAAAGATTTTTTGCAATATGCGGCTTGCCGTACCACAGCTCAAAGTCTTTTTCATCTCTAAGCCTGAAATCCGAACCTATGTCTATAATTACCCCGTTAAAATCCATGAGGTATTCATTCACAAACTCCATGGATTTTAACGGCGGCAAGCATAAAAAGACAACATCAGAAGAATAAAAAGATTCTTTATTAAGGCCGGCTATTGGCAGAAAGAATAGCCCGGCATTTTTATCATTATTTGAGTTGGGGGCAAACGAAGGGAAAATCTCTGAAACAGCCATTCCGCCGTAGGTATTGGATGTCGCTATCCCAAGATCAACATTCTCGTGATTGTTTAATAACTTTAAAAGTTCAAGACCACTGTAGCCTGACGCGCCTATGACTGATGCCCTGATTTTTTTATTTTTATCAAAAGGTTTCATTTGGTTTTATTATATGTATATTTTATAATTGAAATAATTTTAATAAAGCTCTTTCTAATATTATGCATATTATACATATAATCTGCATAATATACAATAGTTTATTTTTTTCCTATAACAAACTCTTATTATCCTCCGCTGTGATAAAGAAATATTGATTAGCGACCGATTTATTTGCTTCCATCAGAGCAAAGCACCCACTTTCAACTGCTGTCAGTATCGTTTTCTTATAATTTTAATATTTGATCTTGGGATTATTTATTAAAAATACTAAACCCAAAGTAACAACTTTTTGGGATTAAATTATTTTCACTGCATTAAAAATGCCAGGGTTTAACTGGGGATTACCGAAAATCGGCGAAGTCTTTGCTAATGACATGCCTTCTATTTTGTAAAGACATTTTAAAATAACAATTTTATAAAAACCTTTTATGCTGGCTGTTTTTAAAAACCTTTTATAATTCCTGTTTTATTTAAATTGCTTTTGATCTTTTTAGTGCTTCGGCTTGTATTATCTTTATCAGTTTTATAAAGGTTAAAGGGTCTATGCCGGCTCTTGCGGCTCCAATACCGTCAACTTCTTTTATGTCGATTATTTCTTTTACGTTTTCGAGGTTAACACTTCCCCCGTACAAAAGCCTTGTCTTGATGACAGATTCAGGTTCGTATAGCTCTTCAAGGAGAGCGATTGTTTTTTTATGCATGGCGCTTATAGTTTCCTGCGAAGCTGAGTCGCCCTGCCCTATGGCCCACCTTGGTTCATATATAAATATTATTTTCTCAAACATCTCTGATGAAACGTTTTTGAGGCCTGTCTTTAACTGCCTCCGCAAGACTTCTTCAGTACTTCCTGCTTCAAGTTCCTGCCTTGTTTCACCTATAAACATAAGCGGGATTATTGTATTTCTTAAAGCGGCAAGGACTTTTTTATTTACGTTTTCATCATTTTCACCAAATAAAAGCTTTCTTTCAGAATGCCCGATATATACGCTGTCACACCCGAGATCTTTAAGCATGAGCGGTGAAACCTCTCCGGCAAAAGACCCCGAATCCTCCCAGAAAAGGTCCTGTACGCCGATTTTTATCCCAGTACCTGAAAGATTATTTTTTAGATACTCAAAAGATAAAAAATCTGCCATTATATGAATCTCAAGTAAATCCGAATTAAAACCCGCAAGATTTTCTTTTAACTTTTCAACATATCCGCAAACTTCCGCCCTTGAACGCATATAAATCTTCCAGTTTGAGAAGATCACCATTTTTTTTACAGGGAACATCCGACCACCTTACAATACCTATTTCTTTAACTGTCTTAAGACTTCTTCAGTCACTCTTTTGGCTATATCATTAAAGTCTGTACCAACAGACGGACCAGAACTGCCAAATACTGTCTTCCTTCCGAAAATATCCGTGTAGGCATAGCCGGGAGTACAGACATCCTTGGATACTTCGATGGTCTTAAAATCCTCTTTTGTAAAATGCTTGTGCACTTCAAAATCAGCATTTGGATTATTTCCAAACATTGATTGCCTGTATATGAGTATCTTTGCGCAGTTATTGGCCACTTCAGTATAAAGGAAGGCATCATTTATTGTTTCTCCGGCTGCAAATGTGCCGTGGAAAGGAATATTGCAGATAAGCGGGCAACCGGGGTCCAGTTCCCTTCTTTTTCTAAAGTTTTTGACGATTTCTTCAGCCTGGTCTATAGAACCGGGGATTACTTCAGGGACATTTGTTACAGGAAAGTTTCCAAGGACCGCCCTTGTTCCCTCACTAATAGGGGGAATGTCCATATGCGCCGCTCCAAATGCCATCATATAGAAAGGGTGCCCATGTACAACTGAATTTATCTCAGGAAAATTCTGGTATATATAATAGTGTGTCGCAGCCTCTCTTGATATCCTGTCGACCTCGCCTATTATGGGCATTTTGCAGATATCGGTTACAATAATTGAATCTTCATCTATTTCCCACTGGAAATCATGGCCTGCCCTTCTTGGGTTTATATAAATGTAATTGCCGTCCCTTACAGAAATATTGCCTCCGCTTGAATCAGTCAGATCCCTGTCGTAGAGAAGTTTACCTATCTTGCAAATAGATGCTCTGATGTTTTTGGTGTCAACCATTTAATTCCCCGTTTCTCAAGTGATAAAATTTTATTAATGGCACAGATATTATATAGCATAAACACTATTGCTTCCATGCGTTTTTTAGTGTTTATTTTTTAGTATTTATTTTCAAGATAAGTTATAAAGTCATTCCTTTGGATATGCCGTCCGCCTTCAAAATCGGTTTCAAGCCAGACTCTGACAATTTCCTTTGCAACATCAATACCTACAACTCTTGCTCCAAAAGCCAGGACATTTGACTGGTTGTGCTCGCGTGATTTCTTTGCAGTAAAAAGGTCATTACACAGGGCGGCCCTTATGCCTTTTACTTTATTAGCTGCAATGCTTACAGCAAGCCCTGTGCCGCAAATTACAATCCCACGCTCGACTTCACCACCAAGGACATCCAGACAGACATCCTCAACAAATTTGTAGTCTTTTACCGGCAATTCTTCATATATACCGAAATCTTTTATCAAATAACCGGCTTCTGAAAGCATATTTTTGACTTCTTCTTTATAATGAAAACCTGCATGGTCACTTCCAATGCCAATTTTTTTTACCTTCAATAAAGTATCCTTTCAGTTTAAATTTATTGCCCGGTTGTCTCAACAGGCGCAGTATCCCCTGTTGTTTCCTGGGTATCTGTTGTATTTTGCTGCTGAGTATTGCCTGCACCGGACGACTGGGATTCGGTCATCCCGTTTAGGTTTTCCTGGAGCTTTAAAAGATCAAGAAATGGAATAACGCCATCAGACGGCAAAATGCCCCAATTAATATTTGGTGACAACTTCTGGATAAACTCAAGCTGGATTATCTCAGGAAACTGTTTTAAAGCCAGGCCTTTTATTTCTATCTGTTTTGCTTCTGCTTCAGCCTGGACAATTACCTGCTCCTTTTTTATTTTTTCCTGTTCAAGAATGTTGCGCTCGACGACTATTCTTTCTTGTGCAATCTGTTTTTCCTCAAGAACATTGAAATACTGAACAGTAAAATCAATTTTTCTTAAAAGAAACTCATCCATTACTATCCCGTTTCTTTCAAAGACAGGTTTTAAAGCGTTGAAAATTTCCTCCTGAAGCTGGAACACTGACTCAGAATAAAGCTGGGCCGCAGTATATTTTTTTGGGATATTGCGGACAATGGATCTTGCCTGTGTCTTTACAACCTTTTCAACAAGGTCATTCATCGTACCGATATTATTTAATATCCATTCGGATTCCTGACCGTCAATTGAAAATCTTATCGTAAATTTTATATTTATCTGCTGTCCGTCTGAAGAGGTCGTGTCTAAGGCAAAATCAGGGTAAGTTGCCCTTGTGGCCTCAGCCTGGTCGCTCGTCTCGTATGTCACCTGCCGGGTTGAAAAATTCACAGTACTCTGTATAAATGGCGCTTTTACATGAAGTCCGGGATAAAAAATAGCGCCTGTCGTTTTTCCAAACTGTGTAAGCACCTTCACATTTCCGGCCTGGACTATGACAAAACTGTTTAGGAGAATTATCAGCACAAATATAAATACTGCTACCCCGATGATTACCCTGCTTAAAATCCGTCCCTTATTAAAGTGCGGCATCCTTATTTCTTCCATTTAAATACCTCCGTTTTGCAATAAATAGTGATTATAGCAGTTTTATATTTTTTTTACTCATCCGGATATAGCTTTTATATCAATTATTTAAAAAAATATTTTTAACAGGGCATTTAATGCGCGAAATTTAAACAAAACACATTAAAACACTGGTACATTCACTGTTTTAGAACCCCTTATTTGTAATTGCAATAATTTTTTAATAAATTTTCTTATAAATTCTTTTAAAATTTTATAATATTTAGGCTATAATCATACTATAATAAAGATATCATTTATAATCTATTATTTCAAAAGTGGATGCGGGCCGTTAAGATTGTATCAAGTGCATGCGAGCCATTATTTTGAAGGAACTCAAGACATTATTTTGAAGGCATGCGGGCCATTATCTTGAAGGAACTCAAGACGTTATTTTATGAGAATATTTTAAAATTAAAACCTTATATTTTATAATATAAAAAAAATGAAACCAAGGTTCACCTTAAACAAGTTTATCAAGCTGCAGCCGCCCGGGCTTGAAAAAGAATACAGGGATACTTATCTTAAAGACGATATTAGCCAGGCAAGGATTGTCCTTGTGCTTGTTATCCTTGCAACTGTAACATTCTTTTATACAGATTTTGTGCTCCTAAAAAACAGTGTCCTTCTATATTGGGTGGTTTCATTTAGGTTTATAAATTTAATTGTCTCCCTGCTCTTTGCGTTTTTAATCACAAAAATAACTGACCCTAAAAAATTGGACCGCTATATTTTAATATGGGGGCTTTTTACAATTTCATTTCAGTTACTTGTAAATTATTCAAGCCCTCCCGGTTATATCGGACAGAACTTTATTGATGTGGTCATTCTTTTTCTGATAACCATAGGCAATCCCGCATCATTTTACTACAGGCTCTCACTTTCAACCTATTCTGCCATGGGCAGCATTGTACTTCTTTTAATATCCTGGAAAGAAATACAGACTTCATATGCAATCGCTATACTGTTTTCAATAGCCACAGTATATATTGGGGGCATGATCCTGTCTGCCAGACTAAATCTTTACAGAAGTAATCAGTACACCACCCGCATAGCCGAACTTGAACTCAGGGATGAACTTGAAATGCTCGCATCTACTGATGGCCTGACCGGAATATTAAACAGGAGGGTACTTTTTGAAGAAGCAGAAAAAGAAGTATCGAGAGCCAAAAGATATGAGCAGCACTTTGCAGTTTTAATGATTGATATCGACGACTTTAAAAGTATTAATGATACATACGGACATCACTATGGCGATGAAGTCATAAACAACCTTGTAAAAATTGTAAAAAAACTTATCAGGCAGACTGATTATTTTGGCAGGATAGGCGGAGAAGAGTTTGCAATAATCCTTATTGAAACAAGAATAAAAAATGCCGAAAAAATTGCTGAAAGAATAAGAAAAAGCACTGAGGGTACAAAGATCTTAAATGAAAACAGTCAATCAATAAGTTTTACAATAAGCATAGGAGTTACTGAGTTTGGCCTGGAAGACAGGTATTTTTCTGATGTTCTACATCGCTCAGATAGAGCGATGTACCGGGCCAAAAAATCAGGCAAAAACAAAGTGGAGATTATTCCCTGAGCTTTGCCCCAAATCTTAATGCCAGGCTTTCAACAATCCTTTTTTTGATGATTTCAACTTCAGTATCTTTCAGCGTCCTTGTTTCATCCTGGAACATAAGGGAATATGCAATGCTCTTTTTGCCTTCTTCTATCTGCCTGCCCTGATAAATATCAAAAAGGCGCACTTCCTTTAAAATCCTTGTACCGATTTTCCTTATCTCTTTTTCAACATCGCAGCTGTTAACAGAATCATTTACAACGACGGCAATGTCTATCTCTGCGCAGGGGAAAGCCGGTATTGCTGAAAAATCCCTTGAATACTTTATTTTTGACATAAACTCGTCAAGGTTAATTTCCAAATAAAACATATCCTGAGAAATATCAAGCGCATCAGCAATCGACGGATGGATTTTCCCGGCAATGCCCATCCTGAACTTGTTTATTAAAATATCCGTACTTATTACCGGATGAAAAAACTTATATTCTTTTTGTACAAGATCCAAAGTACTGTCCTTATAAAAAATATTGAATATATATTCCAGTATTTTTTTTAAGCTATAGTAATCGTAATTCTTTTCAATACTATCCCAGCCTTTTAGTATTTCTCTTCCGGAAAGCATTACACCAAGTACTGTTTTTTCTTCCGGAAGCCTGCCCTCACCGATGTCCCTGAAAGTTTTTGTTATTTCAAAAATTGCAATGTCTTTTATGCCATGATTAATATTATTCTGGACATTTTTAACCATCAAAGGCATAGGGCTGGTCCTTAAATATGCAAAATCCTCATTAATTGGATTTAAAATCTTAACAGCCTTACTGTAAGCATCCTCCTGGTCAAGCCTTAAACTTTTTATCCATTGCTCGCTGACAAAAGTATAATTAATTACCTCATTTAGCCCGGCGCTGCAAAGCGAGTCGGCAAGTTTTTTTATTATTTTCTGTTCATTTGTATATTGGCCCCTGTGTATATATGAAAACGGAGGTTCCGGATCAAACCTGTTAAAACCATATATCCTTGCAATTTCTTCAATGAGGTCTATTTCCCTCTCCAGGTCCTCAAAGCGTAAAGAAGGCACTTCAACAATTATTACTTTTTCGGCAATTTTTAACCGGTTATCAAGCCCCAGTAAAGATAAAATATCACAGATCTCCTGGGGTTTTATTTCTTTGCCAAGTATATTTCTTACCCTTTCAAGCCGCAGTTCGATCTGCCGGGTCCTTTTAGCGCTTTTAAAATTATCATAAATCCCGGCCCGGGCCCCAATACCGCCGATAGAGCGAAGAAGCTCCTCAAACCTTTTAATGGCAATTACAGTCAGCTGTGGGTCCAGCTTTTTTTCAAACCTGTTAGATGCTTCGGACCGCAATCCCAACTGTGCCGAGGTCCTCATAATTGAGGGCCCAAAAAAATTTGCAGATTCTAAAAGGACATTTACGGTCCCATCGTTTATTTCAGTATCTTTTCCGCCCATTACCCCGGCTATTGCAACGGGTTTTTCTTCATCCGCTATTACAAGCATGCCTTCCGCAAGATTTCTCAGATTGTCATCGATGGTTCTTATCTTTTCACCATCTGAAGCGCACCTTACTATTATTTTACCGGAATAAAGAAGATCCCTGTCAAAGGCGTGCAAAGGCTGCCCTGTCTCATGCATTACGTAATTTGTTAAATCTACAAGAAAGTTTACCGGCCTGTAGTCACAAAGAATGAGCCTGGTTTTCATCCATTCCGGAGTCTGTGTTTTATCAATACCGGTAAATATCTTTGCAGAATATCTGCTGCAGAGAGAATTTTCCTTTATTTCAATTTCAAAATCTTTGTCTATATTGATTTCATTTTCAAAATCGTATTTAAAAGGCTTAAAAGGAATTTTTAAAAGTGCGCTGATTTCGCGCGCAATCCCTGTTATGCTAAGGCAGTCGGGCCGATTTGGGGTTATCTCAAGCTCAAATACAACATCATCAAGGCCAATGGCCGAAGCAAAACTTTCCCCGACTTTTACATTTTCGTCAAGGATCATTATCCCCTCTGAACTCTCAGAAAGTCCCAACTCATACTCCGAACACATCATACCTTCTGAAACAATTCCTCGCAGTTTGCTCCTTGCAATCTTATTACCCTGGGCAGTGACGGCACCGCAAACAGCTACTGCTACTTTATCATTTGCCTTAAAGTTTTTTGCGCCGCATACTATGTTTAAGACTTCTGCGCCTATATCTACTTTACACACTGTCAGCTTGTCTGCATCAGGATGCCCCTCAAATGAAAGTATACTGCCGGTGACTATATTGTCGTATTTTGCCCCTGTATATTCGACCTTTTTTACCTCAGTACCGCTCATGGTCAAAAGTTCCCTGATTTGTTCAGGATCAAGATTTTCCTGGTCCAAAAATTCCTTAAGCCAGTTTAAAGTTACCTTCACGTTTAAAAATCCCTCTGTTAAAAATCTATCTGTTAAAAAATCCCACTGTTTAAAAATCCCTCAGTTTAAAATCCCTCTGTTAAAAAATCCCACTGTTTATAATCATTTATCTAAAACTGTCTTACAAACCTAAGATCGTTGTCGTAAAAAAGCCTTATGTCGTCGATCCCATATTTCAGCATGGCAATCCTTTCAATTCCCATACCAAATGCAAATCCGTTTACTTGTTCCGCATCATAATTTACATATCTGTAAAGATTCGGGTCCACCATTCCTGCGCCCAATATCTCCAGCCAGCCGGAATTTGAACAGGTCCTGCAGCCGCTGCCGCTGCATATTTTACATGAAACATCCACTTCCGCACTCGGTTCAGTAAACGGAAAATAATGCGGCCTTAGCCTGACTTTTCTTTCCCTGCCAAATACCTCATGGGCAAAAGTCTCCAGTATCCATTTCAAATTTCCAAAATTTATCCCTTTATCCACAACAAGCCCTTCAATCTGGGTGAACATTGGTGTATGGGAAATATCGTAATCCCTCCTGTATACTTTCCCGGGAGCTATGATATATATCGGAGGCTGATGTTTTTCCATATATCTTATCTGCACAGGAGATGTCTGGGTCCTTAAAAGTGTATTATCAGAAATAAAGAAAGTATCATGCAGTGACCTTGCCGGATGATCGGCAGGAGTATTTAAAGCTTCAAAGTTGTAGTAATCTGTTTCTGCCTCTGGCCCTTGCGCAATCTCAAAGCCCAGCCCGATAAAAAAATCTTCAATTTCCTCAATTACCTGTGAGATTATGTGTCTCCTGCCGGGATTTGTCTTTATTGCCGGCAGGCTTAAATCAGGCTTTTGGCTTCTGAGGTCCCTGTCAAACCGGATGCTCTTGAAATAACTTTCTTTTTCTTCGAGTATGGTTTCGACCTCTTTTTTAGTACTGTTAGCCTCTTTGCCTGCAGCCGGCCTTATTTCCTTTGGGAGACTGCCTATATTTCCAAGTGTTGTGACTATATAGCTTTTTGCGCCGGCATACCTGGTTCTTATGCCGGCAATATCATCAGGATTTGACGCAGCAGCTATATCTTTTTTAAAACTTTCTAATTCTGATTTAAGTTTTTCCCGGATTTCACTTACTTCCATGACTTATGCGCTTACCGGATTTTTAGCAAGCTCTGTAAGTTTTACAAATGCTGCAGGATCGCTTATTGCAATTTCTGAAAGCATTTTCCTGTTTATATCAATCTTTGCAAGTTTTAATCCATTGATAAATTCATTATAGGAAATACCATTTAACCTTGCGGCAGCATTTATTCTTGTAATCCAAAGGCTCCTAAATGTCCTTTTTTTGACTTTTCTGTCTATATAATTATAACTTAAAGATTTTAGAACAGCTTCCTTTGCCAGTCTGTAACTTCTGCTGTGAGAACCGAAATACCCTTTTGCCGCTTTAAGCACCTCTTTGTGCTTTGTCCTTTTAATAACGCCTCTTTTAATACGAGTCATATTTTCTACACCTTCCTTCTATTTAGCCAACAGTCTTCTAACACGGGGATAATTCACCGCTGATATTTCAGCATTACTGCCAAGTATCCTTTTTCTCTTGGCGCTTTTTTTTGTAAGTATGTGGCTCTTGCCGGCCCTGCAGCTTACAATTTTACCGTTACCGGTAATCTTAAATCTTTTTGCAGCACCCCTGTGGGTTTTAATCTTAGGCATATCTGACATCATCCCTTCTTAAGTACACGCTGGATCTTTTAGTCCCGATTATTTTAAACGGGATTCAAAATCATAATAATATTATAACCTTCGAGCTTTGGCCTTTGCTCTACAACACATTTGGCGCCGAGATCTTCCAGCATAATCTTAAGGATGTTCATTCCAAGTTCTGAGTGGACTATCTCTCTACCCTTAAAAGACATTGTGACCTTAACCTTATTGCCTTTTTGTAAAAACTTTTCGGCAGCCTTTGTTTTAATTCCCAGGTCATTTTTGTCTATCTTTGGCCTTAATTTAATTTCCTTTATAACGATCTGGGTTTGTTTCTTCTTTTTCTCTTTTTCCGATATTTCCAACTGATACCTGTATTTTCCGAAATCCATTATCCTGCATACCGGCGGTACAGCGCCCGGAGCAACTTCGACAAGGTCCAACTCCTTCTCGTATGCCAACTTTATAGCCTCCTGAATTGGTATGACACCGATTTGTGAACCATCGTCACCTATTACTCTTACTTGCGGTATCCTTATCTGCTCATTGACTCTAATGTTTTTATTAATTTATACTCACCTCCAGGTAGTTTTTTAAAACCTTTTTAATATAAAAAAAATAGGCAGAAATCAACTACCTATTTTAATCTTTTATAGATTTTTCACAGATAACCAGCCAAGCTTGCAATTAACGTTAAGTTAATTTGTTTATATTATGAGTTTACATCAATAAACAAACTTCTGAATATATAAGCCTTCTGGTGAGAAATAAATGATTTCTATTTCTTCTTGAATATTAAATTTTTAATTGCAATTACTGTTTTTAAACTGCAACCATTACTTTTTAACTGCAGTCACTGTTTTTAAACTGCAATTATTATAAATTGTCTTTCTAAAAGTATTTATTATATATGATTTTTTCTATTTGTCCATACTTGTTTTTTAAAGCAGAGGCCCTTTTCCACGAAGATTCTAAGGGTTTAGCGCCTTGTTGCAAACTGCCTCTTTCAGCAACTTTATAAACTCAACGGGATCTATATTTTTAATATCGCCGCCCGATTTTTTCCTTACTGTGACAGTGCCTGTCTGCTCTTCCTGTTCTCCGATTATCAGCATATACGGTATCTTCTGCAGTTCTGCCTGCCTTATCTTCTTGTTTAAAGATTCGACCTTGTTATCGATTTCCACCCTGTAGCCGGAATCTTTCAGCATGTCATAAATCTTTCGGGAATAATCATAAAATCTATCTGATATAGGGAGCACCATTGCCTGCACCGGAGCAAGCCACGGCGGAAGGTTACCGCTGTAGTTTTCAATAAGTATCCCCATGAATCTTTCGAGGCTCCCAAGCACGACCCTGTGAATCATCACCGGCCTGTGTTTTAAATTATCTTCCCCGGTATATTCCAGGTCAAACTTTTCAGGCATTGAAAAATCAAGCTGGATTGTGGCGCACTGCCATGTCCTGTCAAGGCAGTCCCTTATATGAAAATCTATCTTTGGGCCATAAAAAGCTCCATCGCCCTCATTTATCTTATAATTAAGGCCTTTTTTCTCTATAACTCCCTGAAGGGCATTTTCGGCCTTATCCCAGATTTCATCGCTGCCTATCCTTTTTACCGGCCTTGTCGATAATTCGACATGATAATCAGTAAAACCGAAAACCTTATAAACTCTCTCAATAAGATCGATTATTTTTAATATCTCGTCCTGCAGCTGTGATTCAAGGCAGAAAACGTGCGCATCATCCTGCGTAAAATTCCTGACCCTGAAAAGGCCGTGCAGCACTCCAGATTTCTCATGTCTGTGAACAAGCCCAAGCTCAGCATACCTTATAGGTAATTCCCGGTAAGAATGCTGGTTTGACTTATAGACAAGTATTGCCCCCGGACAATTCATCGGTTTTACTGCGTATTCGCACTCTTCAATCTGTACAAAATACATGTTATCTTTATAATTGTCCCAGTGGCCGGAAGTCTTCCAAAGTTCATTGCTTAAAATAATCGGGGTTTTTATTTCTTTATAACCTTCCGCGGTATGTTCTTTTCTCCAATATTCAAGGATTGTGTTTTGAAGCAGCATACCCTTAGGATGAAAGAAAGGAAAGCCCGGTGCCTCATCGTGGAAACTGAAAAGCTCAAGGTCCTTGCCTATTACCCTGTGGTCGCTTCTTTTTGCCCTTTCAATCCTGTCAAGATAACTCTGGAGTTCTTCCTTTGAATAAAAAGCCGTGCCGTAAATCCTGGTAAGCATCTTGTTTTTTTCATCGCCGCGCCAGTATGCGCCGGCTATGCTTAAAAGCTTGAAAGCGCCGGCTTTGGTGGTTGAGGCGATATGGGGGCCCGCGCACAAATCAATAAAATCACCTGTTGTATAAATGGTTACTTTTTCATCAGTTATACCATTTATTAGTTCAAGCTTGTAAGGATTATCTTTAAAAAGGGTTGCAGCGGCGTCTTTATCCAGTTCACTTTTTTCAAACTTTAAATTCTGTCTTACAATCCTGTCCATTTCCTTCTCGATTATTTTTAAATCCTGGGGCGCTACGGGCGTCTCAGTATCAAAGTCGTAATAAAACCCGTTTTTAATGGAAGGACCTATGGCAAATTTGGCGCCCGGAAACAATTTTTTTATGGCGGCAGCCATAATGTGGGAAGTGCTGTGATTTAAGGTATCAAGTGCTTTTTGGTCATCAGAAATATCATCATGGTTAATATGTTCCCTGTTCATTTGATACCCCTAACCCTTAAAGTTTTTACGGCTGTCTCTTTTTAGCCTCGAAATAAATGGAGCGGAAGACGGGACTCGAACCCGCGACTTTCACCTTGGCAAGGTGATGCTCTACCAACTGAGCCACTTCCGCCTGCAGCGTTTGAATTTATGCTTAAATAAATATAAAGGAATTTTTTTAATTGTCAATAAAACTTCGATAAAACTTCGATAAAGACTTCAAAATAATTCCATAAAATCTGCTTATTGGTTCTTTATCTCCTCAAAAAGCTCAGCAGCAGCTTCCACGTCATAGACAACAGCGCTTGCTTTTCCTACTGCCTGCGGCCACGAAGGCAACCCTGCAAGATCAATATCTGCAGCTTTTATTTTGCCCAGTATAGGCAGGAGCCTTAAGACGTCCAAGAGTTTTAAATCTGTCCAGGTATATTTTACAAGGAAATTTATAAAAGCAGGCATCGCAATAACCCGTTCAAAAGTACTCTTCTGGTCAAGAAGGGCTATTATTATTTTTGCAGCTTCCCTTTCCCTGGCAAAAGCGCCCCCCTGTGTCGAACCATCTCCTGCACGGTGCCTGTTTCTGGAAAGCGCAAGGGCAGCTGTCCCATCGAGATGGTGAACACCTTTTGTAAGGTAACAACCTGAAAAACCGTCGTTTAAGTTCTCTCCCACTTCAACTGTCACGCCGCCCAGAAAGTCAATCAGCGGAATAAAACCGTCAAAATCAGTGATTATGTAATTGTCGATTTTTAAACCTGATAAATTCTCAATTGTTTTTATTGTAAGCTCAGTACCGCCAAATGCATGGGCCCCATTTATCTTGCCTGCGTCATGGCCAGGAATATCCACCCATGTATCCCTCGGTATTGTCACGGCGGTTCCCTTGCAGGTATCAAGGTTAATGTGAAGGATTACTATAATGTCAGTCCTGCCGCCTATCCTTCCGCCAGGCCTTCCCATACCGCTGTCATCGCCCAGTATAAGGATATTAATGGAATTATTTTTGTCTTTCTGCTTTTGCTGCTCTACCCCATCATTTAATGAAAATGCAGACAGGAAGTTTTTAAAAGTCTCTTTGGCTCCGGTCTCTTCTACATTTTTGCCTATATACTTTATTGAATAGAGGAAATCGCCCTTTTTGATATAAGTAAAGAGGTCGACATCAGTTGAATCCTGGCCTTCGCCTTCAGCCGTGGTTTCCTTACTGTCAAGGCTGCTTTTATAGGTATAACCTAAAAGCTTTGCAGTTTCCACGCCTACACTGACAGCCTCTTCATCTTTTAACTTTACAGTGCTGTCACTTTTTACACTGCCTGCATAAATATCGGCAATCCCTTTTTCGCTTTGCAGTTGGTCAAGGCCGGAAATATCTTCAACAAAAATAAAAATGCTTTCAATTTTTGACTCGACGCTTTTATCATTCTGAAGCACAACACTTGCACCCGATTTAGTTTCATAAAGCTTCCACCCGTCAGGGCAGACAAATGAATAATTCTCAAAATCTTTAGAAGTGCTGACATAATAATTAAGAGGAGGCTCTGTAGCGGCCTCTTCTGCTGTAGCCTCAGTTTCCACAGCGCCTGCAGCAGTTTCATCTGAAACCTGGCTTTGCCCGTCAGCCGTATTTTCTGATGCTGACTTGTTTTCATCACTTTTCCCTGTTGATTGTTTTGAACAGGATGACAGGGCAGCAGAAAACAACAAAATTGTGCTAAGCAATACTGAAATTAAAATGACAAAAATAGATTTTGTTTTAAAATACTTTTTAAAAGGCAATGGTTACCTCCCGGCGCATGTTAGAAAATTTTAAAAATGTTTGGAGTAAATATAGTTTGATATAATTTAAATTTCAAGTGAAAGATATCCTTAGTGAATGATATCCTTAGTTGTAATCTGTGCAATTTCCACCGGGACATTGCCAACAAACCTTACCCAGACCCCCTGTTTGCCAAATTCATTTGCTTTGGCTTTTGATTCAAAATATATATCAATACGGTTGCCTTTTATTTTTGAGCCGGAGTCCTCAGCCACAAAATAACCAATGTTTTTAATCTCAAGCTCAGTACCATAGGGGATTATTTTTGGATCGACAGCAATAAGGCCCTTAAAAATATTTTTACCAGTTGCTGTTTTTTGTCCTGTACCCTGCGCGGCATCATTACCGCTGTAACCCGTTGCAACAAAATAATACCATTCTACTTTCTTTTCGATTTCTTTATATTGGGTTTGAGCAACATATTTTATTTCATTTTGGGGTGATTGTTGGGATGATTTTTCAACAATTGTTTTTTCTGATACTCCAAAAAGATATTTGAGAGGTTTAAAATCAGGCAGAACCTGAGATAGCGTAAACAAAGCGGCAATTGCAGTAATTAGCGTCCAGAAGGTCACACTAATCACCAAATGATATTTTTTTAACACTCAATCCTCCAGTGTCGGTTAATAAATCCTTTTTCCTGTTTTAGTGCTTTAACGCCTGCTTAATGATATATGGCTCCGGTTAAAGTCAGCAAACATGGCTCCGGTTAAAGCCTGAAATTATCAAGTATTGGTTTTTTTGTATTTAATAATTTCCGGAATTTTAAAAGAGGGCCGCTAATTTATCAATAAGAAAAATTTACCCTGTCTTCTAATAATGCCGGATTATACTGCCAAATAATTAAAGCCTGATATGTGATTATAACCGCTGACAGAAAAAAGCTTTTCATTTAATATCACATTAAAAATATAAAATCAAGAAAATCAAATCGGGGGAATGTTTACAATAATTCGATTTATACACATTTTACAGGTTAACATGTAAGGAATGTGTGATCACACAATCACCAACTACAGCATTTCTCAAACTAAATAAATACTCCTTAGAATTATTTATTTGTGCAAATTCTTGCCATATAATTCAATTACCATATAATTTAACATTAAGTATTAAATTATATATTGTTGGTCATTTGTTGGTTTTATACCTATAAAAAACAAGATGCAGTAATGACAATATAATTTTAGAGAGGAAATAAATTATGTCAGGAATTGATTTACGGATTTCAAAACTGTTTAGAGGCAAGAAAAATCTTGTAATATCTGCAATTGATCACGTTCTTGAATATGGAGATCAGGCAGGAATAGAAGATTCAAGAAAAGCTATTAAAAATTGCCTGGATACCGATGCTCTTCTACTTTCCAGATTTTCTTTAAAAAGAAACTGGGATCTTTTTGCACAACCTCATGCGCCGTTGCCTGCTATAAGAATAAACTGGTCATCTGCATTTTATTATCCTCTTGAATACAGGCAGGGTTTTACAGAAATTGCCACAAGTGTGGAGGATGCAGTGCAATCAGGCGCAGAGATGGTCATTTGCTCCCTGTTTTTAGAAAATGGAAATGAAGAAATGGAAACAAGGAATATTTCTTTATTTTCAGAAGTCGTAAGGCAAAAAGAAAAGTTGGGAATACCCCTGCTCGGAGAGTGTTATGTAGTCGAGCATAAAGAAATAACACCTGAAAATCTGCATTTAAAAGTAAAGAGGGTTTCCAGGGTCATGTCTGAACTGGGTGCTGATTTAATAAAAGCATTTTACACAAATAATTTTTCAGATGTTGTCAACAATAATCCTGTACCCGTATTTTCCATCGGTGCAGAAAAACTTAATTCTGATCTTGAGGTATTAAAAAAGGCATCAGATTCAATTAAATCAGGAGCAAGGGGCATAATTTTTGGCAGAAATATTTTTATGGCAAAAAATCCTTCAGGAATTGTTGCAGCGCTAAATGCAGTAATCAATGATAATATGAACCCGGATGAGGCTGTCAAGCAACTCGGAATATAAAACTCCAGGCTCTATTTTTATGATTTTATAAATGCACTCTATACTTATTAAAACCTTCCAGTGAAGTCAGTACATCTTCCAGTGGAATATTTGTGACCTTTCCCATTTGAAATGTTATTTTCTTAAAAATCCTAAAATCAAACAGTAAAATTTTTATTATGTTTCCATATCAATACTGCTTATTTTCACAGGTCTCACAGGAATCCTTATCTTAATGGGCATTATCTGCGACAAAGGAACTTTGGTCTCTTCGCTTATAATTCTCGCTATTATGTTAAAGCATATTTTAGACTGGCATAGCCCCATACCTGCCATAGTGGCCCTCTTTACAGCATCAACTGTTGTTGCACCTTGCCTGATTGCATCCCTTACTGCATTCTCGGAGATTTCCATGCATCTGCAGGCTAAAACATTATTGCTCCCAGTACCTGTATTTTGGATTTGCGTTTTTGTATTTTTATTTTTATTTTTTATGCCCAATTTTTTCTCCATTACCTGAAAAACTGCAAAATTTTTAAATTAATAAGATATTCAAAATTCACAGTGTCTTACCGAATTAAAATACTCTTTAGGGACCAGTATACCGATTACTGGCGAATTCTGTTTTTTAGATGATTTCACTAATTTATGTACCACACCCTCGCATACAAATTCTCCGCGCCTGTCAAGTGCTCTTATTTTATTGCCCTTTGATGGCAGAGGTGAGTATTCATATGGAAGATAGATAAGAGCATTTTTATCATCATAATTCTTATTTATTGCAAAAATGCAAAGGCCCGGACATATCGCGAGGCATTTTAAACAGCCCGTACATGCAGAAGGATTAAGTTCAGGAAGGTTGGTAATGGGGGAACCGACTTTAATGGCTGAATGTGGACATATGTCTTCACAAGGATTGCATGGGATGTCCTGGTCACATTCGATTACCGCTATTAAACCTTTTTCATAATCTGCATCTTCCGGAAATCCCGAAGTTTCCCTAAGCCTTTCCAGCGTTAAAATCCCCGCATTATCATTGTTTGGAATTTTTTTTATTTTATTTAACATAATTGCTCCATTATTGAATAATGTTTCCCCTGATAATTAGTTGATATTAAAGGAGCCCAGCAACAGCTTTTTACCCTTCTCCCTTTGTATGCCAAATGAGCCAAGCCTCAATTCTGATAGTCTTATGCTTATTTCGTCAAAATATGCATTAAACTCTTTTTTGGCCAGATAACCCAGCCGCCAGGCAACAACTTTTCCTGCAAGTCTTCCTTCTTCCATAGCTGTTGATGCTTCTTCAATGCCAGCTAAGTCACCTGCCACATAAATATCAGGAACAGATGTTTGAAGGTATTTATCATGAACCGGTACAAAACCGCCAAGAGCACTTATATACTGCATTTTAAGATTAAGCTGCCAGCATA
>JBBQDW010000021.1:0-22949 GCA_038320085.1 Candidatus Humimicrobiales bacterium
TCGATAATGCTTCGACTGACGGAAGTGTTGGTTTTATAGAAGAAAATTTCTTAAAGGGTATGGGAAATTTTATTAAACTTATAGAATCAAAAGAAAACTTTGGGTTTTCAAAAGCATCAAATATGGGAGCCGGGCTAGCAGTAGGGGATTTTTTGTTGTTTTTAAATCCTGATACAGAGTTTTTTCAGGACGGATTTGATGCAATAATTTCCTTTTATAAGGAAAAAAACAATACTTTAAATATTGGCGCCATAGGTGCAAAGATAATTAATGCAGACGGCACGATTCAGTTTAGCTGCAGGTCCTTTCCGACTCTTTTGCGGCAGTTTTATGAAAGCTGGTTTCTGTCAAGGGCTTTCGCCGGCTCAAAAGTCTTTGGCTCATATTTTATGACATACTGGAATCACGATGAAACAAGAAAGGTCGACTGGTTGTCCGGAGCTTTTTTATTTTTAAAAAAACAGGTATTTTTTTCCGTCGGATGTTTTAATGAGAAGTATTTTATGTACAGTGAAGATACTGACATATGCTTAAAACTTGCAAGGACAGGTTATTGCAATTATTATTTTAATAATTACACAGTCAGGCACCTTGATGCCGGGATAGCCGGCCGGGATATGGCGCTTCGCGAAGCACAGATATGGAAGAGCAGGAAAATTTATTTTACAGAAAACTATTCCAAAGCTCACGGGATTGTTTTAAGCCTGTTTTATTTTACTTATATTATAAACAGGCTTGTAATATCATCGGTAATATTGGCGGCCTTGTATGCTTTTAATCCTGGCAGTAAAAGCAGGAATGAATTAAGAAGCAGGGCAGCTGCTCACAGAAAAGCTTTAATTATTTATTTTAGGGGAGTTTAAAAATCAAAGTCAGCACAGAACCAAAGGATAGAGCATTTTACATAAAAGGACTGGCGTTTATAAGTACGGTTTTTAATGAATCAGAAGCGCTTCCGCCTTTTCTTGAGAGCCTGATAAAACAGACCATACTGCCTGAAGAGATAATCCTGGTGGATGGCGGCTCTACGGATGATACCCTTGAAATAATAAAGGATTTCTTTAAAGATCTTGAGAGAATCCCGGGCCTTAAGACGGTTGCGATTTTTGAAGCAGTCAGCGGCAACACCGGCAGCCGCAAGGAAGTTACTGTCGTCTCCTCACCTCCGCCCAACCGGGACGAAGCCAGCGATAGCCTTAAGAAATCCTGCAATGCTGATTATCCAGACGAAAGGCTTGTTTTTGAAAGTATTATAAATGGAGCCGTTAGTGTAAAAATATATGATGCGCCCGGCGCAAGTATTTCACGGGGCAGGAATATCGCAATAAAAAATGCAAAAAGCAGGATAATATGTGTAAGTGATGCGGGCTGCAGGTTGTCCCCAAACTGGCTTGAAGAAATAAGTAAATATTTTAATGCCATCCCGGCAAAGAATGCGGAAGATAATGCAAAAAGCTCATATAACTTGGTCACTGCAGATACTGAGGGCGATGCAAACGATGCAGACATTGCGGACAGTGGCGACAGTGCAAATATTGCTGACAATGATGGCAATGCAAACAATGGTGACAATGCAAGTAATACAGATAATTTAGGTAATGCGGGCAGCGCAGACAGTGAAGATAATATTGTTGCCGGAGGTTATAATTTTCCATATATTGAAAACTTCCTGCAGGCTTGCCTGGCTGTATGCGTCCTTCCTGTAAAAAGTGAAGTAAACCCGGAAAAGTACATGCCATCTTCACGAAATATAAGCTTTACAAAGGCTGCGTGGGAAAAGGTGGGCGGTTATCCTCAAAATATGGATTTTGGGGAAGACATGCGTTTTAATTTTAACCTGAAATCTGCAGGATATAAGATTATGTTTAACCCGGATGCCCTGGTTTACTGGAATTTAAGAAACAGCATTGGTTCGATTTTCAGGCAATTTTTCCGCTATGCAAAAGGCGATGCTGTCGGCAGAATGTATCTGCACAGGCATCTTATAAGGTTTGCAGCAGTCATTCTTTTTGCAGCATTTGTCCTTGTCTCAATATTTGTGAGCCCGTATTTCCTGTTTGCAATCCTGCTTTTGTTTGCTGCCTTTATATACAGGCCGTATCTGCGGATAAAATATTTTTTAAATGATAAAAACTGCAGTGTTTTTACTGAAAATAAAAAAACCCTTCTCTTTACCAAACTCAAAATAATCTTTTCCATCCCCCTGATGCTTTCCTGTATTGAGACAGCAAAACTGGCCGGATTTATTTATGGGCTGTTTATCAGGAAAAATTTCAAAGTATGATAATTATTATAGCTAAAAATTTCAAAGTATGATAATTATTTCAACAAAATATAAAATAAATAGTTTTTTCATTTCTCCTAAAAGTCTCATTCAAGGATTAGCTTTGTATGGATAATTGATTAAAAAAATATAATTTATATATATTAAAATAATTTGACATTTAATTTTATTATTTTTATAATAGATTTATACAATTTTATATGATAAACTACACTTGAATAATAAATATATTAAAAATATTAAAAAATTTTTAAATATTTGATTATTGAGGAAAAATTTTAAAGATGAGAGGTGAAATAATGGAAGACGATATCAAGAGGATTGATACAAATGACCTTCGGGTAAATCTTACAGAGTATCTTACAAAAAATTTAGGGGATACTATTTACATTACAAGATATAACAGGCTTGTAGGGGAAATAAGGGTTTATACTGAAGAAATCAGAAGAAAGACAGAATTAAGGATTGCGAAAAAAATGATTGAAGCGGCAGATCGTGAGAAAAAGTAAATAATAAATTTTTGTTTGTTATTTACTTGCGCGAAGCCGTAAAAAGCATGTTTTTATAATTGTCTTATTTTGAAAGCTCTTAAGTTAGGGATGTCAGACTGTTTAGAGCAAATAAAAACCGGTGGTTCTTTTATTAAAAGGCCCGCCGGTTTCGTTTGTCAGAAATGCCCCCCTCTTAGGCCTCTTGGAATTTTTTTGGTTTTAAATCTAAAAATTTTCATTTTTGAAGTTTACTTTTTTGGGCGGTTAGCTTAAATTATACAATATATGATAGAAAATCAATTCTTCAAGCTAAGCATTGTAATTGTAAGCTATAACAGCTTAAGCTTCCTTAGGGACTGCCTTGATTCCATAAAAAATAATGAACCTTCAGCAAGTTACCGGATAACAGTAGTTGACAATGCTTCATCGGACGGAACCGTTCAGATAATTCAAAAAGATTATCCGTATGTAAGGCTTATTGCAAGTGGCAAAAACGCAGGGTTTGCTGCAGCCAATAACAGGGCCATAAAAAGCTCAAATTCTGACTATATTTTGCTTATCAACAGCGATTGCCAGGTATATGAAAATTCAATCGACAGGCTTTTAGATTTTGTTGATGAAAGAAGGGATGCAGGAATTGCAGGGCCAAGGATAGTAAACAGTGATGGGTCCGTCCAGTTTTCCTGCAGAAGGTTTCCTTCTTTTTTTGACGCCGGCATGCATTCCATACTCACAAATATTGCGCCGAATAATCCATTTTCAAGAAGGTATAAACTTGCAGACATAAATCGTGATAAAATATCTATAGTCGACTGGGTATCCGGTTCCTGCATGCTTATAAGGCGCGCCGCGCTCAGAGAGACAGGGCTTATGGATGAAAAGTATTTTATGTATGTGGAAGATACTGACCTGTGTTTCCAGATGTGGAAAAAGGGCTGGAAAGTATTTTACTTTCCCGGAGCTGAAATACTGCATCACATTGGAGGCAGCACAAAAAATAAAGCTTTGTCAGGGGCGGTATCTTCAAGTATACGAATGCAGAAAAGTGTATTATACTTTTTCTGGAAGAATTATCGTAAAACGTTAAAAGTCTTTCTTCTGCCGCTTTTACTGCTTCTTCTGGGCATAAGAATCTTTTTAACTTTTATTAAAAATCTTTTAAAATAAGGGAAACTAAAAAGTAATTACGGGAGAGATTTTTGAAGACATTAATAACCGGAGCCTGCGGATTTGTAGGGCAGCATTTGCTGAAGTCTCTGACTGATAATATATGCCGCCCCGAAAGCTCTGTTTGCGCGGCAGGCAGTCAGGACCAGCCTGAGCATATAGTCGGAATCGATTTAAAACAAAAATGGGACCGGCGCATTGACATCTTTGCCGGCTCAGGGCCGTTTTTTACTGATACTGTAAAATCTCCATCGGTACCTCAAAACGAAAACAGTTTCAAATTCGAATATATACAGGCGGACCTTACTGACAAAAACAGGGTGGATGAGGTCATAAGCTTTTTTAAGCCTGACAGGATTTATCATCTTGCGGCGCAGGCCTCAGTAAAATATTCCTGGGCAAACCCCGTAGAAACTTTTCAAACCAACGTTTTTGGCGGCATTTATCTGCTGGAAGCGCTGAAAATTCACTGCCCGGACTGTAAAATGCTGATTGCCTGTACAGCTGAAGAATACGGAAAGGTCGAAAACGGCAGCAGCGAGCCGATAAAAGAAGATTTTAAGATAGGGCCCTCCAACCCTTATGCAATAAGCAAAGCTGCACTTGATTTCTTTGCTTCTGTGTTCCAAAAAATAAACAACTTAAATATTTTTATTTCCCGCTCTTTTAATCATATAGGGCCGGGACAGTCTGATAATTTTGTTGCTGCAGATTTTGCAAAGCAGATAGCAGAAATAGAAAAAGGCCTAAGGCAGCCGATTCTATATGTTGGAAATATCGACGTTTACAGGGATTTTCTTGACGTCAGAGACGTTGTCAGGGCATATGACTGCATAGTCCAAAAAGGCGGGCCCGGCCAGGCATATAATGTCTGCTCCGGTAAAAAAAGGAAAATATCTGAGATACTTGATATACTGATTAAATTAAGCAGCAACAAAAATATCAGCATTAAGGTCGATGATACAAAATTAAGGCCCATAGATTTTAACCTTATTTATGGAGATAACAGTAAATTAAGGCAGGAGACAGGATGGGAACCCTTAATTGATATAACCCGGTCCCTAAATGACATTTTAAACTGGTGGAGAGAAAGGAGCGTCCCGGATTGAAAGGAGTAATACTTGCTGGTGGCAAAGGAACAAGAATGCGTCCACTCACTAATTTAACCCCAAAACCCATGCTTCCATTGATTAACAGGCCTTTTATGGAATATTTTGTCACAAGGCTCAAATCTTTCGGCATAAATGAGATAATCTTATCAACAGGATATTTGCCGGATGCTTTTACTTCATATTTTGGGGATGGATCGAAATTTGGAATAAAACTTGTTTGCGTAACAGAAGAATCCCCGCTTGGAACTTGCGGAGCAGTAAAGAATGTAGAGAAACATCTTGGAAATGAGGCCTTTATGGTATTTAACGGGGACGTCCTTACAACTATCAATCTTAAAAGCATGATTTCTTTTCATAAATCCAAGAAAGCTGATATAACGATTTCCCTGGCTCCGGTTGAGGACCCGACTGCTTACGGACTTGTCCCGATTGACAGTAACGGCAAGGTGAAAGAATTTTTGGAAAAACCAAGCATGGAAGAGATAAGCACTAATCTTATTAATGCCGGAACTTACATAATAGAGCCTCACATGATGGGCCATGTCCCTGCCGGAGAAAATTACTCTTTTGAAAGGGGGCTTTTTCCGAAGGCATTAAAGCTTGGATATAAGATTTTTGGTTTTGTATCAAATGAATACTGGCTTGATGTAGGGACCCCGGAAAAATACATGAGTGCGCATATGGACATTCTTGACAGAAAAGTGCCTTATAGTTTTCCGTATAAAAAAGTTTTTGCGAATATTTATATTGGGGAAAACACAGTCTATACAAAAGATAATCTGACAACCGGGCCCGTAGTCATAGGCGACAATACAAAGATAGGAGCGGGTGCAAAACTATTGCCTTTGACAGTAGTCGGCAGCAATTGCACCATATCTTCAGGATCCAGTATATCTGAAAGTATAATTTTTGACGGGTGCACCATAGGCAAGAACTGCATAATCAGAAATTCCATTGTCGCTAAAAATGTTAAAATAAATGATAATGTGAAAATAGAAGGCGGCTCAATAATCGGTGATAATTCCACCATTGAAGAAAATAATTTCTTAAAAAACGGCATCAGGATAAATGCCAACTCTTCGATTTCAGAGGGACAGATAAGTTTTTAAACTATAAGGAGGATATCTTTGAAAAAAGTATTGATAACCGGAATAACGGGCCAGGATGGCTCATATCTTGCGGACTTGCTGCTCGAAAAAGGTTATGAGGTCTATGGAATGGTAAGAAGATCCTCTGTAGAAAAACTGGACAGGATAGAACATATAAGGGACAGGATAAATTTTGTGCAGGCGGACCTTTTAGACCAGCTTTCAATCATTAGTATTATAAAACAGGTTGACCCTGACGAAGTATATAATCTTGCCGCAATGTCGTTTGTCCCGACTTCATGGACGCAGCCGGTACTTACCGGTGAGTTTACCGGCTTAGGCGTTACAAGAATGCTTGAAGCAGTAAGGCTTGTCAATAAGGATATCAGATTTTACCAGGCCTCAAGCTCAGAGATGTTCGGCAAAGTAAGGGAAGTGCCCCAGACTGAGAATACACCGTTTCATCCAAGAAGCCCTTACGGAGTTGCAAAAGTTTACGGACATTACATAACTGTTAACTACAGGGAGAGCTATGATATTTTTGCTGCAGGCGGAATTTTATTTAATCACGAATCCCCGAGAAGGGGCCTTGAGTTTGTCACCAAGAAAGTAACAAATGCAGCCGCAAAAATAAAGCTGGGACTCCAGGACTGTTTATATCTTGGGAACCTGGATTCAAAAAGAGACTGGGGTTTTGCAAAAGATTATGTGGAAGCAATGTGGCTCATGCTTCAGCAGGACAAGCCTGATGATTATGTGATTGCCACGGGCCGGTCCCACAGTGTAAAGGAATGGGTGAAGGCATCTTTTGAGTGTCTTGATATGGATTGGGAAAAATATGTAAAAATAGACCCCAGGTTCATAAGGCCGGCTGAAGTGGACCTTCTTATCGGGGACCCGTCAAAGGCCCAAAAAGTGATGGGCTGGAAGCCAAATGTCAATTTTGAACAACTGGTAAAAATAATGGTAGAATATGATTATGACCAGTTAAAAAAGGCAAACAATATCTAAAAGGCAAGAAAAAGGCTATTAAGGAAGAAAGAATTTATGAAACAGGAAATTAAGTTTGGTACAGATGGCTGGAGAGGGATTATTGGCTTTGACTACACTGAGGAAAAAGTAAAAATAATCTCATCAGGCATCAGCGATTATTTAAGGGAGAAATATCATTTACAGGAACAGGAGACTTCCGCCAGCGGGCAGCACGGCATCCCAAAGGACCCGTTAACAGGCGGCCCGGATAAGGAACGTATAAATGGCGGCCCGGATAAGGAACGTATGCAGGGCGGCCCGGATAAAGGCCTGATAAATGACGGCCCGGATAAGGTCCTGATACAGGGCCATGAGAATGCGCCCCGGGCAAAGGCGCCAAAAGTTGTAATCGGTTACGATACAAGATTTTTATCAGACAGGTTTGCAAAGTCTGCAGCTGCAGTATTTTGTCAAAATGATGTTGAGACATGCCTGTCAGATAATTTTATAACCACTCCGGCCCTTTCAAAAGCTGTAATAGATAATGATGCGGATCTGGGAGTTATGATAACAGCGAGCCATAATCCATTTTACTATAATGGTTATAAGATAAAAGGACCCTATGGCGGTTCTGCTACAATGGATATCGTAAAACCAATAGAAGACAAAGTAAATTCCATTTGCAACAATAAGGAAGCAACAAAGTATCTGCTAAATAATAATAGGGCCCAAAATTCCCGTGACAGTTACCTGGAATGCGATTTTTTGCAGGAGTATAAGAAATATGTGTTAAGCCTTGCAGATACTGACATAATAAAGAAAAACTTTAACTTCCCCATAGTGATAGATACGATGTATGGTGCAAGCCAGGGAACGTGCAGGGAAATCTATAAGGGACTTTCAAGCGCTGAAATCACAGAGATACATGCCTGCAAAAACACATCTTTCGGAGGAATAAACCCGGAGCCTATAGGTGATAATTTAAATGAAGCAGTCAAGGCCCTAAAAGATACAAAAAGCATGCTGGCAATTTGCCTGGATGGTGACGGAGACAGGATAGGAGCCATAGGAGAGAATGGGAATTTCGTAAGTTCCCACCATATTTTTGCGATACTTTTGAAATACCTTGTAAAAAACAAAAAGCTTTCGGGAAAAGTCGTAAAAACAATTTCCACTTCTTCAATAATTGACAGGATTTGTGCAAAATACGGTTTGGAGCTTTTGACCAGGCCGATAGGTTTTAAATATATCAGCGAAGAAATCCTTGCAGGCGGGGTCCTTATGGGCGGCGAAGAAAGCGGGGGACTTTGGGCCCACGGTTATATGCCTGAAAGGGATGGTATTTTTATGGGATTAAAGCTTATTGAAGTCTTGTGCAGTGAGAATAAGTCAGTAAATGAGATCTTGAAAGACATTTACAATGAGTTTGGATATTTTGTTTATCGAAGGGCCGATTATGAGATAGATAATGTACAGAAGGAGCGCATAAGGGAGTCTTTGTCAAAAAATATTCCCGATATTTTAAAAACAGAAACAAATACCAAACCGGTCATGCTTGATGGATTCAAATATATTTTAAAAGACGGCAGCTGGCTGATGATACGGCCATCCGGTACGGAAGCTGTCATCAGGATTTATGCCGAAAGCGATACAAATGAAAAACTGGACACTCTGCATAATTTTGGAAAGAAAATTATAGAGAGTTTTTAAATTAAAATTTGAAGCAGCGAGGAGTTTAAATGCACATACTTGATGATTTGAAAAAAATAGAAGCTCTTGACGGGCAGGATATGCTCGGCATTGAAGAACGGTTTGTTGAACAGCTTTTGGCTGCGCAGGAAATCGTCAGAACTGCTGATTATAAAAACCTGAAAAATGAGACTTTTAAAGGGATCGCTATCCTTGGAATGGGCGGGTCCGGTGTCTCGGGGGATATTATAAAAAACCTTGTTGCCGGCTCATGTGAAATCGCTGTGGAAGTCATAAAAGATTATGAGCTGCCTGCTTTTATAAAGATAGGCTGGCTTGTTGTTGCGATAAGTTATTCGGGCAACACTGAAGAAACACTGAAGGCGGTCGAAACAGCCTTTGAAAGAAATTGTGAGGTCATGTGTATTTCTTCGGGTGGAAGATTAATGGAAATAGCTGCCAATAAGAATAAATGCTTTATTAAAATGCCGGGAGGTTTCCTGCCGAGAGGAGCATCCGGGTATCTTTTCTTTTCAACTTTTCTATCATTAAATGAAATAGGGGCGATTTCTGTAGACAAGGCAGATATTGATGAATCTCTAAGGCTCTTAAAAGAAAAGACCGTTATTTATAAAAGGGAATCTGCTGTTTCTGATAATCCTGCAAAAAAGCTGGCACTTGCCCTTGAAGGCTTTATGCCGATAATTTACGGTGTGGCCGGATTTCTTTCCGCCATAGCATACAGGTGGAAATGCGAGATAAATGAAAACTCAAAATGCCCCTGTTTTTGGGCCGAATTCCCTGAACTTAACCACAATGAGACCGTAGGATGGGAAAACTTGCGTGAAATCACACAAAAATTTGCATTGATCGTATTTAAAGATGCCACATTCTCAGAAAGAATCAGGGTAAGGATAGACACTACTTCAAAACTGATTGAAAAAAACCTGGGTAAAATAATTGAAATACCTGTAGAGGGACGTTCGAAACTTGCAAAAGCTCTTTCTACAATGTATCTTGGAGATATTGCAAGCGTATATCTTGCTTTTCTATATAATACCGATCCTTCACCGATTGACAGGATATTTGCACTAAAAGCAGAACTTGCAAAACTGGACAAATAATTTTTAAAAAGACTGGAGAAAAAAATGGATTTTGATGTAAAAGATATCAGCCTTGCAGACTTGGGCAGGAAGAAAATCGAATGGGCTGGAAATGACATGCCTGTCCTTGAAGGTATCAGGGAAGATTTCAGTAAAAACAAACCGCTTGCCGGAGTAGTTATCGGAGCATGTCTCCATGTTACTTCCGAGACTGCAAACTTAATGATAGCTTTAAAAAGCGGGGGGGCACAGGTCAGCCTTTGCGCTTCAAATCCCTTAAGCACCCAGGATGAAGTAGCAGCATCGCTTGTGAAAGATTTCGATATCCCGGTATTTGCGATAAAGGGTGAAGATAACGATACGTATTACAGGCATATTAACAGTGTGCTTGATAAGAAACCACAGATTTCTATGGATGACGGAGCTGACGTGATATCTGTTATCCATTCAAAACGAAGGGACCTTATCCCTAATGTCCTTGGCGGATGTGAAGAAACAACCACCGGGGTCATAAGGCTCAAATCCATGGAGGCAAAGGGTGTGCTTGAGTACCCGATAATCGCTGTCAACGAGGCTAAGACCAAACATTTTTTTGACAATAGATACGGGACGGGCCAGAGTACTATTGACGGCATTTTAAGGGCTACAAACGTACTTCTGGCAGGCAAGAAATTTGTGGTGGTGGGTTATGGCTGGTGCGGAAGAGGTGTGGCAATGAGGGCAAGAGGTATGGGAGCATCTGTAATAGTCCTTGAAATCGATCCTTTTAAGGCAATTGAGGCGAAAATGGATGGTTATGAAGTCATGCAAAATACAGAGGCAGCAAAAATTGGCGACATATTCCTGTCAGTAACCGGAAATATTAATGTAATCGGGGAGAGTATTCTTGCAAACTGCAGGGACAATGTAATTGTGGCAAACTCCGGTCATTTTGATGCTGAGGTAGACCTGCAATATTTAAAGAAAAACTGCAGCCGGGTCGACAAGATAAGGCCTTGTGTAGAGCAGTATTTTATGAAAGACGGCAGAAGGATAAATGTCCTTGCTGAGGGCAGGCTTGTAAATCTTGGAGCTGCTGAGGGCCATCCGGCAAGCGTAATGGATATGAGCTTTGCAAACCAGGCCCTTTCTGCAAAATATATTTTTGAAAACAGCTCAAAACTGCAAAAGAAAGTATATGCCGTGCCCGAAGAGATTGACAGAAGAATCGCTGTCTTAAAACTTGCCAGCCTGGGCATTAAAATCGACAAGCTGACAAAGCAGCAGGAAGACTATCTTAACGCCTGGGAACTCGGGACATAAAAATGAAGCAGGGCAATGTAAAAACCCTTATATGGGATAAAAAAAGCTTAAAGCTTATTGACCAGAGAAAACTTCCTTTTGAAGAAGTATATATTGACTGCGCTACAGCCGAGGATGTCGGACTTGCAATAAAGGATATGGTTGTAAGGGGCGCGCCTGCTATTGGTGTCGCTGCAGCATATGGGGCCGCGCTTGCAGCAATGCAGTATACCGGCGACAAAAAGGAAGAATTTATTGGATTTTTAAATAAAAAGCTGGAAATGCTTGGAAGTACCAGGCCCACTGCCGTAAATCTTTCCTGGGCAATTGCCAGGATGAAAAATATTGCAGAAAAGGTTTTAAATGAAGGCAATTCTTACTCTTCCGATGCCGGTTTGATCAGTGCAGTAAAAGACAGGCTTGCAGCAGAGGCCCAAAACATCGAAAAGGAAGATGTAGAAATAAACTTTAAGCTCGGCCAAAACGGCGCATCTGTATTTGCGGCTTCAAAGCACAAACTAAAAATTTTGACACACTGCAATGCGGGCGCTCTGGCAACTGCCGGGTATGGTACAGCTCTTGGTGTAATAAGAAGCCTCTATGCTGAGGGCAAAGTTGAAAACGTCATAGTGGACGAGACACGGCCATACCTGCAGGGAGCGCGGCTTACAGCATGGGAACTCTACCGGGAGAAAATACCGTTTTTTATTATATCTGATAATATGTCCGGCTATTTTATGTCAAAAGGAATGGTTGATATGGTTATCGTAGGAGCAGACAGGGTGGCAGCTAATGGCGATACTGCAAACAAGATAGGAACGCTTTCTCTTTCGATACTTGCAAAGTATTATAAAATCCCTTTCTATATTGCGGCCCCGGTTTCAACAATTGATATAAATACAAAAGACGGCGATAAAATTCCGATAGAACAGAGGGACCCGAAAGAAGTAAGGGAAATATTTGGGAAAAGAATCATCCCTGACGATATGCCTGTTGCAAATCCATCTTTTGATGTTACACCAAATAAAAATATATCTGCAATAATTACACAAGAGGGCGTCATATACCCTCCTTTTAGGGAAAATATTAAAAATATGCAAAAAAAGCATCAGTAGTATTGTGTAATGGCATTAGGATTAGTATTAAAGATATGCAAAAAAAAGCATTATGATTTTCTTGGAAATATAATCTAAAAAGCAATATAAAATATTTATCAATATTATGGAGAATATACATGAAGAAAAATAAAGCTATGATCCTGGCAGCCGGTCTGGGTACCAGGCTTAGGCCCCTTACCGACCTGATATCAAAACCGATGGCGCCTATAGTAAACAGGCCGGTGATGGAACATATCGTGGAACTTTTGGTAAAACATAATTTTAAAGATGCAGTAAGTAACCTGCACTGGTACCCTGAAGCGATCAAGGACCATTTTGGCGACGGCTCAAAGTTTGGCATCAATATGTCTTATTCTTTTGAAGATGTGCTTATGGGTACAGCAGGCGGGGTCAAAAAAGTGGAGGGTTTTTTTGGAGCCAGTACCCTTCTTGTTATTAGCGGAGATGCTCTGACAGACATGAACCTTTCAGAAGTATTGGAGTTTCATAAACAAAAAGGCGGAATTGCAACACTTGTTCTTACAGAGGTAGATGACCCATCCCAGTACGGAGTCGTGTTATTGGATGATAACGGCAGAATCACGGGGTTCCAGGAAAAACCGCTTTACGGAGAAGAAAAGTCAAATCTGGCCAATAGTGGAATATATGTTTTTGAATCAGAGATTTTTCAGCACATCCCGGAAAATACTTTTTATGATTTCGGGAAAAATGTGTTTCCTGCCCTGCTTGAGCAAAATATTCCGTATTATGGATTCAGGCACAATCATTACTGGAATGATGTGGGCGGACTTGATGAATATCAGAAAGGCAACTTCGATGCGCTTGAAGGAAAAGTTAAAGTAACTATTCCCGGAAACCAGGTCAGGGACGGTGTATGGGTAGGAAAAAATTGCAGGATACAGGAAGAAGTGGTTATAATACCGCCGGTCTGTATTGGGGATAGTTGTACCATAAAGAAGGGAGCAAAGCTTTTTGGTCCGATAATACTTGGTGATAACACCATTGTAGACGAAAGAGCAGTGCTTTACAGGGGAATAAAATGGGGAAGTGGGTATATCGGAAAAGATGCATCCCTTATTGGCGCCATAATCGGTTACAACACCAAGATAAAAGATAAAGCTTCCGTGCTCGAAAAAGCTGTCATAGGTTCTAAAAGTATTATTGGGGACGGCATTATTATACATCCAAGCGTAAAGATAATGTCAAACGAAATAATAAAATAAAAAATTTGGCAGATTTTCAGGATTTATTTAAACTTTTAAAGGATTCTATCCTACCGCCATTTTGTACAATCTGCGGAAAAGTTTCTTCGTGCTGTCTTTGTGATGACTGCAGGTCAGCCATAAATCTCACCGGTGAAAATATCTGCCCAAAGTGCGGACATCCATTTTCCGGACCGAATACCGATACTGCCGGAATTGCCGGGGTTGGGCGCACCGCTTGGGTTGCCGATACTGCCGGTAGTGCAGATACTATTGGGAGCGCCAGGATTGAAGGCGCTGCCGGTATTAGAAAAACTGCCGTAATTGCCGATACTGGCGGGATTGCCGGAACTGCCGGGGTTGACAAAAAAGAAGCATCGGGTAGAATTTGCAGCTTATGTAAAAATGAAAACTTTTATTTTTTCAAATCACGAAGTTTTGCATTTTATGAGGGAACGGCTGCGGAACTGATTAAAAAATATAAATATGGCAAATATTATTATTTAAAAGACATCCTTGCAGGATTTTTAAAAACAGCTTATAAAAACTATTACAGTGAGGAAAAAATAGATTTTATTGAAACCGTGCCTGACAAACTTCCATGGCAGCAGTTAAACAGAACAGGCGAAACGGGGGAGCAAAGCTTAAACCATATGCAGGTTGTTGCTTCAAGGCTGGCAGTGTTATTAAATATCCCCTATTTAGGAAATATTAAAAAAATTAAGAAGACACAGCGGCAGCAGCTGCTTGACAGGTCAGGCAGGAAGTTAAATCTGTCAGGCGCCTTTAAGGTGATAAACCGTATGCAGACTCACCGGAAAAATTATTTGGTAATCGATGATGTCTGGACCACGGGTTCAACCTTAAATGAGGTCAGTATTGCGCTTAAAAATGCGGGCGCTGACAGAATATACTTGCTTACAATTGCCAGAGGTATATTATGATATTATGTAAAAAACTATAAAAAAAATTTTGATAAAGGTAAACTGGTATGTACAAAAGTAAGATGAATCTGGCGCATGATGATTTTGACAAAGGTATGCTTGGTTTTAACAAAAGTAAGAAGAGTTTATAATAGGTAAGATGGGCGAGAGTATCATAAATAGCAGCGGGGAAAAAGTCACAGGAATTGTGAAATGGTTCAGCCCTGAAAAGGGGTTTGGCTTTATTACATGCAGCGATAACAGGGATATCTTTGTTTATTATACGGAGATACAGACCACAGGATTTAAGACGTTACAGAAAGGACAGAAAGTCCAGCTGGAAATATTTTCTGGTGAGAGAGGTCTCCAAGCTTCAAATGTCAGGCTGTTAGGATAAGGGTATCAGGGCTCCGTTTTAGTCGCAATATTTTTAAAAAAGTTATAACTTGGAAAAAGGGGGTTAAAATGGATTTTATCGTAAAAGGAAGAAATATTGATCTTACGGATGATTTAAAACAAATGGCCGAAAAGAAAATCAAAGTGAGGGTTGAGAAATATTATAACAAGGTAATACAGGTCGAAGTCGAACTTTCAAAGGAGAAAAATCCAAAAATAGCCAAAAGCAATATAGCGGAAGTAACTGTTTTCACAGACGGTGAAATAATAAGGTCAAAAGAATCTGCCGCCGAGATGCATGAAGCAATAGATAAAGTTGCAAATAAGCTTGAGCGTCAGATAAAGAAATATCGAAGCAAGACTATCCAGAAAGGCAGAAGAAATAATGGCGGAATCAAGACGGCAGGCTTTGAGGATATCCAACCGGTTGTAAAAAACAAATCGGCAAGTTTAAAGAATATTGAAGCAGATTTAAAAGAGCATATTGTCAAGATAAAGACATTTACGATCAAATCTACTACGCCTGTGGAAGCTATTATGCAGATGGAGCTTTTAGGACATGATTTTTTTATTTTTATAAATTCTGAGACAGGAAAAACCGCAGTGATTTACAGGCGCAACGATAAAGATTATGGCCTTATAGATCCCAACGGTTAAGGGCAGCGGATTTACGGCGGATTTATACCAGGCCTTTTTTTAGACATATTATGAATTTTATATCATATAAACAGTGGTATTATATCGTATAAACAGTGGATTTATATGGCATTAAATATTTTTAAAAATTTACTAATTAAATGATGGGGTGGTTAAGATAGCTAATTTGCTTGAAAAAGCTTTAAAATTTGGTTCCGGCAGGCAGCTGAAAAGATATGAAGAAATTGTGAAGGTTGTAAATACCTTTGAGGACGCAATTTCAAAACTGTCAAACTCCGAGCTTGCGGCAAAGACTTTTGAATTTAAAAATAGATATGCCGAAAACCAGGACCTTGACAGCCTGCTTCCGGAAGCTTTTGCTGTGTGCAGGGAGGCAGCCAAAAGGACCATAAGCATGCGGCATTTTGATATCCAGATACTTGGAGGCATCGTACTTCATGAGGGGAAAATATCAGAAATGAAAACAGGCGAAGGAAAAACGCTTGTTGCAACACTCCCTATATACCTTTTCTCCATTACAGGAAAGCCTGCGCATATTGTAACGGTCAATGATTATCTTGCAAAAAGAGACAGCCAGTGGATGGGCCCTGTATACAATCTCCTGGGTGTAAGGGTGGGTCTGCTGCAGCACGGCATGGATACCCCTGAAAAAATTGTTGCATACAACTGCGATGTTGTTTACGGAACAAATAACGAATTCGGTTTTGATTACCTGAGGGATAATATGGTCCTCAGGCAGCAGGAGAAGGTCCAGAACGGACATCATTTTGCAATAGTCGATGAAGTCGACAGCATACTCATTGATGAAGCAAGAACTCCGCTTATAATATCAGGCATCGCATATGAGACAACTGAGCTTTATAAGAAATTTGCAGCAGTTGTTCCCAAACTTACAAAAGATGTAGATTATGAAGTTGACGAGAAAGCCAAAACGGCAGCAGTCACAGAAGAAGGTGTGACAAGAGTTGAAAAGATATTGGGAATTGAAAACCTTTATGACCCGAAGAATTATCTTTACATTCACAGCCTCAACCAGTCGCTGAAGGCCCAGAATCTTTTTAAGAGAGACGTGGATTACATGATAAAGGACGGGGAGGTATTGATTGTTGATGAATTTACCGGAAGGCTGATGCAGGGCAGAAGATACAGCGAGGGACTGCACCAGGCCATTGAAGCCAAGGAACATGTGAAAATAAGGGAAGAAAACCAGACTCTTGCGACAATCACAATACAAAACTATTTCAGGCTTTACAGCAAACTTGCAGGTATGACGGGTACGGCTCTTACTGAAGCTGAGGAATTCAGGCATATATACAAGCTTGAAACAGTGGTGATCCCTACAAACATGCCAATGGTAAGAATGGATATGCCGGACCTTATTTATAAGACCGAAGAAACTAAATTTGAGGCTGTTGTTGAGGATATTGCAGAAAGATATGAAAAAGGGCAGCCTGTGCTTGTTGGTACAATATCCATAGAAAAATCAGAAAGATTAAGCAGCATGCTTAAAAGAAGGGGAATACCCCACCAGGTGTTAAATGCAAAATACCACGAAAAGGAAGCAGAAATAATTGCGCTTGCGGGCCAGAAAAATGCTGTCACGATTGCTACTAACATGGCAGGAAGAGGCACAGATATTGTACTTGGCGACAGTGTTGTCGAGTCAGGGGGACTTCATGTTCTTGGAACTGAGAGGCATGAATCAAGAAGGATAGACAACCAGCTTCGTGGAAGAAGCGGCAGGCAGGGAGACATAGGCTCAAGCCAGTTTTTTTTAAGCCTGGGAGACGATCTCTTAAGGCTTTTCGGTACTGACAGGATAGGCTGGGTCATGGAAAGGTTTAATTTTCCCGAAGATGTACCAATTGCGCATCCTATCATAAACAAATCAATTGAAAATGCCCAAAGGCAGGTAGAGGGAAGAAATTTTGAAATAAGAAAACATGTCCTTGAATATGACGATGTCATGAACAAGCAGAGGGAAGTCATTTATAAAAAACGTTCACTTGTCCTTGAAGAAAGCAACTTAAATGAAAGCACGATAGATACAATAAAAGGCGCCGTCAGCAGTGTTATCGATCTTTATATAAATCCTTCAGAATTTACAGAAAATTGGAACCTTGAAGAACTGGGCAAGTTTTTGGAGTCGATGTTTGCAAGAAACCTGATTGATTCTCCCGATGTGCAGGAAATACTTTCAAACCAGCGTTTAAAAGTTGCTCAGTTAAAGGAAATTGTGACAGCTGAAGCGCTGAAAGCATTTGAAGAAAGGGAAAAAGAGCTTTCACCTGAGATACTTTTACAGCTTGAAAAGCTTGTAATGCTTAATGTCATAGACAACAGGTGGAGGGAACACCTGCTTGAGATGGATTATTTAAAGGAAGGTATAGGGCTTAGGGCCATTGGACAGAAGGACCCGCTGGTTGAGTATAAACACGAAGCATATAACCTTTTTAAGAGCCTGGCTGATGAAATAAAGGCAGATATGGTCAAGCTGATTTTTAATGCAAAGGTCGTTGTAAGGAGTGCTGACGGTGAGGAAGAGGAAGTAAAAAAGCTTTCCGTAAAGAATGTAAAAACCCTGGGTCCTTCTGATGTTGTTGCAAGTTCCTCAAGTGATTCTTCCAAAGCCTCAAAACCGGAGCCGGTAAAGGTAGCTGAAAAAACAGGCAGGAATGATCCATGCCCGTGCGGAAGCGGGAAAAAGTATAAAAAGTGCTGTGGAAAATAACGAGCCCGGTAACTAATATATCAAAAAATTGCATATTAAAAAAATTAGTAAAAATGGAGCGTATGATTAATGCTTGAAGAAAACAAGGACAGGATTGCAAGGGCACGGGACAAATACTCATATCTAAGGGGTTGTCTTTGACCTTGATAACAAGGCACTGGAAATTTCTGCACTTGAAAAAGAAGCTGCGCAGGATGGTTTCTGGAATGAGACCGCAAAGGCGTCTGCAATATCAAAAAAAATAGGCGATCTTAAAGAAGATATAAGAAAAACAGACAGCATCGGCACCCGAATTGAGGATGCGGAACTTGCGCTGGAACTTTTGGCAACTGAAGAAGACGAAGCCCTGGAAAATGAACTTTCCCAAAACCTCTCAGCTATTCAAAAGGAACTTGATGAGTTTGAAGAAGATGTCATTCTTTCAGGCAAATATGACTCTTATCCGGCAGTTATGACGCTCCACCCGGGAGCGGGCGGCACAGAATCCCATGACTGGGCAGAAATGCTGCTTCGGATGTATAAAAAATGGATGGATAATAAAAAATTTGACTACAGGGTGATTGATTATCTGCCAGGGGAGGAAGCGGGAATTAAAAGTGCTACTATTACAATAAAAGGAAAGCATGCGTACGGACTGCTGAAAGGTGAGAAAGGTGTCCACAGGCTCGTAAGGATCTCTCCATTTGATTCGGCAAAAAGGAGGCACACTTCTTTTGCGTCAGTAGACGTAATCCCGCTTTTTGAAGGGGATATTGATATCGAAATAGATAAAGACGACTTAAAAATCGATACATTCAGGTCCAGCAGCGCCGGGGGCCAGCACGTCAATGTCACTGATTCTGCCGTAAGAATAACGCATCTGCCTACAAATACGGTAGTGACCTGCCAGGATGAAAGATCCCAGCTTTTAAACAAGCAGACTGCAATGCATATCTTAAAATCAAGATTGTATGAGATTGAACTAAAAAAGAAGGAAGAAGAACTACTGCAAGTCAGGGGAGAAAAAAAGGACATTGCCTGGGGAAGCCAGATACGAAGTTATACCCTTCAGCCCTACCAGCTTATAAAGGATCACAGGACCCAGCAGGAAGTTGGGGATGTCCAGGCGGTGCTAAATGGGGAAATCGACATATTTATTAAAGGTTACCTTGAAAAAATTTTGCTCTAAGGTTAAACTCTTAAATTAAAATGAACATGATTGAATTCAGGGACGTAACAAAGACTTACGAGGACAAAACGGTTGCCCTCAAAAATGTCAACCTCACTATTAAAAAGGGTGAGTTTGTTTTTTTGGTGGGACCCAGCGGTTCCGGCAAGTCCACACTTATAAAACTTCTCATAAGGGAAATAGCTGCTACCGGCGGCTCAATATTTGTTGCCGGCCGCAATATAAGCAATTTAAAGTTTTCAAGGGTACCACAGTTAAGGCGCAATATTGGTTCTGTGTTCCAGGATTTTAAACTGCTTCCAAATAAAACAGTTTTTGAGAACATTGCCTTTGCGCTTGAGGTAATAGGCAAACCTTCTTACGTAATAAAGGTACAGGTGCCGCAGGTCTTAAAACTGGTAGGGCTCGAACATAAGTTAGTCTCGTACCCGCATCAGCTTTCAGCCGGTGAGCAGCAAAGGGTCTCTATTGCAAGAGCGTTTGTCAACAGGCCCCCCATTCTTCTTGCGGATGAGCCTACCGGCAATCTTGACCCCGTAAATTCTGACGGCATCATGAAGCTGCTCTCACGTATAAACCTGATAGGCACAACTGTTGCAATGGCAACCCATGACAGGAGTATAGTAAATTCAATGAGGCGCAGGGTAATCGAGCTTGAAGAAGGGGAAGTAATAAGGGATCAGAAGAGAGGAGTATACGGGATTTGATTTTCAGGCCCAAGTATTTCTTTGGAGAAACATTTATAAGCTTAAGAAGAAATTTTTTGATGTTCTTTACAGCTATAACGACTGTTGCAATAACTCTTTTTATTGTAGGGTTTTTCCTTATCATAATCTATGACGTCCAGGGAGTTCTTACATCTGTTAAAAGCCAGGTGGAGGTCGCAGTCTATTTAAAAGATAATATTACCGATGAATTGAGGACCTACCTGGAAAATGAAATTAAGGGCTGGGACGAGGTATCGGAGGTAGTTTATGTCTCAAAAGATGCAGCTCTTGAAAAGTTTAAACTGGAAAATGCAGGAAGTGAAATATTAAAGGAGATCCAGGGAAATCCTCTGCCGGCCTCATTTGAGGTCAGGCTTAAAAGCCCCGAGAAAGTGGACCAGATAGCCCTAAGATTTGTTACAAAAGACGGGACAAATGTTGAGGGTGTTGACGAAGTGATATATGGCCAGAATTATGTGCAGAAGATTTTCTCGATTACGGCAATTGCGGGCTCTATTGCTTTCCTGATTATAATAATACTCCTTCTTGCGGCGATTGTCCTTATTTTTAACACAATAAGGCTGTCTATTCATGCAAGAAGAAAAGAAATAGAAGTTATGAAGCTTGTGGGCGCAACAAACTGGTTTGTAAGGATTCCATTTATATTTGAAGGGTTTTTCGAAGGCTTTGTCGGAAGTCTTATATCTGCGGTGATGCTGTACTTTATTACCAATTATCTACTTATTAAAGGGGAAAAAGCGCTGGCAGACACCATGCATGTCAAAGACCTTGCAATTCTTGGCAATACTAATGTAATGCTCTATATATATGCAGGCATAGTCATTATCGGCAGCCTTTTAGGAGTGCTTAGCAGCATATTTGCGTTGAAGCGTTATATTCGAATTTAGAAAATCCTCTATTTAACAAGGAATCGCTTTTAAGAAAATGAGTTTTTTAAAATTATCCATTTTAATAAAAAAAATTTTTAATTTCTCTGTAAGGAAATTTTTTATTTCGCTTATAGTATTTTTAATAATCCCTGCAGTTTTTTTAGGTTCAAATTGTTATATACCCCATGTCGGTCTTTATGGCCAGACTATGGAGGAAGAGCTTGAGCAGATAAAAAAAGAAAGGGAGGAAACACAGAAAAAAATCAACGAGACCAAGAAGCAGGAACAGTCTTATCTTAAGGAAGTAAAAACTGTCGAAACAAACCTGCTTGCAAGATTGTCCGAACTTGATGGTTTAAATGATAAAATGGCAAAAGCAAAAAGTGATGTAGACAGGGGAACTCTTGACCTGGTTTTAAAGGAGCAGGAATTAAGAAAGATAGAGGATGAACTTAATATAAAAGAATCCGTATTAAATAAGCGAGTAGCGTCCATATATAAGAATAGAGCCACCAATATCATCGAGATCCTTTTAAAGGCTGAAGATTTTATTGAATTTATATCAAGGTTAAAGCTTATGAACCTGCTTGCTTCCCAGGATGCAGTGATCCTCAAGGAAGTAAAAGATACAAAAACAGCAAACTTAAACATTAAAAAAGGCATTCTTGATCTGCGCGAAAAACAAAAAGATAAATTAAGTGAGATAGAAAAAATCCTTTCCCAGACTGAATCGAAGCAGCGTGAAGTTGAAGGTATTTATGATGAAAAATCGCAATTGCTCAGTAAAACCAGAGCTGATAAAAATGCGCTGATTGCTATCGATAAAGAATATGAGGTAAAAGAATCAGAAATCAAAAGAATTCTGGAAAGCTATAAATACGGAAATGCTCCGGGTGGCAAACTCATGTGGCCGGCCTCCGGCCGTTTGGTTTCAAATTTTGGAATGAGGCGCCATCCTATCCTTGGTTATGTTAGGATGCATGCAGGTATCGACATCGCTGCTCCAAGCGGTACTCTTGTAAAAGCCGCGGATGGCGGCGAAATCATACAGGCAGGGTATGACGGCGGTTACGGTAATTCTATCATGGTGTATCATGGCGGAGGGTTTGCTACCTGGTATGCCCACCTGTCAAGGATACTTGTTTCCGTAGGGCAAGTTGTCGAAAGAGGGCAGGTTATAGGACTTGTAGGCGCAACCGGTTTGGCAACAGGGCCTCATCTTCATTTTGAGGTGAGGATAAACGGTGGCCCCCAAAACCCTCTTGGATTTCTGCAATAGGTTTACATACCAAGATCCGGTTTTTTGATTTTTGTTGGTATTTTTATGTTGAAAGCAGGAAGAATAAGTAATGACTAAAAAGGTTATAGAAATAAGGAAGAATAAGTAATGACTAAAAAGGTTATAGGAATAAGGAAGAATAAGTAATGACTAAAAAGGTTATAATAATATTTGTATCCGTTTTTCTGGCAGTGATAATTTTTGCCGGCGGATTTGCGCTGGGATTTAATATTACCGGAATAGAGAATATTTTTTCAAAGCTGACCGGCGATGTTACAGGGACAACTCAAAAGGACAGCCAGGGGCAACAGGTACAATCCGGCAGCTCAGGCAACCCTGACGATTTAATCAAATCTATAAGTGATACCATAGATTATATTACTGCAGATGTAATAACAAAAAAAACCAGGCAGGAACTTGTTACCTCTGCAATTGAGGGGATGATTGCAAGCCTGGACGATAAACATGCAGAGTATTTTCCTAAAGATGAATATGCAAAAATAATGGATTCATACAGCGGGACCACTAGCGGCATAGGTATCGTGGTTACAGTTAATGACAAACAAGAGGTGGTCATCGTAAACACCATAGAAGAGACATCAGCGTTCGAGGAAGGATTGAAAGCAGGAGATATTATAAAAGGAGTCAACGGTACGAGTGTTGAAGGAATGGCCCTTGAGAAAGTCGTGGC
>JBBQDW010000022.1:0-22747 GCA_038320085.1 Candidatus Humimicrobiales bacterium
GCCATATGCATTTGAATTCAGTGACTGTGCAAAATTGGTGCTATGCGCTTCCTTAAGTGAATTTAACATACTTGATGCTTTGGAAAAGTCAACCAGCGCAAGATCCTTAAGGGCAGCAAACCCCGGTGAAAAGGATATTGTCTATCTCGGCCATTTAAACAGGTTAAAAGTCGCCCCTGTAATGTCAAAAGAAAAAATTAAGGTACCGGCTCAGATGCAAAATACTCTTTTTAAGACTGAACCTCAATCTGGCAAAACAAAACCTGGTAAAGTAACTGTCTATGTCTTAAAAAACAAGATTATATAGAAATAATCATATAGTAATAATTTATATAACCTTGTTTTAACTCTGTGGGCGATGCCTTAGCTATCCGATTCCCCAAAGTAAGCCAGTCCTTCAACCATTGTAATGCCTTTGGAAGAAAACCAGAAATTATCATTAGGGTTTTTATTTCTTTCAAGTACCGGGTCTATCTGAATTACATAATTTCCGGGATTTTTAATGTCATTTACAAGTACCAGCACACTTACAGTATCGCCGGGGTTTACTGCTTTCGGAAGCATGGTACGCGCTGTCCTGTCATAATCAACAAAATCAACATCCTGCCCGTAGTAATGATAACCTATCCTAACTACTCCGCCATCCCCTTCAGATGTCCATGCGAAATCACTGGTGTTTGTAATCTTAATTTTAATGAAATTATCTTTGTTAGTGAGCAAAAATGTCGGGATTGCGCCAACCATATCGGCACCGATTTTAGCATTTGTATAATCGATAGAATTAATTATTTCCTCTTCCTGGGCAGCAGCAGTTTCCTGTGATGCGCCTCCCTGGTCACTCTGGCCTTCCTGGCTAACACTGCCGTCCTGCGCAATATCTATTTTCTCACTTGTCGGGGAAAGAAGGGAAGAACAGCCTGCAGACAGAAAAGCGAGGGCAAAAATAATTATTATACTTAATGAAACAATGCTGAAATAAGTAAAAAACCGTGACCTTTTTACATTCTTAGCTGAATATTCTTTAAAATTATTATGCATTTTTTGTATTTTTCTCCTTTAGTGTCTTACAATTATTTAAATATCCTGAATATTATAGATTAGAATTATTATTTTTTGAATAATAGAAATAAAATTTATATAATTTTGAATAAAAGGAATAAAATTTATATAATAATACAAATGGTTTACGAAATCATTATTGGTTTACGAAATCGTTATAATTAAAATATTATTATTGCTTATTGACCCAGCTCACCAGGCTACTATATACAGGGGTGCCTAAGGGGCATACCACACAAGATATCGGGGTTTGTTGAGTTAAGTACATAAGTATTATCATTAATTAAAATTTATTATTTTAGAGGTGGAAGTGTCAGCAATTGAAATAACAGGAATTGTCGCAATAATATTGATTTCAGCTTTTGCAATAGTGGGGATAATAGTGGCTGTCCCGCTTTTCAGGCTTATAAACCGGGCGAGGTTTCTTGCAGAAAAATTAAGCATAAGCCTTATACCTATGGTTGAAAAGTTAAACAATACAGTGAGCCACCTAAACAGCGAAATAAGTTCAATCAGTGAAATAACACAAAGTGTAAGCTCGATAGTTGAACAGCTTGAAAAAATAATCAGGCTTGCAAGAATAATAATCACAAACCCGATTATAAAGCTTATAAGCGCGGGTGCCGGAGTTGCTGACAGTGTAAGAAAAGCTGCTCATAAAGATAATAAATCAGATAGCGGCAAAATCGAAAAACAGTATGAGGAAAATGACAAGGTTAAGAATAAAAATCAGGGGGTATAAAAATGAGTTTTGAAAACAGCAGAAGCAATTATTCAGGCAGTGTGGCAATAGCGCTTTTTGCAGGTCTTGCCATAGGCGCCGTACTTGGTATCCTGTTTGCTCCTAAATCAGGTAAGGAGTCAAGAAAGGAACTTGTGGAAAAAGGCGAGAGGCTTCTTGAAATGAGCAAAGAAGGATTTTCAGAAGTTAAGGAAAAAACAAAGGATTTAACTGAAGCAGGAAAACAGAAGATTGAAGAACTGAAAATAGCAGGCGGGGAGCTATTGGAAAAAAGTAAAAAGAAAGTTGAGATCACCACAAAAAAGATTAAAAAAATAGTAGATGAAAGCAAGGCTGCCGCAAAAGAAACAGAAGACTTTCTGTCATAACATTTAAACTTTAATGCAAATCGTTTACTGTTACTTTTTAGTATTTTATGATAAAAAAATAGGTCACCGATAAAAGGGTTTCCTATTTTTTTATTTTTAACAAAAGTAAATAAACATACCCAAAAAATATACTATGCTGGATCAAAAATTAACAAAGAAAATACTTAATATATTGTTAAGCAGCGGCGGAGATTTTTCAGAGGTTTTTATACAGAAGCGAAATCTTAACAATATGAGGCTGGATGATGGAAAAATAGAGAACTCCACTTCCGGGTTTGAACTGGGCTGCGGGTTAAGGCTTATAAACAAAGACAGCACATTTTATGCTTATGTAGATTCCATTGACAATGAAAGCCTGCTAAATGCGGCAAAAATTTTAAGCTCGGCTGTGGACAGTTCATCAAAAAACAAAGTCCTTGATTTGACAGAAAATAAAAGTCCCTATGATGCAAAAGTAGAAAAATATCCTTCAGGGATGACACAAGAAAATAAAAAAATCCTTCTTGATGCTGCAAATGAGAAAGCAAGGAATTTCAGCAAATATATTATACAGGTATCAGCAAACCTGTCAGATGCAGATGATACAGTATTTATCGCAAATTCTAATGGCTTGTTGATTAACGACAGTTCAGTAAAAGTTTTTTTGGCAGTGAGTATTATTGCTAAAAAGGGAAATGAGGTAAGGACAGGGTATAAGTCTCTTGCCAAAACAATGGGTTATGAGATCTTTGACTTAAAAAATCCTGAAGCTGTTTCGCTTGAAGCCTCAAAGATTGCAATAAAAATGCTTGACGCCGTCAATGCCCCGGCTGGAAGTTTTCCGGTAGTCATCGGCCCTGCGTTTGGCGGAGTGATATTTCATGAAGCCTGCGGACATGGCCTTGAAGCTGATGCAATAATAAAAGATTCCTCAGTTTTTAAGGATAAGTTAAACAAAAAAATTGCAAGCAGTATTCTAACGGCAGTTGACGACTCGACTATGCCATATCACTGGGGTTCTTACGGCTTTGACAGCGAGGGCCATCCTTCACAAAAGAATATCCTGATAGAAAAAGGCATCTTAAAAAACTATATATTTGATTATAAAAGTGCATGCAAAATGAATATGAAGCAGACTGGCAATGGCCGCAGGCAGTCTTACAGGGACCTGCCTGTGCCAAGGATGTCTAATACTTATATTGAGTGCGGCAGCGATGAAAACGATGCTATAATGAGTTCTGTAAAAAATGGTATTTATGCAAAAGAATTTGCAGGCGGCCAGGTGGACACTGCAACAGGTGATTTTGTCTTTGGAATAAGTGAAGGCTACCTGATAAAAAACGGAGCCATTGCGGAACCAATAAAAGGGGCCACCCTCATCGGCAATGGGCCCGATATTTTAAACAGGATAGAAGCCATAGGAAAAGACCTGGATTTTGCTCCGGGTTTTTGCGGCAAGGCGGGACAGTCCATAACTAATGAGGTAGGACAGCCGACTATACTGGTTGACAAGATAACAGTTGGAGGTACAGAAGTCTAAGTGGAAAAAATAATTGATTTTTGCAAACATGCTTTTTTAAAGATAAAAAGTAAAAATATCAGTGAATTTGAAATATACGGGTCGTCTTCTGCCCATAATGAAATAGAAATCTTTGAAGAAGACATAGAAAATCTTTCATTTGCAGATACAAAAGGCATTGGCTTTAGGGTCTTTAGGGATCAAAGGATGGGTTATGCTTACACATCCAACCTTTCTGACTTTGCAATTGATTCCTGCATAGAAAAAGCAATAGAGAATTCCAAAGTCACGAACCGGGAAGAATATAATTACCTGCCTCTGCAAACTGAGTTTATGCATGGGGGCACGGCTTTTAACAGGGATATACTTTATGCTCCGGAATTTACCGATTTTAGCATCGAGGATAAAATAAAAATATCAAAAGAACTGGAGCTTGCTGCCAAAAAAAGGGATGAGAGAATAAAGGGGATAAGCAACTTAATTTACGAAGACACTGTTTCTGAAACGGTTATTCTAAATTCTCTTGGCCTCGAAGACAGTTATAAAGCCTCAGCTGCATTTTTATATATCAGTGTGATATCAAGAGAGGGCGAAGACGTCTCTACCGGGGATTATTTTGGTTATGAAAGGACACCTCAAAAACTTGACACTGAAGATATTGCTGAAACGGCTGTTAAAAGATCTATATCTCTTTTAGGGGCCAAAAAAGTAAAATCACAGGTTGCCGATCTTATGCTTAACCCTATGGTATCAATCCAGTTTCTTGGAATTATCGCCAGCGTTATAATGGCTGACTCTGTCCAGAAAGGCAAATCCCTTCTTGCCGGCAGGATAGGCGAAAAAATATTTTCTCAAAATTTTAATATCATAGATGACGGGATCATGCCTGATGGCCTTGCTTCAAGGCCTTTTGACGGGGAAGGGGTCCCAAAAGGCAGGACCGCAGTATTTGAAGAAGGAGTGCTAAGGACCTATCTTTATAATACTTATACGGCAAGGAAGGATAAAAGGCTTTCTACGGGTAATGCATCACGCTCATCGTATAAGGGCCCGCCGGACATTGGGATTTCCAATTTCTATATTGAACCTTCGGATGTACCTGAAAATAAAATAATGGAAAAAATAGACAAAGGTTTTTACGTAATGGACATTATAGGACTTCACTCGGGAACAAATCCTGTTTCCGGCCAGATAAGTGTCGGTGCCAAAGGGATATGGATTGAAAATGGCCGCCTTACTTACCCGGTAAAAGAAGTAACCATTGCTACAGACATTTTAAGTTTTTGCAAAAATTTGACCGAAATTGGAAGTAATTTAAAATTCATGCCTGCCGGAGGTTACATAGGAAGTCCCTCGATGCATGTCAGGGATATTGCAATTAGCGGAAGTTAAGATAGTTTAGGAGGCAGTGTTGGAAATACTGAAAGCAATTGTCTTGGGGATAGTACAGGGGATAGCGGAATTTTTTCCGATAAGCAGTTCGGGTCATCTTGTTTTAATCCCCTTTTTATTTAAATGGGACTATATCCCGGTTTATTACTCAGTGGCCCTGCATTTTGCAACGCTGCTGTCTCTTGTCACTGTCTTTTACAGGGATATCGGCCGTATTATTAAGGCATTTTTTACGGGACTGTTCAGTAAAAACACCAGAAAATCAAACCCTTATTTCAAGCTTTCACTGTTTATAATCATTGCTACAATTCCTGCTGCTGTTGCCGGATATTTCCTGCAGGACCAGATTGAAGGATTTTTTTCAAAACCCCTGTATGTCGGTATATTTTTGCTGGTGACTGCAGCATTATTATTTTTTGGAGAATATTTTGGTAAGAAATATGAAAAAAGTACGCCTCCTGATGCACCTGATAATGAGGTTGATCCTGTCTTAAAGGATGGTGGGATTAATCCTGGATCCAAAAATCTTAATTTAAGATTTCGCGGGATTAATTATATCAGCGCAGCTGTTATAGGGGTCGGCCAGGCAATTGCTATCCTGCCGGGACTCTCAAGGTCAGGTTCAACAATTTCTTTTGCCAGGATATTCGGTATAAAAAGGGAAGAGTGCGTAAGATTTTCAATGCTGATGTCCATTCCCGTAATATTCGGAGCGTTTTTTCTGGAAACTTACAAATCGTATAATGAAGTCATTTCTCAGGATTTTCACATTATACTCAATATTGCGATAGGATTTGTATTTGCATATCTGACAGGGCTATTTGCAATAAAATTTTTACTTAAATTTTCAAAAATAAGGAATTTAAACTATTTTGCCATTTATTGCATAGTTCTTGCAGTAATTGTAATTGTTTTATCTTTAATAAATAAAGGAGGCGTTTTTTAAATGAAAGGTATAATTTTAGCCGGAGGGCTTGGTTCAAGGCTTTTTCCATGCACAAAAGTAACAAACAAACATCTGCTGCCGGTATTTAACAAACCGATGATATATTATCCCCTTTTGACTATGGTAAATGCAGGACTTACAGACATAATGATAGTCACGGGCGGGAATTACGCAGGGGATTTTTTGAGGATATTGGGCAATGGCAAAGAATTCGGCCTTAAGGATATAAGTTATACATACCAGGAAGGCGAGGGAGGCATAGCAGATGCATTAAGGCTTTCTGAAAATTTTGCAGAAGGTGAAAAAGTGTTTGTGGTCCTGGGAGATAACATTGTAGAAGATGATATAACACAGGACATAAAGGCTTTTGAAAAGCAGGGGAGTGGTGCAAGGATTTTCTTAAAAGAGGTGCCTGATCCGGAAAGATTCGGCGTGGCAGAAATACGGGATGGCAAAGTGACTGATATTAAAGAGAAACCAAAAAATCCCAAAAGTAATTTTGCAGTTTGTGGATTATACCTTTACGATAACAGCGTATTTGAAATAATTAAAACCCTGAAGCCATCCGGAAGAGGCGAACTTGAAATAACAGATGTCAATAATATTTTTATTGAAAAAGGCAATATGACCTATTCGGTCCTCGACGGATGGTGGACCGACGCAGGTACGTTTGAGTCCCTCTTAAAAGCAAGTAATCTTGTTGCAAAAAAAGAAGGATTTTTATTTTAAAGCTGCGTACTCTTTCCGGTCATCATCTGCAAGTCGCGCCGAAAGGGCCGGAAACTTGGCAGTAAAAGTCCGCTATTTGTGTCTGGTATTGGGAAATATTTTTATAGCTGCGATATGTCACTGGAGTGACAATAGTAACATTTTTTTAGTTTAAGGCTGCTTTTCCAGTCTTTATCAGAAAGAAAGTAGGCCCACGAAAGGTTTTCCGAAATAAGTTCCGTATAGACTTCATTGCTTTTTGGCTGGTTTGTTAAATCAGCCCCCGTGTTTAAACCATAGCTGGTTAAATCACTTCCTGACTTTAAACCATTGCTTGTCAAATCATTCTTTGTGTCTGAGCCATCGCTGTTGTTGTGCTGATAAATCAAAGCTTTTCCTTTTTCCTGCACATAGCCAATAAATTTTTCGCTGTTTCCGCAATTTTTACATATGTACATTTTTACTCCGTTAACAACATATTATTATAAAATACTAAAAGTAATAATTTGTTATTATAGCATATTATTGGTTATTATCAATTAAATATTAATATTTATTTTTAAATACCGGATTATATTCGGCAAAATAAATTAAATACTTATGTACTTAACTCAACAAACCCCGATATCTTGTGTGATATGCCCCTTAGGCACCCCTGTATATAGTAGCCTGGTGAGCTGGGTCAATAAGCAATAAATTAAAATATTGATACCGGTTTAGATTACTTATTTTTAAACTATTAACTGCCAAAATTATTATCTCGAGGGAGAGATTACAATCTCATATCGGCTTCTTGAGAGAATATGTAAAAATTATCCAAAGGTATTTGGTAAGAGTTATTGTGTCAGAGGAGACAACAACACAAAGAGTTTATGGCTTTCTAGGTTAATCCCTGCAATACTATAAAATTATGTTATCATAACTCCATAGATAAATCTTCCCAAAAATTTTAACATGTAAAGTTTTTCTTTAATTGGGTTATTTTGTGATAAGGTAAAAAAATCATTCTTCAGAGCTGCTATGTTATAGGCTTATTTCCCTACACCCGGTTTTTATTGTTTTATAATTGGGGTTACGCCCGCAGCATCAGTTACAATAGTTGAAACTTTGTCTGAATCAATAATAAACTTAACATTTTCCTTAAGAGCTGATTCAACTGTTTCAAGCTTTTTTAAAATCTGTGCATTTCCAACAAAATATTTATCCGCTGATTCATTAACTACTTTTATTCTATCTGCATCAGCATTGGCAACGATTTTTATAGCTTCAGCCCTTCCTTCAGATGACAGTATCAATCCCTGTTTTATTCCTTCGGCTTTTTTAATTTCAGCTCTTTTTTCACCGTCAGCTTTTGTTTCTGTTGCGGTTGCAAAGTCCATTGCTGCAATTTTTTCCTGTTCGGCTTTTACCACATTATTCATAGATGCCTGTACATCTGTAGGGGGTTCTATTTTCTGGATTTCACACCTTAGTACTTCTACACCATAACTTGCTGTCTCCTTATCAAGAACTATTTCGACTTTTTGATTAATTGAAGACCTATTTTCATTAGCATCAGTCAGTGTCATGTTACCAATTACTGCTCTCAGCGTTGTTCTGGCAAGGCTTGTAAGCTGTGACCTGTGATCATCAACATTGTAAATGCTTGCTTTAACATCATTTACCCTATAATAAATAACTGCATCCACTTCGGCATTTAATTTATCCTGGGTTATAACCATTTGAGGCGGGATATCTACCATCTGTTCAGTAATATTTACTTTATACATCTTCTCAAATAAAGGAATTATCCAGGTTAGGCCGGATTCTTTTGTCCTCATATATTTACCAAATCTTTCAACTATACCTCTCTGCGTAGGCCTTACAGTTCTAAAACCTGAGAAGATATAAAATAAGAAGCCAACTACTGCTAAAACTATACCTACAGTCAGTAAAACTGGAGAAGCGCCTAAAATACCAAGAACCAGAATTACTATACCCGCTATAAAACAAATAATACCAAAAATCGCCATTTTTTATCCCTTCTTTCAAATTTAGTAAAAAATATATCTTTTCCATTCTACAAGAAAAATGCTAAAAATAAAAATTTTCAATCATATGAATAGATTTTTAAAATTATCTAATTCTTTTAAAATTGGCTTGAAATTTCACACTACTGCTCAGCAGAATTACAGTTTTGCTTTTTAATGGTAAAATTATTCTTAATTTAAGCAACGTTTGGGGTAAAATTAGGGAAAGATGATTAATTGCTGCAAACCATAGTTTGTAATTGACTAAAAAATTAACCTTTGGTAATATCATAAAAACGACCGCTGGGGCAATGCCGGGTCAATAATACTTTTATTATATTAATTTTAAAGGAGAAATATAATGTCTGAAGGAATGATTGAATTAACTGATTCGAATTTTGAAAGCGAGATTTCTAAAACTGAAACACCCATTCTTGTTGATTTTTGGGCCGTATGGTGCGGACCGTGCAGAATGGTTGCACCTGAACTTGAAAAACTCCTTGTTGAAAAAAAAGATGTTTTAAGGATAGGAAAATTAAACGTAGACGAAAACAGGAATATTTCCATAAAATTTAGTATTTCGAGCATTCCTACCCTTCTTTTATTTAAAAATGGCGAGATGGTAAAAAAAATGGTTGGCGCAATGTCAAAAGATAAGATGTTGGCTGAAATTGAAAGTTTCATATAATTATAAAAAATGTGAAGCCTGTTTTTATTGGAACATCGGGATATAGCTATCAGGACTGGAAAAGTTTCTTCTATCCGGCAGATTTAAGCAGTAAAGATTACCTTTATTACTATTCAAATTTTTTTAATACTGTTGAATTGAATTTCACTTACTATTGTTTGCCCGGCAGCTATAATTTAAGCAGTATCTGCTCTAAAGTAAAAGATATGCAAGGATTTGTCTTTTCGGTCAAGGCATGCAGTATTTTCACACATCAAAGGATATATTCCGGTGAAGATGCAAAAAAATTTATTGAATCCTTAAAACCGTTAAGCGAATATTCACGGCTTGGAAGCATATTGTTCCAATTTCCATATAGTTTTAAAATATCACAAATAAGTTTGGATTATATTTCAAGAATCGGTGAAGATTTCAAAGGATATGATTTATGCATGGAGTTTAGGAACAACTGCTGGCTGGATACAAAAGCTCTGTCATTGCTAAAGGATTCAAATATCGGGTTTTGCAATGTCGACGAACCACAGCTTTGGGGGTTATTGCCTGCAACTGACATATGCACATCTGAAACCGGGTATATCAGGTTTCATGGCAGAAACAAACAGTCCTGGTGGGAACATGAGAATGCATTTGAACGATATGATTACATGTACAAACAGGAAGAACTGGCTGAGTGGATTCCAAGGATGAAGAATATAGGCGAAAAATCAAAAAAAGTATTTGTCTATTTTAACAATCACTATAAGGGGAAAGCAGCAAAATCAGCGCTCATGTTTGCAGAGCTTTTAAAATCATGAAAAATACTTTTGATTATTGCTTAAAAATATTTATTATAAAATTATTAATAATCAGTACGGTTATATTTTTTAAATGACAAAAAATATTAATACTTCACAAAATTACTCTAATTATATAAAATCTATGAGTAATTTTTTTTGCAATTTTACTTAAGAGGTAATAATTCCTTATGTTCAAAAAGGTTGACAGCAATGTAGATTTGGTAAAGCTTGAAGAAAATATATTAGATTTCTGGAAAGAAAATAATATTTTTAAAAAAACCCTGGAAAAAACCAAAGGCAAACCGGGATTTGTTTTTTATGAGGGCCCGCCCACTGCAAATGGTGAGCCTGGTGTACATCATGTATTGTCCAGGGTATTTAAAGATATTTTCCCCCGATATAAGACTATGAAGGGGTTTCATGTTCCCAGAAAAGCGGGATGGGATACGCATGGTCTGCCTGTCGAACTTGAAATAGAAAAAAAGATAGGCATTAATTCAAAAAAAGAAATTGAAAAGATAGGCATTGAAGAATTCAACAGGCTCTGCAGAGAAAGTGTTATGAAATATGAAGAGCACTGGAAAAAACTGACAGAACGGATCGGATTTTGGCTGGATATGGAAAATGCCTATTTTACATGCGAGAATTATTATATAGAGTCGATATGGTGGATACTAAAAACAATATGGAATAAAGATCTTTTATATGAAGACTATAAAATAGTGCCCTATTGCCCAAGATGCGGGACAGCGCTGTCCTCCCATGAAGTTGCTCAGGGCTATAAAGATGTTGCTGATTATTCGGTGATACTTAAATTCCCGCTCGCAGACAGGCCGGATACCTGTTTGCTGGTATGGACGACCACCCCATGGACGCTTATATCAAATGCTGCCTGCGCAGTAAATGCTGCAGCGGATTATGTGGAAGCGGAGTATTTAAGCGAAAAATATATCCTTGCGGAAAATCTTTTAAATTCAGTTTTTGAAAAAGACTGCCAGGTTAATATAGTGTCAAGGTTTAAAGGAAGTAAAATAATTAATTCAAAATATGTCCCTGTTTATAAATATACAGATGACAAGAATGCTTTTAAGATAATTGGCGGAGACTTTGTTTCCACTAAAGAGGGTACCGGCATTGTACATATTGCGCCTGCTTTTGGTGAAGACGACATGAAGGTTGGAAGAATAAATAATCTCCCGGTGGTCCAGATGGTCGACGAAGAAGGAAAGTTTAAACCTGAAGTGGAAAGTTTTGCAGGACTTTCGATAGAAGATAGCAATTCGTTAATAATAGAAGATTTAAAGAAGCGCAGCCTGCTTTTTAAAAAATGGAAGTTTGAGCATTCATATCCATTTTGCTGGAGATGCGACAAAAAGCTTATATATTATGCAAAAAAGAGCTGGTACATTAAAACATCCGCGATAAAGGAAAGTCTTTTAAAAGCAAATGAAGAAGTAAACTGGTATCCGGAGCACATAAAGCACGGACGTTTCGGAAACTGGCTAGAAAACAACGTAGACTGGGCCCTGACACGCGAAAGATACTGGGGGACACCTCTGCCTATATGGGTTGATTCAAACGGGCATAAAACATGTATTGGAAGCATTAAGGAGTTAAGGGAAAGGGGTATTAATGTGCCCCAAGATTTGGATTTGCACAAACCATATGTTGACAGGATAACAATAAAGTGTGATATATGCGGAGAAGAAATGGTAAGGACGCCTGAAGTAATTGATGTGTGGTTTGACTCGGGCGCAATGCCTTTTGCGCAATACCATTATCCTTTTGAGAACAAGGAAACCTTTGCGTCAAGTTTTCCTGCCGATTTTATATGCGAGGCCATTGACCAGACGAGAGGGTGGTTTTATACGATGCTTACAATTTCAACCTTGCTCTTTAACAAGTCGTCTTACAAAAACGTATTGTGCCTTGGCCTTATTAATGATGAGAGCGGCCAAAAGATGAGCAAGTCAAAAGGTAATGTTGTAAAACCGTGGGATATATTAAATAAACAGGGTGCTGATGCGCTGAGATGGTATTTTTTTACAGTTGTATCCCCCTGGAACTCCAAAAACTTTTCAGTAAAAACTGTAGATGAAGTCATTAGAAAATTTATTTTAACTCTCTGGAACATCTATTCTTTTTTTGTCATATATGCAAATATCGATGACTTCGATCCTTACAGGTATGAGCTTGAAGTAAAAGACAGGATGGAAATAGACAGATGGATTATTTCTGAGCTTAACAGGACCATAAAAAAAGTCACAGAGCTGATGGATGATTACAACGTTACTGAAAGCGGAAGGCTGATAGAGTCCTTTGTTGACGACCTTTCAAACTGGTATGTAAGGCGAAGCAGGCGCAGATTCTGGAAAGGAGAGAATGACAGGGAAAAAATAAGTGCCTACAAGACACTTTATGAATGCCTTGTTGCAGTCTCAAACCTGTCTGCACCGTATATTCCGTTTATTTCTGATGAGATATATAAAAATCTTACAGGCAGCCTTAAAGTGGGCACTGAAAGTGTCCATCTTGAAGACTACCCTGTAGCGGACCTAACGCTTATCGATGAAGAGCTAAGCTATAAAATGGGCGCCATAAGGAAGATCATCGGTCTTGGAAGATCAGTCAGAAGCAAGATGAATATAAAAACAAGGCAGCCGCTTACAGAAATAAAAGTGTATTTTGATAAAGACGGCCGTAAAAATGAAGCCGTAAACCATTTTAAAGATATTATTCTTGAAGAACTTAATGTCAAAGAGCTGGAGATAACAGACAATCTTTCAGATTTTGTCCTTTATAAAATAAGGCCCAACCTGAAACTTTTAGGTCCAAAGTATGGCCCCATACTTCCGGCAATAAAAAGTGCGCTTGATAAAGAAGTCCCTGTACAGCTTGCTTTAAAAGTCAAGAACGAGAAAATCGTAAACCTTATAATCAACGGTAAGCAGATAGAACTTCTGCCCGAAGAAATCCTGGTGGAAATCATAAATCTTGAAAACATAGGTGTTGAAAGCGATGGGGAATTTACTGTAGGCATGCCGACAACTCTTACTTCGGAGCTTGAGGAAGAAGGATTTAGCAGGGAACTTGTACACCATATACAAAACTTAAGAAAAGAGGCTGATTTCAAGATTGAAAACACTATTAAAACAGCAATAGGCTGCGACACGGACGACTGGAAAATAATAGAAAAATATTCTGATTACATCAAGCACGAAACCCTGAGCCTTGAGATTTCACAGGAATTTGAGGGCCAAATGTTTGTTAAAGAAATCAAGGTTAATAATAAAAATGTGAGGTTAGGCATATTAGTCAAAGGGAGCATTTCTTAAAAAATGGTAAAAAAATTTTCCAACAGGCTTTTAAATCTTTTTTTTGTTCTGGCAGGGTTTTTGGTTCTTGGGCTTGACCAGTATACAAAATATTATGTAAACATCCAGCCGGCAGGTACTTTCCCGATAGAGATAATCCCGAAATTTATCTATATTCTTAAAATCAGCAACAGCGGCGCCGCCTTTGGATTTTTCCAGAATAAGACAAACATTCTTATAGCCATTTCAATAATTGCAATAATATTGATTATCGTATTGAAAATTAAACTGGATTTAAAATCTTTTCTTTATAATATTTCCCTTGGTTTTATTCTCGGCGGGGCAGTAGGCAACCTGATAGACCGGATAATCTGGGGTGAAGTAACAGACTGGTTTCATGTAGTATATTTTGCGGTATTTAATGTTGCAGACAGTTTTATTGTAATTGGCTTTGGCATTATAATCATAATAATCTTAAGGACATTTTTTAAAAAAGATCCGTTAAGTAAAATAGACATAGAAGAAAACAATAAAATTGATGCAGAAAAACAGTAAAAAAGAATTTATTATTGTTCCAACGGAATCTGCAGGTTTAAGGCTAGACAATTTTTTATCAGAGAAATTCAGGGATAAATCAAGAAGTCATCTACAGAAATTAATCGAGAGTTCCCTGGTAATGGTAAATGAGAAAAATGTCAATAAAAACCATAGGTTAAGCCCAGGCGATATTGTAGAATTTACAGAGCAGGATACGCTCGAATTTCCTCGTAATATAAAACCTCAGGAAATGGCCCTAAAAATCCTCTACCAGGATGAATATTATCTTATTATTTCAAAGGATGCAGGAATATCCGTGCATCCTTCCCCGGGCAACTACGAAAACACACTTGTCAATGCGTTACTGTTTCATCTTAAAAATCATGCTAAAAATTTTTCAGGCAGCATGGACACTATGGGTATTTTGGATGGTATGGGCAGCCTGAGCAGTCCGGGCAGTTCTGGTGACGGCCTTCCGGACAGTACAGGCAGCCGGAAAGGTATGGGCAACTTGGAAGATATGGATAGCCGGAATGTTGCGGGCAACTTGGAAGATATAGATAGCCTGGAAGGGGTAGATAGTTTGGACGGTATTGGTGGGATGGAAAGTCTTCCGGATAGTGCAGGCAACTGTCTGGATAGTCAGGACAGCATGCGCCCCGGTATCGTACACAGGCTTGACAAAGACACATCAGGACTTATTATTGTTGCCAAAGACTGTACTTCACAATATAAGATGGCAGAGCTATTTAAAAAACGGCAGGTCGAAAAAACTTATGTCGCTCTTGTTGCCGGAAGTTTTAATGAAAAGAGCGGGAAGATCTCTTTACCTGTCGGCCGGTCGAGGATAGACAGAAAAAAAATGGCTGTTTGTATAGATTCCGGAAGAAGCGCCGTTACAGACTTCGAAGTCATGGAGAATTTTAAAGGATGTACATTGCTGAAGGTTTATCCAAAAACGGGCAGAACTCACCAGATCAGGGTCCACTTAAATTATATTGACCACCCGGTAATAGGTGACCTTAGCTATGGTAACAGCGACAGCGCAAAACTGGCAAATGTTTTGGGTTTAAGACGCCAGTTTCTGCATGCACAAAAATTAACGTTCTGTCATCCCTATACAAATAAAAAGATAGAGATTGAAGATGAGCTTGCAGATGATTTAAAAAAATGTCTTGAAATACTTAAGAAGAATAAAATATAATTTAATCCGGAGAAGAAGAATAAAATATAATTTAATCCGGAGAGGATGATATAAATTGGCAAAATTAAGAAGAATAGTGCTGGATGTGTTAAAACCTCATTCACCAAACCTGGTGGATTTGGCAACACAACTGGCAGACCTTGAGGGTATTGACGGCGTGGATATCTCTCTTGTAGAGATGGACCAGAAAGTCGAGAATGTCAAGATAACCTGCGAAGGTGATAATATAAATTTTGAACAGGTGGAAAGAGTGGTTATCCAGAATGGAGCATCCATTCACAGCCTGGACAAAGTATGTGCAGGTACAAGTATGATAGAAGAAGCGACGACACAGCAGGATTGATTTTCTTACAGATAAATAATTGCATTAAAAAATCAGTTCACTTGCAAATCCAGGAAGGCCGGTTAAGAAAACTAACCTGTCTTAGATCTGCAAATGAACTGACAAAATACGAAATATTTTATCGATAATTTTTTACTGATAAACCACAAAAACTTTTATCGATAATTTTTTACTGATAAACCACAAAAACTTTTATCAATAATCTTTTACTAATAAATCCTCAAAAATCTTTAAGTGGATCTTATCTCCTGCTTCATAAAGACAATGTAGGATATCGCGAAACATATCATCGCAAGCGCCAAAATCGCAATAAGCTGCGGCCATATCTGAACCAAACTCTGGCTGATAGACAGTGGACTGGCTATCATTCTTGACAAATCACTATCTGTGACCCTCATGCTCAAGTGACCCAGCGTAGGATCCATTACAGCTGCAGTAGATTCATAGAATAAAATAAATGGTGATATCCTCATCAAATCAACTGTCAGCGATACATTACTGATTTGTGTTGCAAGTGTTGCTCCGGCCGGTACAGGTATAGCACGGTTTGCAATTTGCGGTGATAAAAATGGCCAGAAGAACGTCAGGAAAAGCCAGATCGGTATGGCAGTAAGAATGGCTGCCGCGACATTGCGCATCAAGACCGAAAAAAGCATCGACAGGCTCATCCAGAAGATACCATATATAACGCATATAATTATAAAAATAAATATCCTTAAGATTTCTTCTGATGTTGGCGGTACGCCGATTGACCTTAAGCCGATTCCCATTACGATAAGCACAATGCTTGATATCATAATACTGATTGTTGTAATACCTGCAAGAAATTTACCATTAATCAAACTGTCTCTATATATAGGCTGTGCAAGTATTCTGCTTATATTCCCAGAATTTCTTTCACTGTTGATTGCATTAAATCCGAACATTATGCCAATAAGAGGAATAAATGCGCCGAAAAACCTGACAAAGTTAAACGTCATGATTGCATTTATTTCACCGACTGTATAAAGCTTTAAGAAAAACATTTCATCTATAAAAACTTTTACAAGTAATGCCTGGTCGGTGCTCATTGGCGCTGATTTAATGGCCTGGATTGAAAGATAAGCAAAACCTAGTCCTGCAATATATATTAGGGCGAGCAGAATAATGAAAATCTTGCTGCTGAAATAGTCTCCTATTTCTTTTCTGAATACTGTTAAAGCGCCTTTCATTTTACTCCTCTTTAAAATATTTCAAATATATATCTTCCAATGAAGAATCCTTGATTACCATCCTGATAAGCAGAAGATTGTTATCTATTACCAGTCTGGAGACCTGGGGCCTCACATCTTCACCGCTTAGTATTTCTATTACATTATCTTTTTCTGAAACTTCTACTACTGTATCAATTGTTTTTATTTTCTCAATAATAGACGGATCAACTGTAGATAATTCAATCTCTATCCTGTATTTTCCGGCGCTGAAAAGGCCCCTGTCCAGGCTGTCAATATTACCCTCACCAATCAGGTTACCTTTGGACATTATTCCCACCCTGGAACAAATCTTTTGAATAAGATTTAACTGATGCGAAGAAATCAAAAAAGTAATATTCTTTTCCTTATTTAAGATAAGAATATTGTCAAGGATCTGGTTGGCAATTTTTATATCCAGGCCCTCAGTGGGCTCATCAAGTATTGCAAGCCTGGGTTTTTTTATAAGTACATCTGCAATTCCAAGCCTTTTCTTCATACCTTTGGAAAAAGTTGCAACAAGATGGTTCTTATTCTTCTCCAGCCCGACTATTTCCAGTGATTCCCGGATCCTTGCCTCAACTTCTGATGAAGCGACACTGTTTAAGTCTGCAGTATACCTTAAGTTTTGCCTTGCCGTCATATCCTCATAAAAACCAAGCCTTTCAGGCAGATAACCGGTTACTCTTTTTACCCTTATCGGTTCCTTGGTGGAATTAAAACCGGCTACCCTGACTGATCCGGAAGCCGGTTCAGTCAATCCGAGCAGCATAAGGATTATTGTTGATTTTCCTGCACCGTTTGGGCCAAGTAACCCGAATATTTCCCCTTCATTTATGGTCAGGTTCAATTTATTGACCACAGTCTTTCCGCTATATTGCTTGGTTAAATTTTCTGCAATGATAATTGGTTTGTTCATTACATCGTTCATATTTATCTTCTTCCTAATCTTGCAAATATTACAGCAACACCAATAACAACTAAGACTATTATTCCAATGCCTACCCAGCCCCAGATAGACGGAGTTTCTACAGTGACTCTTAAGTCGGCACTCTTTGAAGCGTCGGCACTGTTTATTGAAAAATTAAGCATGTAGTCACCTGCGATAGTTTTATCCGGAGGAGTTATGGTTACTTTTATATCCTTTGTTTCAGCTGCTTTCATAGTCTCAATTTTTTCAGGGTCGAATTTTACGATCCATTTTTGAGGAGCATCAGCTTTGAAAGTAATATTGTTAAGATCCCCGGATCCGCTGTTTGTTAAAACAAATACAAACGGGTTGTTTTTCCCGGATACAGCATTTGTGTTTAATACACCATACTTTGGAGTAAAGCCTACTGAATACGTAGCTGTAACAGTCGCTAAAAATTCAAATTCTGAATCAAGCTTAAGGTCAGCATTCGATACTTTGACCTTTATTTTATAATCTCCGGCTTCCTGGAGGTCCGTGTTAACCGGCTGCATAACTATCAGTTTTAAACTTTCAGTCTTGCCCGGTGTAAGTTTTACAGCTGAGATCTGTTTGTCTTCATAAGTTGGTGAAACAACCACAAACCAGTCTTTGGTCGGCGCTTCTGAAACTATATCAAATGTTGCTTCCTCTGTTCCGGTATATACGAGGTCGAATTTGAACTCAAAATTTGCCCCTGCTTTGGAGCTTAATTTTGGATAAATAACATTGATATTAAGTTCAGCCGGAATAGCAGTAGTTTCTACTGCTGTGGCCTCAGTTGTGGTATCAGTCGTCGTTGTGTCCGCTGCCGCTATAACACCCGGAATCATTAAGGCAAATGACAATATTACGATTGACATAGTAGCAATTACTAATGCCTTTACTTTTTTACTCACTTTTATCACCTTTGTTTTTTTCCCTTTCTACAGTTTTTTATAATCTTTCTATTTGCTTTTTTACCCTGATTACTTTTTTTGCTTCAAGCAAAATACAAATTTTTATATATTAACAGACAATGTTAATAATTTATATAGCTTTTAATAAATTATATATTATGCACGTATCAGGCTATAAAAATCAAGAAATTTAGTACGCAGAATTTAGAAATTTATTATACAAAATATGGGAATTCAATATTCAGTGCCAAATCTTTAATAAGGATTAAAACTCAAAATTTACAATCAGTATTCTGGGGAGTCTTTTTAAGGAAAACTTTACCGCCCATAAAAAGGTTGCTGTTCTGTCAGGCCGGGTTTAATTTATGATATTTTCCAACCATGTTACCTACAGTGATGCTTTCAAGTGATTTATGGAACACTTCATTTATTTCATTCCAGAAAAACCTTGTAACACAGTCCTTTTGCCTGCCGCAAATATCCGGGTTTTCCAGGCATTCAACCAGGTAAACCGGGCCCTCAAGCGCTCTTATTACTTCACTTAATTTTATCTCGTCCGGGCTTTTTGCAAGAAAGTATCCGCCATGGGCGCCCCTGGAAGACTTTACTATACCTGCAATTTTTAAAGGTATTATAAGCTGGCCCAAATATTTTAATGAAAGCTCCTGCGAGGTGCTTATTTCTTTCAGGTAAACCGGACCCTGGTTATACTTTAATGCGAGCTCCAGTATAAGCCGTGTTCCATACCTGCTTCTGGTTGATAATCTCATAAATAACTTCCTTTAATTTTAAAATATTGTTTTTTAAAAAAATAAAAATAGAGTAAATTATTTTATCTTATTATACACTACTATTTTAATAGTAATAATATAAAAAGCATAATTTTATATAATAAATTTTATATAATAATTACGAAAAATAAAATTAAAAGGCAACTTGCATTTTTGAAATTTTAAGATATTCAAAATCAAAAGTTTTTACCAGCGTGATTGCTGCTAATGGAACATGAGCAAGATTATCTAATTTGATTTGAAATTATTAATTATATTGTTATATTTAAGTCAAGTTAATTCTATTGCAGTTTATAGGATTTTCCATAGAAGGGTAAGGTATTTAAAAATAATAGATAACAACAAAATAAAGAGGAAAAAAATACTATCATGGGAAATGAGAAGGGGGTATTTTTTCTAATTGAACATATGAGAGGTTGGAGATTTTAGTTGAGAATGTGGGGCGTTGATACAAAAAAGCTATGCAATCAACATCTATTGGGTGAGCACTTGGAAATGCATATGTTTGCTGGCTGTATTAAAAAGGGAATCAGTTTAAAAGGATATTATGAAAATAAGCTGGTTTGTACAAACTTAATAAAAAAAAGACATGATGACTTGGCAGATGAAATGATTTTCAGAAATATGAAACATAAAAGTCCATTAGCTGAAATTGATTTCTTTAAAAATTTTAAATATGGTGAAATTGACATCGAAGCTAATATAAAAGAGTTAAATAAGCGTTGTCCAAAATGCAAAGAAAGGTAGAAAGAGCTGAACTTTAGATTAGTATCATAATAAATTTAAAAAAATAATTTAATTTTAAAAATAACTTGAAATTTTATTTAAAATTCCTTATATTATCTTCGGTATAAAAATTTAATAACGTAAAATATTGGTAGTTGCTGTTACTGATAGTTGGCGGTTAACGGCCCTTTAAAATAGTCCGGAGAGGCTATAAAGGAGAAATTTTTTGGAAAAAGTATTTATAACTCATAATGGAATAGCAGCATATGCGGAAGCCTTCTTATATTGATTGTAAGAGGGTTTTTTTATTTTACCGCGTAAGCAAAGGTAAATTTTATCGCGTAAGCAGGTAAACAGGTGTGTCGGGATAAAATGCAAATACCTGTGAAAGCAGGTAAACATGTTTATCGGGGTAACATCCAAATGCCTTTGCTTGAAAATGTTGATTTTATTTTATAAAGATTTAATTACTGAGGTTTAATTATAAAATTGCTTATTGACCCAGCTCACCAGGCTACTATATACAGGGGTGCCTAAGGGGCATATCACACAAGATATCGGGGTTTGTTGAGTTAAGTACATAAGTATTTATAAAATATTAAAAGATATAAATCATTATGCAAAAAGCGCTTATTCTAAATAGTATAGATATCGAGAGGATAATAAAAAGGATTTCTCATGAGATCCTTGAAAGAAACAGGGGCTCAGGAAACCTTTGTTTTATCGGCATCCAGAAAAGAGGCGTTCCTCTGGCGCAGAGGGTAGCCAAAAATATCAAATCCCTCGAAGGGATTGATGCAAATATCGGTAAGCTGGACATAACTTTTTACCGCGACGACTATGCAAAAAGAGTAAAGCCAAAAGTCGGGGTAACTGATATTTCTTTTGAAATAGATGGAAAGGACGTAATCCTTGTAGACGATGTCCTTTTTACCGGGCGCACCATTCGCGCCGCCCTCGATGCATTGATAGACTTTGGAAGGCCAAAGACAATACAGCTTGTGGTTTTAGTAGACAGGGGGCACAGGGAGCTGCCCATAAGGGCGGATTATGTCGGGAAAAACATCCCTACTGCCCGGAGTAGTTTTATCGAAGTCTGTTTATCTGAGACAGACAGCGCCGACAGCGTATCAATACTGGAAACCGGAAAAGATCTATAAAGCTGCCGGATTGAGTGCCCGGATTAGTGTTCTAAAGCAGTATTGGTTTGCAGAGTAATTTGCAAAGCATATATATTTAAATTGTATCTTGTTTCCAAACGAATCTGATGTTTTGGAGGGATAGAGGCTTTAAAAAATAAAGAAGGTTGTTTGCCATGTTAAGTGTAAAAAACATTATAGATATAGCGGATCTTTCTGTTGATGATATTGGTTTGATTCTTGAGAATGCCGATACTTTCAATGAGGTCCTTGAAAGAGACTTAAAAAAAGTACCGGCGCTTAGGGGTAAGACAATATTAAACCTTTTCTTTGAATCAAGCACCAGGACGAGGATTTCGTTTGAGCTTGCTGCAAAGAGACTGAATGCGGACATTATAAATTTTACTTCATCTTCCAGCAGCATGAAAAAGGGAGAATCCATAATTGATACTATCAAGACTATCCAGTCAATGATAGTGGATTTGCTTGTCATCAGGCACTCAGACAGCGGAGTCATGGATTTTATTTCACGCAATACAGGGTTACCGATAATAAACGCAGGAGATGGAAAACACCAGCATCCCACTCAGGCCCTTCTTGATATGTATACAATAAAAAAAGCATTTGGGGATTTTAAAGATTTGGAAGTGGCAATTGTCGGTGATATTTTAAACAGCCGGGTGGCAAGATCCGATATACTCTTGTTTAAAAAAATGGGTATGAATGTAACACTTGTTTCGTCATCCATGCTTCTGCCGGAAAACCTTGATTATTTTGATGTCCGTGTATGCAGCAAGATAGACGACATTATTGAGACTGCAGATGTGCTATACATGCTGAGAATGCAGTTTGAAAGGCAGGACCGGAAATATTATCCCTCAATAAATGAATATAACAGGTTTCTGGGGTTGGACCTTAAAAGAATGCAAAGCATGAAGGAAGGCTCGCTTGTAATGCATCCCGGACCGGTCAACCGGGGCATTGAAATAAGTGAAGCGGTCATGAACTCGGAGGATCTTCTTAAGGGAAAAATAAAGATAAATGAACAGGTAAGAAACGGGGTTGCAACCAGGATGGCGCTGATATATTTAGTTTTAACAACAGGTTAAATATGGAATTAATATAAATGGACAGTAACAGATTTTTTGCTGACAAAAAGCATTTGGAAATTAAAAACCTTATGATAAGGAATGCCAAAATAATTTCCCCCGGAAATGCTTATGAACATGAAGCTGACATAGAGATAGAAAACGGGATAATAAAATCGATAGGCAGGGGTTTACAGGTCGAAGATATTGAGACTTTCGGCCGGGTCCACGGCAGTAAAAAGGAAAAAATAGGTAATGACGTTTCAGTGGATGCGGCTGGCAGGGTTTCAGTGGATGCGGCTGGCAGGGTTTTGATAGATGCTGCAGGAATGGTTGTCTGTC